>JAYTCO010000224.1:0-1849 GCA_043736415.1 Ferruginibacter sp. | reverse complement strand
CCCCCATGTGCTTTTATAATATCATAGCTTAAGCTTAAACCTAAACCTGTTCCCTGCCCGGTGGGTTTGGTGGTAAAGAAGGGTTGAAAGATTTTGTCGATGATTGCAGGAGGAATGCCATTACCATTATCCTTCACACGTATTTCAATGCTCCCTGCCCCTGAAGGTGTGCTACTTCGTTTAGTGGTCATGCTAACTGTAGGTTTATAATTTTCTCCATTTAAGTCTGTGGCTTTCTTCTTTTCATCCACTGCGTGAAAGGCGTTTGTAAATAAGTTCAAAAGAACTCTTCCAATATCCTGTGGCACCACATCCATCATACCAATGCCCTCATCAAAATTTGTTATCAAGTCTGCATTAAACTCCTTGTCTTTTGCTCTTAAGCCATGGTAGCTTAGTCTTAAATATTCATCAGCTAGTGCGTTGATGTCGGTTGGCTCTTTTTTACCGGAACTACTTTGTGAATGTTGCAGCATGCCCTTCACAATAGCATCGGCACGTTTGCCGTGGTGATTTATTTTTTTCTCATTCTCTTTTATATCATCAGCTATTAAAAGCGCCTCGCTATTGTTACCCGATTGAAGTTCATTTTTCAATTCATCAATCAATTCAGCATTAACATCACTAAAATTATTTACAAAGTTTAACGGGTTTTGTATCTCGTGTGCGATACCAGCGGTCAGTTCTCCAAGGCTGGCCATTTTTTCTGACATGATTAATTGCCGCTGCGTTTTCCGAAGCGATTTTAAAACTTGTTTATTTATAGATAACTGGCGGTATAGAAAGATTACCGATGCTGCAATTAATAGTAATGCTCCTAAAGAAACCCAAAGAATAATGTTGCGCTGTTTGATGGTAGCTTCTTGGACGGCTCGTTCCTGTTGTAATGCATTGAGCTTTTTATTTTGTTCAGATTCTTTTTGCTCAATTTCGTATTGGGCAATATTGTAACGGTTTTGATTTGTGCTGAGTGTATCACTCAAATTAAAGTAGGCAGCACTATACCCTTTTGCTTTTTCCGGCTGATTGTTATTGAGATAAAAACTAACAATATCCCTTAAGTATTTTATTTGAAGATCTGTAACCTTTTCCTCGACCGATTTACTATAAGCTTTGAGTATAAACTTTTCTGCATCGGTGAATTTGTTTGTCGCATTGTAATATTTGAACAGCGCATATTCCAGTTCAAACTGCCCTTGATTAGTGGATAATTTGGGAAACAGGGAATCACCAAGCTGTACAGCTTTCATCAAACTCGTATATCCCGCCTGCGGGTTACCCATTTGTGTATAAGTCAAACTTTTTTGCACAAGACCTATAGCATAAAATAGGTTTGTTTGATTTGGTATTGCCGATTCAACCTTTTGTGCGTAATCAAGTGCCTCAGCAAATTTGTTTTGCTTCAGCTTCATTTTAGACAACGACCAATTATGATAACCACTTAAAGTTGTATCTAACTCGGCGGCAATTTTTTTAGTTATGCCTGAATAGTATAAACCTCTTTCAAGATTACCCCATTCTAAATACCGAACTGCAACTACACTGATTGAATTATAATACTGTCTTTTTGAAAAGGTCTTGAAAATTTCAGCGGCTCGCAAATAATTACTTACTGACTGATTAAAATCCGCCTTAAAACTATAATATCCACCTAATCCATGATAACAAGGAGCTGTATTTTCCACCGGCCCGTTAAGCAGGTAGTAGTTTAATTTGTCGTTGTAGAATTGAAATCGTTCTTCCTGCAGATTCAATTGATTGTAGAAAACTCTGACGTTTACTAATAATATTGTAATTATTTTCTTCTTTTTATCAAATAAGCTTATGGCTTTTTTATAATAAGAAAGAG
>JAYTCO010000223.1:0-1860 GCA_043736415.1 Ferruginibacter sp. | reverse complement strand
GTCTTCCGCTTTTTTGTATGGCAATTTTAAGTTTACTCATTTTATTTTTAATGTTTACTGAGTAAAAAGCGGAGTTAAATAAAAACCCCGTCTGTTTTACTCAGACGGGGTTTTTAAAATATGTAGCTATACATCATTAACACCTGGCCTAAGAGCGAGTATGGGAATGATGATGATGTAATGTAGTGGTGATCATTTGTTTGTTTGAAATGCAAATGTAGGTTCGATATACTTACAGGCAAAATTTATTTTTACATTTTAAATTTCAATTATCGCATCTACCATTTTCTTCCAGCTAAACTTTTTCTTTTCTTTAATTATATTTTCAATAAAAAAATGTTCGTCTTTTGTGAAGTATTCATTTATTTTTTGCGCAATAGCCGCAGCATTAGGCTCAGCTACCAAACCCACTTTACCGTCTGGAACCAATGCCGGTAATCCTCCAACATTTGTAACAATCATTGGTATTTCAAAATGATAGGCGAGGGGAGTTACACCGCTTTGTGTGGCATTTCGGTAAGGTTGAATTACCACATCTGCTGCGCAAAAATAATTCCGTACTTCGTTATCGGGAATAAAATCAGTTCTTAAAATGAGCATATTTTCCAAACCTAATTTTGCAATCTGCGCTTCAAAAGGTTTCCTGTCTTCATAAAATTCACCAGCAATCAAAACTTTAAATATAGCCGAAGAATTTTCTTTTTTTATCAATGCAAGTGCATCCAGTAAAATATCCAACCCTTTGTATTTCCTTATAAAACCAAAAAACAATATTATCTTTTCTTCTCCTTCAATTCCTATATTTTTTCTTGCAAGTCTCTTATCTATTTTCTCTCCAAAATTATCGTACAAAGGATGCTGAATGAGTTGCACCGGTTTTGTATTATCAAACTGTTTTAAATCACTCATTACTTTCTCACTCATTACAATAAATGCATCAACAGGTTTAATAAAATATTTTGTAAATAAATTATCGCCCTTTCTTTTTTCGTGGGGAATAATATTATCTGCGATGCAAACTATTTTTGTGTGATTATTTTGCTTTACAATCCATAAGATCGTGCCGAGGCAAGGCCCCATTACCGGTAGCCAATAACGGACCACAATAAAATCCGGTTTTAATTTTTTAAGTTTTATCCCAACTTTTAGCCAGTTGGTTGGCAGCACTGAATTAATGCAAACTTTAATATCCAAATCTGTAGGTACAGGCGCATCACTGTATTGCGTAGTACCAGGAAAAAAAAAGCCTGGATATTGTAAAGAAAATGTATAGATTTTTGTAGTAAAACCTTGCAATATAAATTGTCTTGCAAGTCGCTCATTAAATGTAGCAAGGCCACCTCGCAAAGGGTGTGCTGGACCAATAATTACAACACTTTCCATAACTATATTCCAAGTTTTTGTTCAATGAGGTAACTGTTTTTATCTGGAGAATTTCGGGCAATTAATTCACCTATAAAACCGGCTAAAAATAATTGTGTACCAATCGTCATGGCAAAAAGCGCAAAGAAAAAAAGCGGTCTTTGAGTCATTCCCGTACCATCAAAAAAGAATTTTGAAATGGTAAGATATAAAAATATGGTAAGCCCGGCCATAAAAGAAAGCGTGCCCCAAAGACCGAAAAAATGCATTGGACGCTTACCGAATTTGCCCACAAACATTATAGAACCAAGATCTAAAAAGCCGTTTACGAAACGCTCCCAGCCAAATTTTGTAATGCCATATTTTCTTGCACGGTGCTCCACCACTTTTTCGCCAATTTTTCTAAAGCCGCTCCACTTGGCCAGTATAGGAATGTAACGGTGCATTTCTCCATAAACTTCAATGCTTTTTACAACCTTTTTTTTATATGCTTTTAAG
>JAYTCO010000222.1:0-1865 GCA_043736415.1 Ferruginibacter sp. | reverse complement strand
AATATTTTGCTGGGTATTGTAACCATCGATGATATGCTTTGGGTAGCGCAGGAAGAATACACAGAAGACATACAAAAAATTGGTGGTACAGAAGCTTTGGATGAGCCTTATCTAGACATCAGTATTCCAAAACTTGTAAAGAAAAGGGCGAGCTGGCTGGTCATCCTTTTTTTAAGCGAAATGCTTACCGCAACTGCCATGCAATATTTTCAAAAAGAAATTGAAGCAGCAACGGTACTTGCATTATTTATACCGCTCATAATGAGTAGCGGCGGCAACAGTGGTTCGCAGGCCAGCACATTAATTATACAGGCAATGGCTTTGGGAGAAGTCACGCTGTCAGATTGGTGGCGTGTAATGCGCAGAGAACTTATATCAGGTTTTATATTAGGCGTAATTTTAGGAAGCATTGGTTATTTTAGAATTGTGCTGTGGCAGAATCTGCATATTTTCGATTACGGTATTTACTGGAGACCGGTAGCAGCCACTATTTTCTTTTCATTAATTGGTATTGTACTTTGGGGCAGTTTAATGGGCTCGATGTTGCCGATAATCTTAAAAAAATTAAAGTTCGATCCCGCAGCATCATCAGCACCATTTGTGGCAACGCTGGTAGATGTTACAGGAATTGTCATTTATTTTTCTGTCGCATATCTTTTTCTAAAAGGAATATTATTGTAGATATAAGATATTAGATGTGAGACATAAGATTAAAGTAAAATTATTTAGAGAATATTATAATTTTATAGATTTAATCATTCAACTATTCAACCAACGAACTATCAACCATCAACTTTTCAACACATTTCTGTATTTTAAAAGTACTATATTTGTAATGTAAATAACAAAACATGAGAGAGATTATTGGTGAATATCAACTTCTAAAAAAGAACATTTCGGTACTTATAGACAAAAGCGGTTATAAAAATATTTTCATTGCAGAAAAAATTGGATTGCTACCAAATCATTTTTCAGTAAAAAAACAACGCAACTCCTGGACAGATGAAGAGATAGATAAAATTTTAAATGTTATAGAAAACGAAGAGTTGGAAGATTATTATTTCGGGTTGGTGATGGACAATACAAATAAAGAGGAGACGCTTAGCTTGGCGCAACTCAAAACCAATATGAAGGCATGGAAATAATCATCACCAAAGTATTTGAAAAACAATTAAAATCAGTTCCAAAATATATCAGAGAAAGTGCAATAGCGGTGTTGGAAGCGTTGGAAAAAGCAAAGAATGTAACTGAAATTAAAGACCTGAAAAAACTTAGTGGATACACAAATTACTATCGCATTAGAATAGGAAATTATAGAATGGGTTTACAGATAATTAATCCAAAAATTATTGTAGTTACTATTTTGCATCGTGGTACTGTTTATAAAGTTTTTCCGTAATTTTCATACAACTAAACAACCATTCAACTAATTAACCAAACAATTTCTCATGAAACAATTCACCCTCTTCTTAATGTTACTCTCAATAATGAATGCCCATGCACAATTAACGTATCCTGTAACGCAGAAAGGAAACACAGTAGATGATTATTTCGGTACAAAAGTTTCCGATCCTTACCGCTGGATGGAAGATGATAAAAGCCCTGAAACCAAGGACTGGGTTACTGCAGAGAACAAAATAACATTCGGTTATCTAAACCAGATTCCTTACCGTGTAAAATTTCAATCAGCCATTGAAAAAGTTTTTAATTACCCAAAATATTCAGCGCCAGCCAGAAAAGGAGAATGGTATTATTTTTATAAAAACGATGGCCTGCAAAACCAATCTGTTTTGTACAGACAAAAAGGATTAGATGGAAAAGTTGAAGAAGTAATTGATCCCAATAAATTAAGCAAAGAAGGTACA
>JAYTCO010000221.1:0-10590 GCA_043736415.1 Ferruginibacter sp. | reverse complement strand
ATTCCTGAAACTAATACAGTGGTGTTGGGGGATGAAGAGGCTTTGAACCAAACAGAAATGACGGTACGAGGAATAAACTGGATGAAGTATGATGGAATTACCCAAGGTATGGAAGCAGTGACGAAAATCCGTTATAAAGACAAAGGAGCACTCAGTAATTTATATACATCAGATAACGGAATAACGGTAAAATTTTATGAAAATGTAAAAGGCGTTGCCCCCGGACAGAGTGCAGTTTTTTACGAAGGCAATGATTTGATTGGTGGCGGCGTTATACAAAGGGGAATTTGATAATTAAAATTATATACTGATCTAAATTCCATTTTATTAAATATTTGTATATTTATTTTATGAAGAAAATAATTTTATTATTGGCAATCGTAGTTTTTTTTGCAGCCTGCAAAAAAGAGTCGGAGAAGTTGCAGATTACGCCTATCAGTGATTATGCGCCGCTTGCTGTAGGAAAATATGTTACTTATAATTTAGACTCTTTAGTTTATTTAAATTTTGGGGCTACACAAGCACACCATTTTTATGAGGTAAAATATTTAACTGCAGATTCCCTTAAAGATCTTTTGGGGCGCAAAGCTTTTAGAATTGTGCGTTACATAAGAACTTTACCAAACGGAATTTTTACGCCCGATAACACGTTTGTAGCGGTTAATACGGGAACAAATTTTGAGTTTACAGAAAATAATCTTCGTTATTTAAAACTTACGCTACCTATAATAAATGACAGAAAATGGAAAGGAAATTCTGCCATTGATGTTACATCTGTAGGATCTGATTTACAATATTTAGCAGATTGGGATTATACATATACTGAGGTTAATCAACCAAAAAAAGTAGGAACGTTTAATATAGCAAATACAATAACAGTGAAGGAAATTGATGAATCAGTTAATTTACCTGTAATACCTGCAGGCCAGCCTAACCAAACAAATATTGCCTCAAGAGATTACTCGCAGGAAATTTATGCGAAAGATATTGGGCTTGTACAAAGAGATTTTATTCATTTTGAATACCAGCTTGCATTTCCCGGTTATATCGGGTATGGTGTAAAAATGGTAAT
Source organism: Ferruginibacter sp. (assembly GCA_043736415.1). GTDB lineage: Bacteria > Bacteroidota > Bacteroidia > Chitinophagales > Chitinophagaceae > Ferruginibacter. The sequence goes on along the minus strand of JAYTCO010000221.1, from coordinate 9,518 downwards.
GGTAGATCACAACTAGTGAATTGTGAGTTGTGAATTCTCAATTTGCGATAACTATTTTTTAATGTTATTTACTTTATTAAAGTTTACTTTTTTCTAAGAAAAGAAATTAAGTCAGTGTTGGGAATATTTGGTTCTCCTAACTGCCGTATCATGGTAACGATTTGACCTCTGTGGTAAGTCTGGTGATTAAACAAATGCATAAGCATTTCGTAAACCGGCTGTTTAAACTGATCTTTTTTAGAATTTCTGTAAATAAATTCATGCTCCAAAGCAGCTTCAGTAGCAATGTCAATCCATTCCTTCCATTGTTTACTTTGTGCCAGTAAATTATTGGTAAGTTCCATTAATGAACCTGTGTAGGTATCGCTTTGCCACACCTGTGTTTCAGTTAGTTTTAAACGCTGCCACCAAATGCTTTCTACATCCCATAAATGAAGCAAAGTTTTTTGAATGCCATTAAAACTGCTTTCGATGTGCCTTTCTGTTTGTTCGTCAGAAAGATTATTTATTACTTCAATAATTCTTTGGTTTGCCCAAAGATTGTAAGCAGCATATTGAGAAAGCATTTTTTTCATGTAGGTATAAATTCTTTATTTAAACAAAAGTAAACTTTACATGCCATTCAATAATTAGTTTTACATTGAAAATAAAAAGAATGGAAATAGTTGTACAAAAAGCCGTAAAAGAAGATTGTGAAACCATTATGAATCTCATTCAAGAGTTGGCAGTTTATGAAAAAGCACCTGATGAAATTACCGTTACCATGGAGCATTTTATAGAAAGTGGTTTTGGAGATAAACCCGTGTGGGATGCATTTGTAGCCAAAGAAAATGGTATTGTAAAAGGCTTTGCACTTTATTATATCCGTTACAGTACCTGGAAAGGACAGCGAATGTATTTAGAAGATTTGTTGGTTACAGAAGATATGCGTGGCAAAGGAATCGGTAAATTATTGTTTGATAAACTTGTGGAAGAATGTAAAAGTAAAAAATACAGCGGCCTGGTTTGGCAGGTGCTCGATTGGAATGAACCCGCAATAAATTTTTATAAAAAATTTGACGGGATAAAGTTTGAAGAGGAATGGGTGAATTGTAGTATTAGTTTTTAATTGAAAAGTAAAAAACTTTTTTTACAAGAATTTTCCCACTTTATCCTTAAGGTAATTTCTACCATCATTTTACCACAAATTTTATATTGATTCCTTTATTTTTGCAGCACAGAAAATGCTCAATATTGGTATGCCGTACAAGTGAGTGACACAACGATATTGACCAAGGCTGCTTGTTTGCCTGGACAAAAAACAATCAAGATATCAGACACAAGATTTAATAAAAGAATTAATTCTTATATCTCAATACTAAATACTTAATAAATATGTCTGAAAAAATAACAATGCAAAACGGTGTGCTTGCCGTTCCTAATAATCCCACTATCCCGTTTATTGAAGGTGATGGTATTGGTCCGGATATTTGGAAAGCAAGTGTGAGGGTTTTTGATGCAGCAGTGCAAAAAGCTTATGGCGGCGAAAAGAAAATTGAATGGTTAAAAGTATTAGCAGGTGAAGAAGCGTTTAATGCAACCGGCAGTTGGATGCCTGAAGAAACCATGCAGGCTTTTAAAGATTATTTGTTGTCAATTAAAGGTCCGCTTACAACACCCGTAGGTGGCGGCATACGGAGCTTAAATGTTGCGCTCAGGCAGGAGCTGGATTTGTATGTTTGTCTGCGCCCAGTAAAATATTTTGAAGGAACACCTTCACCAATGTGGCAACCTGAGAAAGTGAGCATGACGATTTTCAGAGAAAATACAGAAGATATTTATGCAGGTATAGAATTTATGACGGGTACGCCGGAATGTACAAAATTGTTGAAATTTTTAGTTGAAGAATTAGGTGTGAAAGCATTTCGTTTTCCTGAAACGACCTCGCTTGGGATTAAGCCCGTAAGTAAAGATGGAAGTGAAAGATTGATACGCTCCGCAATAGAATTTGCTATTGAACATAAATTGCCAAGCGTTACAATTGTCCACAAAGGCAATATTATGAAATATACCGAAGGTGCCTTTAAACAATGGGGTTATGAGCTGGCAGAAAGAGAGTTTGGCGGACAGGTTTACACATGGCAGCAATGGGAAAAAACCAAAAAAGAAAGTAGTGAAGCGGTTGCAAATGAAGAAATGAAAATAAGCGCAGTTGGTGGCAAAGTAATTATTAAAGATGCCATTGCGGATAACTTTTTACAACAGGCATTGTTGGCCCCACAGGATTATTCTGTTATTGCTACTTTAAATTTAAATGGTGATTATATTTCTGATGCATTGGCAGCTCAGGTTGGTGGCATTGGTATTGCACCGGGTGCAAACATAAATTATCTTACCGGGCATGCAGTTTTTGAGGCAACACATGGCACGGCTCCACGTTTTGCTAATACCAATACAATGAATCCATCCTCCGTAATCTTAAGCGGAGTAATGATGTTAGAATATATGGGTTGGAGAGATGCTGCAGATCTTATTACAAATGCAGTTGGCAAAACCATTAGAAATAAAACGGTAACAATTGACTTTTATAATTTAATGAAAGAAGGAACGCTTTTAAAAACCAGTGAATTTGCAGATGAGATTATCAGGAATTTATAGAAGATAAATAATTCTTCTATTTTATAAACCAACCCGGCAAATCATTTCTTAGATATTGCCGGGTTTATTTTTTAAAAGAAAAACTGCTCTTTTACTATTTTTCCATCTTTTACTTCGTAAACGGCAACCTCATCCATTTTCATTCGTCCTGCTCCCTTCATAGTTGCATCCATGCCCATTGTTACCGCAAAGTGATTACCGGCTACTATTGCATTGCCTGTGTAACCGCCATGCATTTCTTCAATTGCTTCATTAAATTTTTTGCCCTTTTCTTTTATAGCATTTAAGCCTTCTACATTATTAAGACCGGGACTATTTGCAGGTTCAATGCTTACGCAGTTTTCTGCATATAATTTATCCTGAATTTCGTTGTATTTACCATGGTTTGCCATTTCCATAAATTTGTCAGCAACTTCCTGTGTAGTCATGATTTGTAATTTAAATGGTTTAAAAATTTATTTGAATGTAACCATTTTATGCATTTCACGGGATTAATAAATTCTTACAAAAACGCATAGATGTGCATAGAATAGTTTAAAACTTCTTTTATCGTATTTTTGAAAAAAAAGTAAATTATTTATGAGTAAGATACAGGTTGCGAACCCAGTAGTAGAACTGGATGGAGATGAAATGACAAGGATCATTTGGAAATTTATTAAAGACAAACTAATACTTCCATATTTGGAAGTACCTATTCAATATTTTGATTTGGGAATGGAGTACAGAGATGAAACAAATGACCAGGTAACTATTGATGCTGCCAATGCAATAAAGGCTTGCGGTGTAGGAATAAAGTGCGCTACCATCACACCTGATGAGCAACGTGTAGAGGAGTTCAAACTAAAACAAATGTGGAAGTCGCCTAACGGAACTATTCGAAATATTTTGGATGGAACTGTTTTTCGTGAGCCAATCGTCATGCAAAATGTACCACGTTTGGTAACTAACTGGACAGCTCCAATTATTGTAGGTCGCCATGCTTTTGGAGACCAGTACCGTGCAACCGATACAGTAATAAAAGGCAAAGGAAAATTAACGATGACTTTTACACCGGAAGATGGTGGAGAAGCACAGGTTTTTGACGTGTATAATTTTAAAGGTAATGGTGTAGCAATGAGCATGTACAATACAGATGAAAGTATTTATGGCTTTGCACGCAGTTGTTTAAATATGGCATTGAGCAAAAAGTGGCCTTTGTATTTATCTACAAAAAATACAATTCTAAAAAAATACGATGGTCGCTTTAAAGATATTTTTGAAGAAGTTTATCAAAATGAATTTAAAGAAAAATATGCTGAGGCCGGCATTACCTATGAGCATCGTTTAATTGATGACATGGTAGCAAGCGCATTAAAGTGGAATGGCAATTTTGTATGGGCCTGTAAAAATTATGATGGAGATGTGCAAAGCGATACAGTAGCACAAGGATTTGGTAGCTTGGGTTTAATGACTTCTGTTTTAATAACACCCGATGGTAAAACAATGGAAGCAGAAGCTGCACATGGTACTGTAACCCGCCATTACAGAGATCATCAAAAAGGAAAACCAACTTCTACCAATCCTATTGCATCTATTTTTGCCTGGACAAGAGGACTTGCCTTTCGTGGAAAATTAGACAACAACCAGCCGCTTATAGATTTTTGTAATGACCTGGAAAATGTTTGTGTAGAAACTGTTGAGAGTGGCAAAATGACCAAAGATTTAGCAGTATGTATTCATGGTAATAAAGTGGAACATGGAACTCATTATTTGTATACAGAAGAATTTTTAGATGCTATAGATGAAAATTTAAAAAGGAAAATGAGGTAATAATATTGTAGGATAAACAATGTGATTTTAAAGCGTCTTTGTAAAAGGGCGCTTTTTTATTTTATAACGTTAAATTATTATTCGGTAACAATTTAAAGAATGTACTCATTTAAGCAGCCATTTCGTAAAATACATTTCTTTAATTAACTTCAATTCAAAAAGAATATGCATTTAACAGCTCGGGAAACTGAAAAATTGCTTTTACACTTAGCTGGTGAATTGGCGGAAAAACGAAAAGCAAGAGGTCTTAAATTAAATTATCCTGAAGCAATTGCTTTAATAAGTTCTCGTTTACAGGAAGAAATTCGGGATGGTAAAACTGTTGCAACATTAATGCAATATGGTGCTACTATTCTCACAAAAGAAGATGTAATGCCCGGCGTAGCCGAAATGATACACGACATACAGGTGGAAGGTACTTTCCCCGATGGAACAAAATTAGTAACTGTACATGACCCAATTCGCTAAATAGAATTAAAAATCTAAACATATGATTCCCGGTGAATATTTTTTAAAAAATGAAAGCATTCAATGCAATTCAGGCAGAAGTACTATAAAAATAGTTGTAGTAAACACAGGGGATAGACCGGTACAAATTGGTTCGCATTTTCATTTTTTTGAAATAAATAAGCAAATGGAATTTGATAGAAATAAAGCCTATGGCATGCGCTTAAACATAGCTTCAGCAACAGCTGTGCGTTTTGAACCCGGTGAAGAAAAAGTATGTGAGCTGGTAGAGTTTGGAGGTAATAAAAAAATATTCGGCTTTAATAATTTGGTAGATGGAGGTATAAACGAAACAAATAAAAAGACAGCGCTTAAAAAGGCCGAGGAAAATAATTTTAAAAATAAACCTTATTCATAATTCCCTATTCAACATTTCTTATCAATGGAAATTAGCAGAATAAAATACGCAAACATGTACGGCCCAACAACGGGGGATAAAGTACGCCTTGCAGATACTGAATTGTTTATTGAGATAGAAAAAGACTATACCGTTTATGGGGATGAAGCAAAATTTGGCGGAGGGAAAACGATACGTGATGGCATGGCACAATCGGCTACCGCCACTCGAAATGAAGGAGTATTAGATTTTGTTATTACCAGTGTTATTGTTATTGACCATTGGGGAATTGTAAAAGCCGATATTGGAATAAAAGATGGAAAAATTATAGGCATAGGTAAAGCCGGTAATCCAGATACGATGGACGGTATCACAGAAAATATGATCATTGGGGCGAGCACAGAAGTGCATGGGGGTGCAGGTTTAATTGCAACTGCCGGCGGTGTAGATACACATATTCATTTCATTTGTCCCCAACAAATTGACCATGCATTGTTCAGTGGTATTACCACAATGATTGGCGGTGGCACTGGCCCTGCAGATGGTAGCAATGCTACAACCGTTACACCTGGTGCATGGAACATACAAAAAATGCTGGAGGCTGCAGAAGCATTTCCTATGAACCTAGGTTTTTTTGGAAAGGGCAATTGCGCTAGTCTTGAACCTCTCGAAGAGCAAATAGAAGCAGGTGCATTGGGTTTAAAAATTCATGAAGATTGGGGAAGTACACCGGCTGTTATTAATGCTGCTCTAACGATTGCAGATAAGCATGATGTACAGGTAGCTATTCATACAGACACTTTAAATGAAGGCGGTTTTTTAGAAGATTCCATTAATGCCATAAACGGAAGAGTAATACATACTTTTCATACCGAAGGCGCCGGTGGTGGGCATGCTCCTGATATAATTAAAGCTGCCATGTTTCCAAATGTGTTGCCGTCATCAACAAATCCAACAAGGCCATTTACAGTAAATACAATTGATGAGCATTTAGATATGCTAATGGTTTGTCATCATCTCGATAAAAATGTACCGGAAGATGTTTCTTTTGCTGACAGTCGTATTCGTCCTGAGACAATAGCTGCAGAAGATATTTTACATGATATGGGTGTGTTTAGTATGATGAGCAGTGATAGCCAGGCAATGGGACGGGTTGCAGAAGTCATAATTCGCACATGGCAAACGGCCCACAAAATGAAAGTGCAACGTGGTGCTTTGGCAGAAGATGCAAAAAATAACAATGATAATTTTAGAGTAAAAAGATACATTGCTAAATACACCATCAATCCTGCAATATCGCACGGTATAAGTGAATATACGGGTTCATTAGAGGCTGGCAAGCTTGCTGACATTGTGTTATGGAAGCCTGCTATGTTTGGTGTAAAACCTGAAATGATTATAAAAGGAGGTATGATAATAGCTGCAAAAATGGGAGATCCTAATGCTTCCATTCCTACACCGCAGCCTGTTATTTACAGGCACATGTTTGGTGCAAGCGGTAAGGCATTGTTTAATACATGTGCCACATTTGTTTCAAAATTATCACTCCAAAAAAATATAGTACAGCAATATGGTTTGCAAAAAATGATATTACCGGTAAAAAATTGCAGAAATATCTCTAAGAAAAGTTTGATACACAATGATGCCACCCCGCAAATAGATGTGAACCCTGAAAACTATCAAGTAAAAGTAGATGGTGAAATAATAACCTGCGAGCCTATGAAAGAATTACCAATGGCACAGCGTTATTTTTTGTTTTAAAACATTTGGCTTTCCATTGCCAATTTCATTTATATATTATCAATGCTTATTAAAGAAAAAAAAGGAAATATAAAATCAGTAGGAGCTAGCGATAAAACTATTGACGTTGTTACATTTGAATGGTACGAAACCAACAAACGAATTCAAAGAAAAGTGACAAAGTCAGGAACTGATATCTCTTTAAAGTTTTTAAAGGGTAACCCTTTAATAGCAGAAGGGGATATTTTTTTTGAAGATGATTATTCCATCATTATAGCAGAGGTGCTGCCATGTGAATGTTTGGTGATTGCACCAAAAAATATGTTTGAAATGGCAAGTGTATGTTATGAAATAGGCAATAAGCACTTGCCATTATTTTTTGAGAATGATGAAGTGCTGGTGCCCTTTGAAAAACCTTTGTTTAAATTATTAATTACACTTGGTTATAGTATTAAACAAGAGCAAAGAAAGTTATTACAGTCACTCAAAACCACTGTAACACCTCATGGTAATCAAAACGAAACCTTATTTTCAAAAATTATGAAGCTTACCGTAAACAATGAGTAGTGCATTATTAAATTTATTGCACCTTACAGATCCCACATTACCTATTGGCGGTTTTGCTCATTCAGCAGGACTAGAAACTTATGTGCAACAGGGTTTGGTAAAAGACTCGGTTACTGCTAAATTATTTGTTGAGCAAATGTTGTCACAAAATTTATGCTACACCGATGCGGCTTTTTTATCATTGGCATTTGATGCAGCAAAAAAAAATGATTTTAAAAAATTATTATTGTTAGATGAAGAATGTAGTGCGGTAAAATTACCCGCAGAAATAAGAAACGCAAGCAATAAATTAGGAATGAGGTTAATCAAAATTTTTATGCCATTAACTAAAAATATTTTTTTAGATAGCTATGCCGACGCTATTAGAAGCCGGAAAGCTATTGGTCATTATTGTATTGCTTTTGCTATGTGTGCCGCAGCATCTAAAATTTCTAAGAAAAATGCTTTATGTGGATTTTACTACAACGCTGCGGTGGGTTATGTAACAAATGCAGTAAAACTTATACCACTAAGCCAGCAAAATGGACAAGAAATTTTATTTTCATTACATAAACTAATTGATGATTTGGCAGGAAGATCTTTAAAGCCCGATGAGAATCTAATTGGATTGTGTTGTACAGGTTTCGATATAAAAAGCATGCAGCATGAGAGGTTGTATTCGAGGTTGTATATGAGTTGAGCGATAAACGTAAAAGCCCTGTGGAGCAAACAATTGTTTACATATTGTATTTAATTTAAAAATAAAAATAACCCTTTGTGCATTAGCGGTTAAATATTAAATGGAAAGAAGTTATATAAAAATTGGCGTGGCCGGCCCTGTTGGATCAGGTAAAACAGCCTTAATAGAAAGGCTAAGCCGCCATTTGATAAACGATTACAGCATTGCCGTTATAACCAATGACATCTATACAAAAGAAGATGCTGAGTTTCTTACCAAGAATAGTTTATTACCTGCCGAACGAATCATTGGTGTAGAAACCGGTGGCTGTCCACATACAGCTATAAGAGAAGACGCCAGTATGAACTTAGAAGCAGTAGAAGACATGGCCAATCGTTTTCCTGAAGTACAAATAATATTTATAGAAAGTGGCGGTGATAATTTGTCTGCAACATTTAGTCCTGACCTTGCTGATGTAACCATATTTGTAATTGATGTTGCAGAAGGAGATAAAATACCTAGGAAAGGTGGTCCCGGAATTACAAGAAGTGATTTGCTCATCATCAATAAAATTGATTTAGCACCTTATGTAAATGCTAATTTAGAAATGATGGAAACAGATGCACGAAGAATGCGAAATGGAAAACCATTTGTATTTACAAACTTAATGAGTTTACATGGGTTATATGATGTTATTGGTTGGATTAAAAAATATGCGCTGCTGGAAGATACAGAAGAACCAAAATTGTGCAGATAAAATATCTTAAAAATTAAAACAGTTATTGAAAGCAACGGTACATATACAAACTTTATTTCGAAATAATATATCAACAATTCAAAATTGTTATTTTACAGCACCGCTAAAAATAATGAACATTACAGAAGATAAGCGTGGTAAGGATTTACATTTAATGCTGATGAGTTCTTCGCCAGGTATTTTAGATGAAGATGAAGTGGAAATCAGAATTGATGTTGGAGAAAACTGTAATTTCCAACTTCATACACAATCTTATCAGCGATTATTTAATATGCAAAAAGGGGCAACACAGAATATGCAGGTTTATCTGCAAAATGCTGCGTCATTCACTTATTTACCGCATCCTTCAGTGCCACATCAAAATTCAATTTTTATAACAAACAGTAAAATTTACTTAGATACTAATTGCAAACTTATTTGGGGTGAAATATTAACCTGTGGCAGAAAGTTAAATAAAGAAATTTTTAAGTTTTCAAAATACCACAGTACGACAGAAATATTTTTGA
>JAYTCO010000220.1:0-1868 GCA_043736415.1 Ferruginibacter sp. | reverse complement strand
AAATCATCAATTCAAAAACACCAACTACATTTATATCTATCATAATCCCGGCACGAAACGAATCAGCTAATATTGAATTCTGTCTTCAATCTATTTTACAAAATAATTATCCTGCACAATTACTGGAAATAATTGTTGTAGATGACCATTCAGAAGATGACACTGCAAACATTGTAAAAAAATACATTTCACAAAACGTACAATTAATTTCACTCAGTGAACATGTCTCCACAAAAATTAATTCCTATAAAAAGAAAGCAATAGAGGTAGCCGTGGCGCAGGCAACCGGTACTTTAATAATTACAACCGATGCAGATTGTATTGTTCCAATAAAATGGCTGCAAACTATTGCTGCATTTTACGAAGAAAAAAATCCTGCTTTTATTGCAGCACCGGTTGCAATTGATTGTGGCTGGAGCTTTATACAAATTTTTCAAAGCTTGGATTTTATGACGCTGCAGGGAATAACTGCAGCAGTTGTAAATAAAAAACAAATGACCATGTGCAATGGTGCAAATATGGCTTTTGAACGTGCTGCATTCAATGAGGTAGGCGGCTTTGCAGGTATTGATACAATTGCCAGCGGCGATGATATGCTGCTCATGCACAAAATTTATAAACAATATCCTGATCGAGTTCTGTTTTTAAAATCTAAAGACGCTGTTGTAAAAACGGCCGCAGTTCAAACTATAAAAGAGTTTTTTAACCAGCGCATTCGCTGGGCAAGCAAAGCAGAAAAATATGATGACAAAAGAATATTACCAGTTCTTGTGTTGGTGTATTTTTTTAATGTAGTGATGCTTGCGATACCTATCATAACTATTTTTTACAACGCTCCACTCTCAATACTCAATACTCAATACTCAATACTTGTTAGATGGTTATGGATGTTATTTTTCAAAATAGTATCGGAACTATTTTTTTTATTTCCAGTTGCATCTTTTTTTAATAAAAAAAATATGTTGTGGTTTTTCCCGTTGCTACAGCCCTTTCATATTTGCTATACAATTATTGCCGGTTGGCTGGGTAAGTTTGGTAAATATTCCTGGAAAGAAAGGAACATTCAATAAAACCTTGTAATTCTTTATGATTCTTCTGAATTTATCTTTGCGTCTTAGTGGTTCAACACAATGATTTTTCAATTAAACGATAACGATACTTTATTTCCTGATACTGCACTCGCAGAACCGGACGGTCTGCTTGCTATTGGCGGAGACTTAAAACCCGACCGTATTTTAGCCGCTTATAAAAGCGGCATATTCCCCTGGTTTAGTGATGAAGATCCTATCTGCTGGTTTTCGCCACATGAGCGCTGTGTAATTTATCCATCAAAAATTCATGTAAGTAAAAGCATGCAGAAAAGCATGCGTGCAAAGGAATTTGATGTAACAACAAATACAGCTTTTGCGGCTGTTATTGCAGCCTGTAAAAATACCGAACGCAAAGGACAAGATGGAACCTGGATTACGGACGAAATGGAAGAAGCATATATAAAATTACATACACTGGGCATTGCAAAAAGTATAGAAGTTTGGCAAAACAATGAATTGGTTGGCGGTATGTATGGGCTTGAAATAAATAATGTGTTTTGTGGTGAGAGTATGTTCAGCACTGAAAGCAATGCATCTAAAGCAGCACTGATATGGCTTTGCACACAAAATAATTACACCTTAATTGATTGCCAGATGAGGACAGATCATTTAATAAGCATGGGTGCAGCAATGGTATCCCAAAAAATGTTTATGAATATTTTGAACAGTTAAGAAGGATTATTTATTGTTGGATTTTATTTGGTTTATTCCAACTAAATATTTTTGCTTGTACATTGCAATAATGGTAACATTTCAACAAAAAACTTTTTGAAAGAA
>JAYTCO010000219.1:0-1869 GCA_043736415.1 Ferruginibacter sp. | reverse complement strand
TGATCAATTTTGATGTTACTGTACAAAACAGGAATGGCTGAAAGTGCATCGCCATCATTTTTATCCTTGGCCAGTTTCTTAACTGCATCTTGTAGGGCACGGTCCGCATCTGATCTTTCTAAATAATTTTTACTGCTGCCGCAGGATGATAAAATTACAATGACAATGAGGGGAAGTATAAATCTTTTCATAACAATGTATTTAATGTAACAGCATTACCAAATTAATATCCAAACCATTCAATAACATATCTGGCTTACGCATGTTAACTTAATTTTTGGTGAAATATCTCCCGTCAGCTTATTGTAAAAAGAACTATCAAATTATTTATTTGCTTTCCCCGTAAAAACTTTTATATTTTTAAGTTATCATACCAACCTAACAAAATAATTATTATGAAATTATTACTTTCTCTGGCAGCAATTCTTTTCGTCTTGAATGCCGACGCACAAAACAACAGCAACATAAATAATATAAACAATTTAAAAAAAGAAGCTACAACTAATATTCAGAACGGCTACGATGCTTATAAAAATATTGCTCTAAACATCTGGGGATTTGCTGAAGTGGGTTACAAAGAAGTGCAGAGTTCTGCACTATTGCAAAACACTTTAAAAAGTAATGGTTTTACAGTAGAAGCTGGGGTAGCAGGCATGCCTACCGCATTTGTAGCTACATATGGCAGCGGCAAACCGGTGATTGCAATATTGGCCGAGTATGATGCGCTGCCCGGTTTATCTCAGGACAGTGCTGTTACAAAAACACCACTTGTAAACAAAAACAGTGGCCATGCATGTGGTCATCATTTATTTGGAACAGGTTCTGTTGCATCTGGTATTGCCATTAAAAAACTGATGGCAGACGGTAAAATAAAAGGCACCATAAAAGTATTTGGTACACCGGCCGAAGAGGGAGGCAGCGGAAAAGTTTACATGGTAAGAGAAGGACTTTTTAATGATGTGGATGTGGTGATACACTGGCACCCAAGCGATAATAATTCTATTACGTATACAAGTGCGCTCGCAAATAAATCTGCCAAGTTTAGGTTTTACGGCATTGCCGCACATGCATCTGCTTCTCCAGAAAAAGGTCGCTCCGCTTTGGATGGCGTTGAGTCTATGGATTATATGGTTAACATGATGAGAGAACATATTCCGCAGGAAACCCGCATACATTATGTTATTACAAATGGGGGCAAAGCGCCAAATGTTGTACCTGAATTTGCTGAAGTGTATTACTATGTAAGAAACCCCGAAAGAGCAAATACAGTTAGCATTTTTGACCGTGTTGTAAAAGCAGCAGAAGGTGCAGCAATGGGTACGGGGACAAAAATGGATTATGAAATTATTGGTGGTACACATGACCTGTTGATTAATAAAACATTGGCAGCAAACATGCAAAGCAATTTAGAAAAAGTAGGTGGTGTAAATTATACTGACAAAGAAATTATGTTCTCAAAAGAACTGGAGAAATCCTTTTTGAGTGCAGCCCCGGGTTATGCCGAAGCTGCAACAGTGATGCCTATGCACATAGAAAAAAGCCAGGGTTCAACAGATGTAGGCGATGTGAGTTATGCCGTACCAACGGTAGGTTTGGAAACTGCAACATGGGTGCCTGGCACCGCTGCCCACAGCTGGCAGGCAGTTGCTTGTGGCGCAACTGATATTGGTATAAAGGGAATGATGGTAGCGGCAAAAACAATGGCACTTACTGCAATAGATTTGTTTACAAATCCTGAACTGATTAAAAAAGCCAAAGAAGAATTTATTATTTCAAAAGGCAATTACAAATACAAAGCATTGCTGGGCGATAGAAAGCCTGCTTTAAATTATAGGGATTAATACATAGTTATTGCAGGTTAATTTTGGT
>JAYTCO010000218.1:0-4522 GCA_043736415.1 Ferruginibacter sp. | reverse complement strand
TATTGACCGTATTGATAAACTGGAACCCGGGCTTATGCCATCACTGATGGAAAAAGCAGGCGAGCAGGGTTTATTGGGCGCATCAACCCCTGAAGATTTGGGTGGATTGGGCAAAGATTTTATAACCTCTACACTGGTGAATGAAGGCTTAGGTGGTGGATTTTCGTTTAGTGTTGCCATTGCTGCTCATACAGGAATTGGTACTTTGCCAATTTTATATTTTGGCACAGAAGCACAAAAACAAAAATACATTCCGAAGTTAAGCAGTGGCGAATGGAAAGGTTCTTACGGACTTACAGAACCAAATGCAGGCAGCGATGCATTAAGTGCAAAAACTACCGCCATACTAAGTGAAGATGGAAAAAATTATATTTTAAACGGACAAAAATGCTGGATCACCAATGGTGGGTTTGCAGATATTTATACCGTTTTTGCAAAAATTGATGGCGATAAGTTTACAGCTTTTATTTTAGAGCGTGGTATGGATGGTTTTACACAGGGGCCTGAAGAACATAAAATGGGTATCAAAGGATCTTCTACCGTGCAACTGTATTTTCAAGATTGTAAAGTGCCGGTTGAAAATCTGTTAGGCGAAATTGGAAAAGGTCACATTATTGCTTTTAACATTTTAAATATTGGGAGGTTAAAATTATGTGCAGCTGCATTGGGAGGAGCTAAAATGGCTTTTCATTCTGTTGTGCAATATGCCAATACCCGTGAGCAATTTAAAACTGCTATTGCAAATTTTGGAGCCATTAAACACAAATTGGCTGAATGTGCTACCCGCATGTGGGTAAGCGAAAGTGCACTGTACCGCACCAGCAAATGGATAGATGATAAAGAAACTGAAATGATAGCATCGGGCAAATCTTTTGCTGAAGCGCATCTCGGTTCTGCAGAAGAATTTGCTATTGAATGTGCCATGCTAAAAGTTGATGGCAGCGAAGTGTTGGATTTAATTGTTGATGAAGGCGTGCAGATACATGGTGGTAACGGTTTTAGTGATGAGTATATGATAAGCCGTGCTTACAGAGACAGTCGGATAAACAGAATTTACGAAGGAACAAATGAAATTAACCGTTTGCTTACGGTAGATATGATGTTGAAGCGTGCTATGAAAGGGAAACTGGATTTGATGGGACCGGCAATGGCGGTAAGTAAAGAGCTAATGAGTATTCCTGATTTTGGAAACGAAGATGAAACTGCTTTTTCAGCAGAGAAAAAAGCTGTTGTACAAATGAAAAAAGCAATTTTAATGGTTGCCGGTTCAGCTGTACAAAAGCTAATGATGGGCTTGAGCGACCAACAAGAAATATTGATGAATATTGCAGATATGAGTATTGCGACTTTTCATGCAGAAAGTGCTTTGCTTCGTGTAATAAAAATGAGCGATAAGCAAGGTGCTGATGCGGTTTCTGTACAAACAGATATGATGCGTGTTTATTTAAATGATGCTGTAGATGCAGTAAACAAAGCCGGTAAAGAAGCCATTAATGCTTTTGCCGATGGCGATGAGCAACGCATGATGTTGTTAGGCCTAAAACGTTTTACCAAAATGGCACCATTTAACAGCAAAGATGCAAGAAGAAGAATTGCTGATGCATGTATAAAAGCGAATAAATATCCTTGGTAGGTTTTGTTTTGAACCACAAAGGCGCTAAGTTAAGAAGGGTCATAAAGAAATTAAAGCGGATGTGAAAGCATCCGCTTTTTTATGTGATTTTATTTCTATTTAAAAATTAAATACGTAACCCAGCTTAATAAATACGCCAGTCCAGTCATGTAAATAAATTGTATTACCGGCCATTTCCAAGTTTTGGTTTCTCGCTTTACAATAACCAATGTGCTCATGCATTGCATGGCGATTACATAAAATACAAGAAGGGATAAACCAGTGGCAAGGTCATAAACTTTTGTACCATCTGCCCGTTTTGCGGCAGCCATTTTTTGCCGAAGGGTACTGCTGTTTGCATCTGCATCATCTCCTACAGAATAAAGTGTGGCCATCGTTCCAACAAATACTTCTCTAGCAGCAAAGGAAGTGATAAGTGCTATTCCTATTTTCCAGTCGTACCCTAATGGGCGAATAGCAGGCTCAATAAAACTGCCCAGCGAACCTGCATAAGATGACTGTAACAATACCGTTTTTCTTTCTTTATCTAGAACCTCTTTTTGTTGTGGACTTGCCTGCACGAGTGCATCATATTTTGCAGTTACAGCCCCCATTTTTTTTGATGGTCCATAACTGCTCAATACCCATAAAAGTAAACTGATGATCATGATAATTTTTCCTGCATCAAACACAAATATTTTTGCCTTTTCAATCATCGTTATTAAAATATTTTTCCATCGGGGACTTCTGTAAACTGGTAATTCTAAAATGAAAAAACTCCGTTCTGCACTTTTTAAAAACCATTTCATAACCCATGCAACAATAAGCGCAAGTACAGTTCCTAATAAATAAAGCATCATCATTACCAGGCCCTGTAAACTTAAAAAACCAAAATATAATTTAGATGGAATAACAAGTGATATCAAAATTGTATAAACCGGTAATCGTGCACTGCAACTCATCAGTGGTGTTATCATTATCGTAAGTAATCTTTCTTTTTTATTTTCAATATTTCTTGCACTCATTATTGCCGGAACCGCACACGCATAACCACTAATCATCGGCATTACGCTCTTTCCGTTCAATCCTACTTTGCGCATTAATTTATCTGTCAGAAAACTTATTCTTGCCATGTAGCCGGAATCTTCCAATAGCGTTATTACGCCGAACAAAATCATTATCTGCGGTATAAATACCATAATGCCACTCAGCCCGGCAACAATTCCATTTATAAAAACATCAGCAAATAATCCATTTGGCAAAATGCCTGAAAGCCAGCCGCCAAGTTTTGCAAAACTCCATTCTATCCCTGCCATTGGAAACTGTGCCAGCCAAAATATTGACTGGAACATGATGAATAAAACTGAAATAAGAATTACATATCCCCAAGTGCGATGCAATAAAATATTATCAAGCTTTTCGGTAAATAATGATTTTTTCAGCGGATCATTTTCTACAACCGTTTGCTGCATAATAAATTTTATGCGGTTATAGCGTTGCATAATTTCTTCTGCCTGTGTTTTGGTGGCATTAAAATTATGATCGTGTTTTACAGAAGCAATTTTATCGTGCAGTGTTTTATTAAGTTCAAAATATTCGTTATTTATTAAGTAATGCAATACTTTATAATTGCTTGCATCAGGTAAATATTTTTTTGCAACACTTACAGATGGGTTGTTTAAAAAACTTTCCTCTAAAAAATCTCTTGCGGGTAAATGCTGTGCATTTTCTGCGAGCTGTTCTATTGCTTTTTTTAACGCGATAATTCCTTTATTTTTTCTTGGATTTATAGCTACAATTGGTACGCCCAATTCTCTTTCCATGCCTGCAATATCTATTTGTGTACCTTTTTGATTGGCAAGATCCATCATGCTAAAACCAATTACCAAAGGAATTTTTAAGTCTATTATCTGCGAACAAAAAAGAAGGTTTCGTTTAAGGTTGCTGGCATCTGCAATAACAACAATCATATCGGGTTTTACTTCCCTGTCTTCTCCCATCAAAACTTTATAAGCCACCCATTCATCTGCACGTTTTGGGTAAAGGCTGTATGTACCGGGTAAATCAATAATAGTTGCATCAATATTTTCAGAAATTTTACAGCCCCCCGTTTTTTTGTCAACAGTCACGCCCGGGAAATTGCCAACTTTTTGGTTAAGTCCGGTGAGCACATTAAACAGGGAGGTTTTACCACTATTCGGGTTTCCTACGAGAGCGATATTTAATTTTTTGTTCACCTTTGAATTTTAACCCACGATAATCTGCAAAAATAACGCTTCCCATCTTGCCTACAAATACTATCGGGAATATCATTTGCATATTTAGAAATCAATGCCACTTCCCTTGCTTTCTTAGTTATTTTAATAATTAACGTGTCAATAAACATTGCCTAACATATTGGTTACATCATAAATGGATTTTTGCAAAACCGCTATTTATGAAACCCCTAATTGATTGTTTCATTTTATGGCACTTGTTAAACTACCCTAAGCCAGCGATTACAGAAACTCACACTTTGTTTCAAAACCTTGCTTTACTTTTACAAAAATTAATTTTTGATAAATCTAAGTATCAACAATAGTACAAAAACAGTTTTTGATTGTGTGACTGATTTTTTAGCAGAAAATAAGTTAGCAATAGCGTCGTTAGATGATAGCCGACCCTGGGGTGGTTTTTTTGTAATTGATGAAAATGATGCCAATCATTTTATTGCAACCTTTTTTCCTCATCTTACAAATTCTGAACTTAGTATTACAGGCAAACTCAGCCCGAAAATATTGGTTGTAGCACCCGGCAAAAGATTAAGCTGGCAGTACCACCATCGCCGTGCAGAAATTTGGAAATTAATTGCTGGCGAAGCTGCCGTAATGGTGAGCGAAAATGATGAAGAAAATGAAATAATTAATTTAA
>JAYTCO010000217.1:0-1870 GCA_043736415.1 Ferruginibacter sp. | reverse complement strand
GGACATTTATCCCCTGTCCATATACTATCATCGCCTATAAAAAAGTTGAGTAGTGAGATCGTATCCCGAACACGTGATGCGTTTTCAAAAACCAGGCTTTTGTTATTGGAGTAAGGAAGCCAATCTTTTGCCCCTGCTGTAAGCACCTGGTATTGGGGTGCATTTGGACAAGCTTCATTTTTACTTTTAACACAGGCAAAAAGAAAAAGAAATGCAAAAATTACGATGTATTTCAAGGTAAAATATTTGATTCAATTATTAAAGTCTCAAATATAAACCCAATGCTAAAAACATAGAGAGGAAAATAAATTGGAAACCTGGATTTGGCTTTTCCCGTTTTAAAATTCAAGATCTTTTATGCACTTAAAATAATGTTGTACCAGTTGCGAATCCGTGTCTGATTCTTTAAAATCTGCCTCATGACCCTTGCCTAAAATATTAACCGAAATAATGTTTTTGGTAGCAAGGGCCTGAATATCTGCAGCAGCCAGGTTATCGTAAATAGATGACTGAAAATTACCGGTACAATTACCGGTGTTGGAAGCCTTTAAAGTAATTGCAGAGCCGTCCTTGAATTGAATGACGGCCAAGGATGTGTTATCAACACAAAACAATTCCTGGGAAGTAACCACAACAGAAAAAACTATGGAATGGCCTGTCTTGTAAAAATGAATACTCATTTTGTCAGCTCCACTACTTATTTCCACGGCAGGTGTGTAAGCAATCTTTGTGTTAGCCAATTTATCAGTAACAATTTTTAGTCTACACGGATTGTGCTGTGAATTAGAAACAAATGGGGACAACATTACCGCCAGGGATAGTAACAATAATTTCATTGTGAAAGCGCAAGTTTAGTTTAATACAATAACATCCAACCACCAGGCTTCTCAAAATAATTATTGGAAAAATGAAGACTGGAAATACCAGTTGTAATATTGAACTACTCTCAAATGAGGATAAGAAAGATGAATGTTTCAACAACCATCCATGAACGCTCAAGATAATTAAACAAATTAGAAATTATAAAAATTGCAGGAAAAATTATGAATGTAATGATAAGACTGCCCTTAAAAAATTACCATAAGTAATGTATTCATCTATGAACTTGGGGTCTTACACTTTAAGAAGGGTGGCCATTACCTGTTCGTCTCTTGTGTACACGCAAACCAAGTGGTTTTCATCTAAAATTTTTATGGTGGGCTGACTGCCTTTTCCCAATACTTTTTTGGTAACGCCTCCATCGGTTACAACTATCTCACCGTTTTCAATCCAGGCAAAAAATTGCTTACCATGGGCGGCATCAATAATACAGCCTTTGCCCTCCCCCACTACTTGCTCCGGTTTACCAGGCATAGCAGTATATATCTTGCTTTCTCTTCTCCAAATGGTGTTTATGTTATTGGTACCGCTTAAGGCCAGGCCACCGCCATCCATTGGGCAGCCATTCAGCTTCCAGTTACCTTCACCTAATTTTTCAGCTTTACCCCAATGCTTACCCATATCACTGGAAGTGATTAGGTACAGGTTGCGGTTACCCTCTAAAAAGTTACGGAACATTACATATACATTATTGCCATTTACGAGGACGGAAGGCTTGCAGCATTCGCAAACTGTTTTCTCTGGAGAAATATACACAGGTATATTTTTAGACCATGTTTTACCACCATCAAAAGAAGCAGCTCCATAAATTTTGTTACGCCTGTTGCCTCTTAAATCAAGCCAAACGGCAAACGCATTTTGTTTATCGGCACTCAAGCTCATGAGCCCTTCTTTTGCTATGGTATCTGCATCATTTACCCTTGCAGCATGGCTCCATTGCTGCCGACCTTTAGTATAACTAAAAATATTTCCTTCATTGTTTGCGGCTGTT
>JAYTCO010000216.1:0-10624 GCA_043736415.1 Ferruginibacter sp. | reverse complement strand
GTAAAATCTTCACCCAAAGAAAAACGGTAACCTACAGTTGCAAAAAAATTTGGTGTAAAATAAGTACCATATCTGTTATTAGCCGTAAACTTAGCTTTGCCCGGGACAATATTTAAAACTGATAAACCTGCAAAATACCTTGCAGAATACAACCACAATCCTGCACCTATTTCAGGTTTTATTTTTTTTAAATCACCGTTGGCCACTCCAATAGCAGGATCATTGGTTGGATCCGCAAAAGTGGCTTTGGTAGCATCTAAATTAATCCCTGAAGCACCAAAATTAAATCCTACAGCCAAAGTTGTTTTTACACCCAGAGGTTTGTGATATGCATAAGATGCAGCTATCGTCCATCTGTTTATGTAACCTGCTTTATCATTCATTGCATAAAAACCAATCCCATGGTGAGGTTGAGGGGCTGTGTAATCTTGCCAGTATTGTTTGCCCCTAGGATTTTCTCCCGGTACGGCAAAAGATGTTGCACTGGTTCTATAATCCGATTTTCCGATGGGTGCCTGTATACTTAAATAAGAGGTTACGGGTGCACCATTAATTCCTGTCCACTGGTTTCTAAAACTTGCTTTTATATCTGTATAGTTTTCAATCCCCGCAAGGGCAGGGTTAAGTATATAGTTATTTAAAACATATTGTGTATAAGCAGGTTTTGCCTGTGCATTTGCTATTATGGTTGATAATAAGTAAACCATTATCAAAAATATTTTCTTCATTAAAAGTTATCTTTACAGTCCGCAATTAATTAATCAGCTTTCAAAAAAATACCTTCACCAAATCCTTTTCTTCTATTTAATTATAGTTACAAAACCTGTTAAGGGTTTTCGTCCGCTACCCGGTTCTATTATATAATAGTATGTATCAAAAGGTAAAGATTTTCCGTTCATATTTCCGTCCCATGGTTTTGCATAACCCTTGCTTTCAAAAACAAGTTGTCCTGTTCTTGTAAAAACCTGCACCCTATTTCCTGGGTAAGTAAACAGATACTTAATTTCCCAAAAATCATGTACGCCATCATTATTCGGTGTAAACGAATTGGGTATCTCAGGAAATTTAAGCACTTTTATAAATACGCTATCTGCTTTTGCACATCCACCCTGTGCAGTTACGGTAAGTTTATAAGTAATATCTACAACAGGTTTTGCCAAAGGATTTAAAATAGTGATTGAACTTAAATAAGTTGGTGAGGGAATAGAACTCCACAAATAAATGAGGTTATTTCCGGTGGCAGTAGCAACAATATTAAAAGTTCCGCCTTCCAAAACCACATCATCTGGACCGGCGTTTACCAGAGGATAAGGGTAAACTACAAATTGTTTTGTTGTATCATCAACACAACCAAAACTATTGGTAACAGTTAATAAAACATTGTAAGTACCCATTGCATTATAAGTATGTGGAATGGGCGACTGTCCAACAGCAGTAGAATTATCACCATAATTCCAGCTCCAGGCTGTTAATGATCCTTCTTCAGCTATACTATTTTGTAAAACCTTTACACTCTGTGCAACACATATACTTGGTTTATCAAAATTAAAATTTGCAATTGGAGCTTTGTGTATTGTATTAACCTCTTTGATAATAGAATTTGTACATCCCGTTATTGGAGAAGTTGCAATCAATTTAACTGTATGTGGACCTACCGAAGTATATAAATGATTTGGAGATTGTTGCGTACTAGAATCCAGGAAGTTTGCAGGATTCTGAACAAAATACCATTTATATGACCAGGTCGAAAGACTCGGCGGTGTAATATTTAAGAAATCTATTCGTGCCTGCGGTAAACATGCAGTTGGTGAAAATGTAAAGTCCGGTAATGGTTGAGGATTTACATTAAAACTTGCTGCGTAAGGAATATTTCTACAACCATAAGCTGTTTCTAAAGTTAGCGTCGCAGTGTGCGGGCCACTTGTAATATATAGATGACTAACAGCAGAACCGTTTGCCATAACCTGCTCCGGTGTTCCATCATTCCAATTATAAATCCATTTCACAATTGTACCGTCTGACATTGTAGATGTTTGATTAAAATTGATATTGGTATTTTGGCAGATATTTCCAACCGGTCCAAACGAATTTACAACGGGTGGAGCCAATACTTTTATCCGTTGTACTTTTGCAGAATCGCAACCTGCAGGAGAAGTAACCGTATAAATAACTCCATTATTTGTGCCTACAGTTACACCTGTAGCCAATGGATTAAAAGTATAAACACCAGCATTAAAAGTAACTCCAGCCCCAATGTAAACTCCCGTTCCACCGGTTGAAGAACCTTGGGTTAATACTACCGGCCCACCGTTTAAACAAACATCCGGTACTGAAATAAATTGTGCTACCGGTGAAGCCCTTACAAGAATATTTATCGTTGTATCTTTTTGGCAAACTCCATTAAAACCTGAATAAGCAAAATAACGGATGCTATATTTTTGATCAGTTTGTAAGTTTGGATAACTATGAGTATAAACCTTGCCCGGTGTTGGTGAATTATCCTGATCAAAAACTGATTGAGCATTTGTATAGTTCCAGTAAATATCGACTCTTATTAAACCACCCACATTTACGACACTATTGTCTTTTATTTGAACCGGTAAATTAGAACAAAGATTATTTGGACTTAGGGTTGTGAACGCTGCTTTTGTCACTTCACCATTTATAAAAAACTGCTGTATTACTGTGTCCTTGCAACCGCTATTAGATGTGACTATGAGCTTTACTGTTTTTTGCCCTACAACCAAATAACTATGCAAAGGATTTTTATAAGTTAGACCTGTACCCGCAAAAACGGGTGTTCCATCTCCAAAATTCCATTCCCAATAAACTATTGAAGCCCCCACGCCTGCCACTTTACTTGTATCTGTAAATTGTGCCTTTGCATCAGCCAGACATGCTGCAGGACTAACAAAACCTGCTAAAGGCTTACTGTTTATTAATACAGGCATGGTAAATAAACTACTCTCGCAACCTAAATCTGAAACAGTTTTAAAAGTTATTGTCTTGTTACCTGCCGTTGGATAATTTAGTGTAAAAAGATTTCCATTTGGCCGGGTTTGAGTTCCTACACCATCACCATAATCCCAAATCCAAGAAACAACAGAGCCTGTAGGAGTGATTCCAAAAACAGGATTGATGTCTATTGTATTTTGTGCACAATAAGGTCCTGTTGTTGTAAAACTTGCAGAAGGGTTTGGCTTTATTGTTATTACAACACTACCTGATTGTAATTGTGTGCAACTGACAGAACTGGATTCCTGCACACTTTGCAAAACGTATGTGTAGGTTGCAGGTGTAGTTGTAGAAACAGGAACCGAAACACTACTACCAACTGTTGTAGTTGCAGTAAAGGCTGCACCATTTAGTATATAAGAAAATGTGTATGGTGCAACCCCGCCAACTGCGGTAAATGTTACCATTGGTGATGTTGAAGACTGACAAACAGAAGTTGTACCTGAAATTATAGCAGTAGCTAATTGCTTTACAATTATTGTTGCCGTTGTGTTGGTATATGTTTGTATACATTGAGTTGAAGATGCATCTTTTACCTGCGTTAAAGCATAAACGAATGACCCGAAAGTAGTAGTGGGGGCAGCTACCGTAATACTGTTACCACTAATTGTAGTTGCGTTTTGAGGGGCACCACCATTTATTGTGTAAGAAAAAGTATAAGGTGAGGTTCCGCCACTTCCTAATAGTGTAAGAGTGGGGTTTGCAGAATTTTGACAAACTGTTGTACTACCACTTATAACTGCAGCGGGTAAAGGATTTACCGTAACTGTTGCTACTTGTCCCGTTATTAATTGGGTACAGAATGCTGCATTTGCATTTTCTACACTTGTAATTGAATATGTGTATGTACCCACTGATGCTGTGAGTGCAGGTAATGAATTTATTAATGAACTTGTTGTAATGGGCGTTTGTGGCATTGCTGCTCCCCCTTTTATTGAAAGTGTGTAATTTATTTTATAAGGTGATAATCCACCTGTAATAGTGAAGGTAATGTTTGGCGGAGGTGCATTTTGGCAAACGGCAATCGAGCTTGAAATAGTTGCATTTGCCAATGCGGGCACATTAATCACTTTAGTAGCGGCATTACTAAAACAACCAACCGTTGTCGTTGTAGTTAATGTAACAGTATGAGAACCGCTTGTTGAAAAAGTGTGAATAGGGTTTTGTAATGTAGAAGTATTTGATGAGCCACTTCCCAAGTCGTCAAAATACCAGGCCCATTTATAATTTGGTTTTGCAGTAATCGTTGTATCTGTAAATTGTACAGGTTCATTAACACATCTCGGTTGAGAATTTGTAAATCCTGCGTTTGGAGGATCAAATACACCAAGTTCAAAATCTATATCCTGAGCAGATCCACATTGAGTAGCCCCTGTATTGTATGCAGTTATCGTTACAGGGAATAAACCTGCGGTTGGAAATGTGTAAATATTAGGCAAAGAATACCAATAAAGAATTTTACCATTTACTAAAGTAGTAGAATCAGGCCCATTAGTACCCGCAATACATTTACTGTAGTAAACTTTAGGATTGGATGGAGAAGGAGGTCCGGGTAAACCACTCAAATCCCATTTGATTGAATCTGCACAATAAGGCAAGGAGACTCTAAACCGAAAAGGAGAATTTGTGCACACAGACGGTGAATTTTCTATACCAAATTGTGATTGTACACTTATCTGTTGAAACAAATCTTTTAAATTAGTTCCTGCCGAATACCCATAAGATTCGGCCGTACCAAAGCCGTATGCAATTGCATTAAATCCAGAATCTGAGGTAAGACGATGAGCTCCAAGAGATAATGCAGGGTCTGATATATTTGTACTACCACCGTTTTTCCAGATACGTATGTAGGAATAATTATTATCCTGAGGTAAAACAGTAAATGCGTCAGAAGGTGGGAATGACCCATCTATTTTAAATGAACTTACCCCGGTACCTGCGTTTCTTAAAACAACATTTATGAAATGTTGGTTAATATTGGTATTACTGGCCGGTTGCATAGAATTTACAGTAACGTCAGTAATAGTTTGTTCAATAGGATTCAAGTAGATCATTTCAGGATCATGAGGATTTGCATTGCCTGAGGGGCATGCAGCCCCCGTTCCATTTGCAGAAGTAAAATATTGCGATACCAATATTCCTTTACTGGATTCAACTAAATTTGTTTCACTACTTTGAAAATCATAACAATTATTAATAAAACTTGCAGAAGATATTATAACACCGTTTAGTGTAATAATCGCAGTAGCATCCGGCCTATAAATTCTAAAAATATTTGTATTTATAACAGGCAATAAGGCTGCCTGGTTATTTTCACTGGGTATTAATATATACTTCTTCCCCCATGTGCTGGTAGGGTACATTTGCTGGTATAAATTATCTGAACTTCCAACTGCGGTAGATGTTGAACCAACAGCTGCACAACCAATAGAGATTTTACCACTTCCACAAAAAACGGCGATTTTTTTACACCCTCCCGTACCCGAAGCAATTGATTTTATTGTACTCCCTGTTAAATCTGTAACAGATAACACTTGATATATTTGTCCTTGAGTAAGAGAAATCGTTTGAGTAACATTTGCTGCCCAACCTCCTTTTGTAGTTTGACTTGGGTTTATTTCTACTACAGTAGTCCCGGGTTCAGTAGCTTCAACAAAAAAATATGAGTAAGAATTAGCCTGATTTGAAATTTGCCTATAGTTTAATGAATAATATTCCTTACCTAAAGTATTGGTAGGCAAATAGACTGTAGCTCCCGAAATCGCATTTACATATATAAAACCATAAGCTACGATAGGTTTTACAGCAGTTATGTGTATTCCGTGGTTATACAAACCTTCATCTAGCAATGCTGCCGTTCTGGGGATATTTACTACTGTTATCTGATTGGCAATTACATTAAAAACCTGGGAAAAACCAATACTGCTTACAGTAATGTTACCTGTTGTATTTACATCAGATGTCAAATAAATCTCCATTGTTTCTGCTGTTCCTGTACTAAACATCCTCACATGATTTCCATACCCAACCCAGAAATCTTTTCCCTTATTTGAAAAATCCTGTGAAAATGATTCATAACCACATATGAGAAATGTAAAGAAAAGAAGTAAAATTTTTCTCATAAATGTCAATGGATTTTTAAAAACTGCAAGATTTTAATGTATACCCGCATTATCGAATTTAACAGTAATTCTACGATCTGATATAATTTATTCCCTAATGTATAAATTTTAAACAAATACTACTTCGTAACTGAAATGCTAATAAGTAATCATAAAAAAATTTATCTCTATATAATTTATATTATCTGCCAATGTGACAATTAATTAAATTATATCTTTTTTACAGATTAACTCGATTTTTTGTAAAAATTATATTTATGATAAAAGTGGTTAAAAAATAATCTAAGAGGTAAAAATCTAAATTCTTATATAGAATAAATTATATTCTATTTGAATGCATATAAACTGTTATTACAACTATTGAGATGAACATTTTAAAATTATGCCAATCAATATATTATGAATTAATTTTTGTAATAGTTTAGTTTATCAAAACATAACGATATTTTTTTGATTTTTTTAAAGACTAAATACTAATTTATATAAACTAATAATTTATTTTACTATCATCAAAGTGTTTATTATCAATATTTTGATAATATTTAAAGTTAATAGATTCTATAGTATCAATTTTCTCCATTTTTTTATTGCAAATTACTATTTTACTAATTAGATTAGTGACACAATTAACCTATTCATAAACTGATTTTTCGCATTTATTAATAAATACCATAATTTGCATTTAAATATTTTAAAGTGAAAAATACTTCAATTCAATTTTTAGCAATTTTTGTAGCACTGGTTGTATTTCAGACATCATGTCATGAACCAAAATCATTAGTATTTAGAGAATTTAAAAATCTTACAATAGACAAATTATCTTTTGCCGGAGCAGCACTAAAAGTGGATTTGGTATATTACAATCCAAATAATTTTGGGCTTCAACTGAATAGAACAGATCTGGACGTTTATGTAGACAGCACTTTTCTGGGGCACTCCTCACAGGATATTCAGGTGAATATTTCTAAAAGAGATGTTTTTACCATTCCGCTTAAGCTTGATCTGGACGTAAAAAATTTACTTAAGAACGGAATTACATCCATGCTTAATAAAAGTGTTTCAGTAAGAGTTTTAGGTTCTGTAAAAGTGGGAAAGGCAGGTATCTATAAAAGTTTCCCGGTGGATTATACAAGCACTCAAAACTTTTCTATGTTTAAATAACACTTGATTTTATACAATACTTAAAAAAATATGCATAAAAAAAGCGATCATTTTAAGATCGCTTTTTTTATGCTTTTAAAAGTCTAGGGCTTTTTTATGGTCGATTTTGGAGCCGTTTTACATGCGGGAGATAATCTTTTAAAGGCTGTTTCTTCAGCTGTAACATCATCCGCATTAAAACCTACATTAGCTATCATAGTTTTTATCTGTTCAATATCAGTTCTATCCGTTAACCATGTAACAGTCACATTTTTCTTTTTAAGATCTGCTTTGTAAGTTACGATGCCATACTGTTTAAATAAGGATTGTTCAATTTTAGCTTTGCATTCTTCGGTATACATTCCCGGTGTGCTTATGATTGCTTTCTCTGAAGTTTTTTGCTGTGCCATGCTCGTAACACAAAACAATAACAAACTTAAAAAAGTCAGTTGCATATATTTCATCGTAAAGATTTTATTTTTCTAAAATTATTTTATTTACCCCATTCTGAAGGATTTTCCCGCCAGTTTAACAAAGAATTCATTTGTTTGTCGGATATAGAACCATTTGACTTTGCATGATTTATTAAAGACTCGTAGTTACTAAGTGAATGAATTTTTATACCTGCACTTTCAAAGGCAGCATCAGCGTGGGAAAATCCATAATTAAAAATAGATACCATTCCCTCAATTACAATACCTTCATTTTTGAGAACATCACAAACCTGTAAGCTGCTTTTACCAGTAGAAATTAAATCTTCTACAACCACTACACGTTGACCTTTCTCGTACAAACCCTCAATTTGATTCCCCATTCCGTGCTCTTTGGGTTTGGGTCTCACATACATAAAAGGAAGTTTTAACTGGTCTGCAGCCATTGCGCCCCACGAAATACCTGCAGTTGCTACACCTGCAATTGCATCAGCTCCAGCAAAATTCTCAAAAATAACCGCACATAATTCACTTTTAATAAAATCTCTTACATAAGGATATCCAAGCGCCCGGCGGTTATCGCAATAGATTGGACTTTTCCACCCACTTGCCCAGGTAAATGGTTGATCTGTATTTAATTTTACAGCATTTATCTGTAATAATTTTTCTGCGATGGCTTCAGCAGCTGTATTCATAGTTTTAGATTAAATTATTAAAACAAAGATAACAGGTTGGCAAATCATTGTAAGGCAGAAGGTTTATTTTTACGGCTTAAATAATTTTATGCAATTAAAAATTTTTGTAGATGAATCTCCCATTTACATAACAGATGAATTATCTGCTGAACTTAAAAAAAAATCTACTCAAAATAATGTGCTTCTTATTAGTGATGAAAACTTAATAAAAGTAGATACTATTTTAAATGCATTAAAAACAGACAAGAAAGAAGTAATCATACTGGTAGATAACATTGACAATGCAAAAGCCATTTTCTTTACTCATTTTACCAATATAGAAGCTGCCGGAGGAATTGTGCAAAACGAAGAAAAGGAATTGCTTTTTATTTTTAGGAGAGGTAAATGGGATCTACCAAAGGGTAAATTAGAAAATGATGAAACCCCGGAAATTTGTGCTGCAAGGGAAATTGAAGAAGAAACCGGCGTAAAAAATTTAATTCTTAAACATAATATTGGAGAAACATACCACATTTATGAAGAAAATGAAAAAATGATTTTAAAGACCAGCCATTGGTTTTATTTTATTAGCAACGAAGAACAACATACAATAGCACAAACTGAGGAAGATATTTCTGAAGTAAAATGGATACATACCCGCAATATTAAAGAACCAATGGCGAATACCTATCAGAATATAAAAGATATTTTAAGTATATTTTTTGACACACCTTAATACGTAATATTAAGAAGGTTTTCTTAAAATGGCTACCGTAAGCCGGCTCACACAAATAAGTTTACTGTTCTCGTCATGTATTTTTATATCCCACACATGCGTTGAACTTCCCAAATGAAGCCTTGTTGCAGTTGCTATTACTAACCCCTGTTTGGCGCTGCGAATATGATTTGCATTTATTTCCAGCCCTACACAAATGGATTTTGAAGGATCTAAAACATAATAAGAAGCAACACTGCCAATGGTTTCAGCCAAGGCACAACTTGCACCACCATGCAACAATCCGTATGGCTGTTTTGTTCTTTCATCTACCGGCATGCTCATTTTTAAATAATCATCTCCCACTTCCACCCATTTCATTCCGAGATGTGTACCCATTGTATTTTCAGTAATTTGAAGATCTGAAAGGGTTAAATTCTTATTAAACCAAATAGGGTTATTTGCCAACTTTATATATTTTTTTGATTGATTTGTTTACGGCTTTTGGTAAAAAAGGTGATACATCTCCCCCGTTTCTCAAAACATCACGTACCAATGTAGATGCAACAGAAGTAAATTGCGGAAGGCACGTGAGAAAAACCGTTTCAATATTATCTGCAAGGCTGCGGTTCATATCGGCAATGGCTTTTTCATACTCAAAATCATTTACATACCGAATGCCCCTTAGTATGAATTTTGCGCCAACTTCTTTACAGCAATTAACAGTTAAACCATCGTATAAAACTGCCTGTACGTTTTCATTATCGGCATAAATTTCGTTAAGCCAGTCAATCCTTTGCTGGTCGCTAAACATGGGCGTTTTATTTATGTTTCTGCCAATGCCTACTATTATTTTATCAAACAGTGGCAATGCACGGTCAATAATATCTGTATGACCAAGCGTTACAGGATCAAAGGTTCCAGGAAAAAGGCAAATTCTCATATTTTAAACTGGTTAATAATTGATAATTTAGGAATAGATAATTAATAATAGTTTATAAACAGATTTCTTAGAATACTGGTGAGTGTTTGGGTTTGATATTATCAATTAATTAAATTATAAGTTATCCATTATCTACTATTTTCTCTCAGCAAGCAAGTACAATACTGCCATTCTTACTGCTACACCATTTTCAACCTGTTGTAATATAATTGAATTAATACCGTCTGCTACATCACTGTCTATTTCTACACCCCGATTAATTGGACCGGGGTGCATAATCACAATTTCTTTACCCAATCCATCTAACAATTTTTTTGTAACACCGTAGGCAAGATTGTATTCTCTTAATGTAGAAAACAGTACTTTCTTTTGTCTTTCCAGTTGAATGCGTAGAATATTGGCAACATCGCACCATTGCAAAGCTTTTTTAATATCGTATTCAACCATTACACCCAAAGCTTCTTTTATATATTTTGGTATTAAAGTAGGCGGACCTGCTACCATTACTTCAGCTCCCATTTTTTTCAGCAAATAAATATTACTTAGTGCAACTCTTGAGTGCATAATATCTCCTACCAAAACAA
>JAYTCO010000215.1:0-10626 GCA_043736415.1 Ferruginibacter sp. | reverse complement strand
CCCTTACCAATACCATGGTCGTACCAACGGTTTAATTTTCGGTTTACTTTAAACGAAGGTGTTTTTTCATCACGAATGGGGGAGAGGTACCAGTAATCATGGTTCCTGATTTTCACCGGATGGTGTCCGGCCTTTGCCAGGTAATCTACTATATCTATTTGCCTGGCTTCAATGGCTGAAACCATTTGTTTTCCGATATTCATACTACCTCATTTTCACGTTTACAATCAGATTTACCAAACGAAATTATATAGGTCACAAACGTCTACCTATCCTACGCATATTTTGATGAGGATCGCCTGCTGCACTTGAAATATTTTTGACCATCAAAAAATCATTTATTCATTAAAACAACAAAGCCATGCTTACCACCAATGATGTTGCCAGGGTGTACGATACTATTCTCAGTATTCCCGGCATGAACGAGACCGTGAAGATCGATTTAAAGATTTCGAGGCGAAACGTGCTGCTGTTGAACAGTGTAATAGAACGCGGCCTAACGATAAAAGACGCGGACGATAAAACAGGCAACCTGGTAGATATTGTGCCACAGGACATACTGCAGGAGTTGTCAGCAATAGCCGACGATTGTTTGCAAAAAGCGGGTTTAACCGGGTTGAACGAAAAGTTGAAGGGGCTGAAGAGTGGGAAGGTGTAGGGCAGGTGAAGTTTTGTTTACTGTTATAACTTTACCGACTTGCTTCGATATTTTCCACATATACAACAAGATGTCTTTTGCAGACTTTTGTAGCAGGTATATTCAAACGTATGCCTTAGTAATAATTTAAATAAATTGTGGCGGAGACGGATCAATGTGTTGCTTTGCGCACATTTTAACAGAAGGTGACGGATTTGGACAGAAGGTGACGGATTTGGAACTACTGTTAGCAGGTCGTAGCCAAAAACTGCGTCTTTATTTCCAATTCCGGGGAGCTTGATCGGGGGCTATGAAGCCTAAGAATTTAAATAGAAGTATAACTAAAGTAACGACATTACAAATCATGAACACCGCCGTCCACAACAAACTCGTTTCCTTCATCTGGTCCATCGCCGATGATTGCCTGAGAGATATATACGTAAGAGGAAAATACCGCGATGTAATTCTGCCTATGGTAGTATTGCGCCGCCTCGATGCATTGCTAGAACCCACCAAAGCAGCCGTGATGGAAGAATTGACTTTCCAAAAATATGAAGCCAAATTTACTGAGTGGGATGAAAATGGTTTGCGCCAGGCATCGGGCTATGTTTTTTACAACACCAGCGAATGGACCCTTCAACGCCTGAAAGATACTGCCACCAACAACCAGCAAATTTTACTGGCCAATTTTGAGGATTACCTCAATGGTTTTAGCCCCAACGTAAAAGAGATCATTGTAAAATTTAACCTGAAGCGGCAAGTGCAACACATGGCTGCCAAGGATGTATTGCTGAACGTGCTGGAGAAATTCACTTCGCCCTACATCAACCTTACGCCTTTTGAAAAGCCTGACCCCGATGGCCGCAAACTGCCGCCATTGAGCAACCTGGGCATGGGATATGTATTTGAAGAATTGATCCGAAAATTTAATGAAGACAATAACGAAGAAGCCGGGGAACACTTTACACCCCGTGAAGTGATCGACCTGATGACGCACGTTATTTTCGATCCCATAAAAAACAACCTGCCACCGGTCATCACCATTTACGATCCGGCTTGTGGCTCGGGTGGTATGCTTACCGAAAGCCAGAACTTTATCAAAGATGAAGAGGGCGAAATACGTGCCACCGGCGATGTGCATTTGTATGGCAAGGAGATTAACGACGAAACCTATGCCATCTGCAAAAGCGATATGATGATCAAGGGCAACAACCCCGAGAACATACGGGTAGGCTCCACGCTAAGTACCGATGAGTTTGCCGGCAAGCATTTCAACTTTATGCTCAGCAACCCGCCCTACGGCAAAAGCTGGGACAGCGAACTGAAATACATTAAAGACGGTAAGGAAATCATCGACCCTCGTTTTATCGTTCCCCTGGCCGATTACTGGGGCAGCGTAGAACCTGCCGATGCCACTCCCCGTTCCTCCGACGGGCAGCTGTTATTCCTGATGGAGATGGTAAATAAAATGAAGCCTCTCAGCCAAAGCCCTTCGGGCAGCCGCATAGCCTCGGTACACAATGGCAGCAGCCTGTTTACCGGCGATGCCGGTGGCGGCGAAAGCAACATCCGCCGCTATATTATTGAAAACGATCTGCTTGAAGCCATCATTCAATTGCCCAACAACCTGTTTTACAATACGGGCATTACCACCTACATCTGGATATTAAGCAACCATAAAACCAATGAGCGCCAAGGCAAAGTGCAATTGGTAGAGGCCGGTCAGTTGTACCGCAAGCTGCGCAAAAACCTGGGCAACAAAAACTGCGAGTTTGCCCCCGAACACATCCGCCAGATTGTACAGGTATATGCCGGCATGCAGGTTATAGAACGCAGGGGCGACGAAGGCATAGCCAGCCAGGTTTTTGACAATCGCGACTTTGGCTATTACAAGGTATCTATAGAGCAGCCCAAACGCCTGAAGGCACAGTTTACAGAAGATCGCATTGCCGCCCTGAGGTTCGATAAAAACCTGCGGGAGCCCATGGAATGGGTGTACCAGCAATATGGAGAAGCCGTGTACATCCAACTAGAGCAGCACGAAAAAGACATTACCGACTGGTGCGAAAAACAGGAGCTGAACCTGAATGCCAAAAAGCTAAAAGCCCTTTGCTCGGCAGACCTCTGGCTTAAACAACAGAGCTTGCTCAACACAGCCACGACTTTAATGCAATCCATTGGCACCGCCGAATACAACGATTTTAAACAGTTTACAGCGCTGGTAGATGCCGTACTGAAAAAGACCAAACAAAAACTATCGGCCTCCGAAAAAAATGCCATCCTCAATGCAGTAAGCTGGTACGATGCCGGGGCCAAAAAAGTAATAAAAGCCATCCAAAAACTGGCAGGCGATAAACTGGAGCAACTGCTGCAACACCTGGGTTGCAGCGCCAGCCAATTACCCGATTATGGTTATTACCCCACGGGCCAAAAAGACGAATACCTTACCTACGAAACAGAAAGCGATTTGCGGGATACCGAAAACGTACCCCTGGCCGAAAACATACACGACTATTTTGTACGGGAAGTGGCCCCCCATGTGGCCGAAGCCTGGATAAACCTCGACGCCACTAAAATTGGTTACGAAATAAGTTTTAATAAATACTTCTACCGCCACAAGCCCCTGCGTTCGCTGGAAGAAGTAACACGGGATATTGTAGCACTGGAAGCCGAAAGCGAAGGGCTGATACGGGAAATATTGAACCTTGCTTAACGGGTAGTGATTAGGTTACCGGCTGTTGTTTTTCATAGCAGCATCGTGGAGCCTGTCCCGATTTTTTTTCGGGATCACTCACTTGTACGGCAATGCAGATGGCGGCAGGGTGAGCACCGGTAAAACAAGGAACACCAAAACAAAACAAACAATGGAAGCTGTAATGGATGAAATAGCAATAGAAAAATATGCCGCCTATAAGGATAGTGGGGTGGAATGGTTGGGGGAAGTTCCAGAAAGCTGGGAAATAAGAAAAGTAAAATCTGTTTTTAGATTAGTTGTTGAACCTGCACCTAAAAATAATGATTTTGAATTACTATCAGTTTACACGGATATTGGTGTTAAACCAAGAAAAGAATTAGAAGAAAGGGGGAATAAGGCATCTACGACTGATGGATATTGGTTTGTAAAGAAAGGAGATATCGTAGTAAATAAACTTTTAGCGTGGATGGGTGCGATTGGTGTTTCAAATTATAATGGAGTTACTAGTCCCGCTTATGATATCCTCCGAGCAAAAGTTAAAATTGAAGGTAATTATTTCCATTATCTATTTAGAAATAGTGCTTGCATATCCGAATTAAAACGACATTCCCGTGGCATAATGGATATGCGGTTAAGGTTGTATTTTGATAAGTTTGGTGACATTATAATTCCTTTCCCAGATTATATCACCCAAAAAAAAATTGTTGATTTCCTCGACCGCAAAACCGCACAGGTAGACTATGCCATCAGCATCAAAGAAAAACAAATAGAACTTTTAAAAGAACGCTGGCAAATACTCATACACAAAGCCGTAACCCGTGGCCTCAACCCAAACGTAAAACTTAAACACAGCGGCGTAGAATGGATTGGGGAGATACCCGAGGGTTGGGAGGTGAAGAAGATTAAACATTTTGGCACTATAAAAAGTGGAGACTCTGTAGTGAATTCCTTGTTGAAAGAAACTGGTCAGTATGAGGTTTTTGGTGGCAATGGCTATATGGGATACTATGACAAATTTAATGTTGAAGGGAATAAAATAATTATAGGTAGGGTCGGAGCTTATTGTGGAAATGTGAGGTTAATCAATGAAAAAAAATGGATTAGTGATAACGCCCTTATTTTGACTTTAAATAATTCAGAGTTGTATCCCTATTTAGCAACTTTATTGGAGATTGGTAATTTGAACAATCTAAATAGTAGTAATGCTCAACCGCTAATTACGGGTTCAAAAGTTCTAAATTTTCAACTACCAATTCCGTTAGAAACCGAACAGGTGAGGATCCAATCTTTCATAAGTGTTATAAGGATCAAAATCGCCACCGCCATATCCATCAAAGAAAAAGAAATCGAGAAGCTAAAGGAGTACAAGGCGAGTTTAATAAACAGTGTGGTAACGGGTAAAATAAAAGTTTGTTAGTAAGTAACTTTAAAATAAATAACAAAGAAAATGGCAAAGGATAGTTTTATTTCCGGACATATAGATCAATTGATGTTGGACCCCAATAACTATAGATTTATCGACAGTAAAGAATACACAAAGGTTATTGGCGAAAATATCATCGACAAGAAAGTACAAATAAGAACTTATAACCTTTTGGCTGGGAAAAATGAAGAAAACATTTCTGATTTGATTTCAAGTTTTAGAGCAAATGGTATATTAAAATTAGATCCTATTCAAGTAAAAAGCTTGCCTGACGGTAATTTTTTGGTTGTCGAAGGAAATAGAAGGACTGCCGCATTGAAATATCTTTATACCGAATCTATTAAAGCTAATGACGTTGGCAAACTAGAAGAGAAAGATTTTGAACATATTGAATTAATTCTAATTGATAGTGAAAGTACTACCCAACATCTTATTACGATGGGTCTGCATCATATTAGTGGCAAGAAAAAATGGAGCCCTTTAAATCAAGCCCAACTTGTTTACGATTTAAGATATACCCATAAACTTAGCGAAGAAGATATTTGCGACTCCTTGGCAATTACAAAACATAATCTGAGAAGAAGTTTGAGAACATTAGCTTTTATTGGAAGATACAAATCAAGTGACTTTGGAGATCAGTTTCAAACCAGTATGTATTCAATTTTTGAAGAAATTATTAAGAATGTGAAAGTAAAAAATTGGTTAAGGTGGAATGATTTTCTGATGGAACCAGATGATAAACTGAATGAAGAAAGAATATTTTCTTGGATTTCCAGAGAAGAGGTGGTAGATAGAAATGAAGATGATGAAGAAGAACAAGTGACTGTAGAAGAGCCAATTATTACCAAGAGTCATGAAATTCGAGAACTAGCTGATTTTATCGAGGAGCCAAAGGCGATCCAGCAAATGGAAGCCTCTCGAAGTATTACAGCGGGATATGTTTTAAGTGATGCCGTTGGTGAATCAAGGTTGAAAAATGCTCTTGACAATATTGCAAAAGAGGTTCAGACGGCCTTTCAATTCAGTGAATATATGACAGATGATGAAAATTCCAAAACTATAAAGATTCGGGATAAGTTAAACAGGTTACTCCCGAACACATCGTCAAATCTAAATTTATCAGAGAGAACTTCCACAGTTTATTTCAAGCAGGTTTCTAAACATTTTACTTCTATTAATATATTAAAGTATAGAAAACTGCATGATATAAAAATTGATAATTTGAATAGAGTTAATTTATTTGTTGGAGGTAATAATTCTGGCAAAACAACTATTCTTGAAATGTTCTATTTGTTTACAAGATTAAATAATTTCCAATCTATTATTGATTTAGAGAAGTATCGTGGTCGTTTCTATAAGGATTTTCCAACTAGATGGTTTGATAAAATATTTGTAGATGATATTCAAATCGAGGGACAGTTCAATAATTCATTGTGCGCAGTGGAGATAAAAAAGTATGAAACCTCTGATGTTGAAAAAAGTCATTACTTAAATAGTATTACCACAGATGCAAATGTTAATGGTGACAATTTTACAAGCACAATTCATTTGTTTGATAATAAAGATCCAGAGTTTTATTTCGAACGCAGTCAATTTTTGTGTAATTCTACCTTTAGCAGTCCCTACCGATATGATGGATCATTACTTAAAAAGGCGCATGCAAAAGCCATTCAGGACAAATATTTTGATGAAATAATTGATTTTATTAGGAGAAACATGGATGCAAGTATTGAAAAAATTGAAATGGTTAGCATTGAAAATGAAAGTCGATTTATGGTAACGACAAGCAAAATGGAATATGCTATTGATATTACAAAGTATGGCGAAGGTTTACAGAGAGTTTTTGAAATCGCTCTTCTTCTTGGCTTCAGTAATAATGGTGTTATGTGTATCGATGAAATAGACAGTGCTATTCATAAGAGTTTGTTGGTAGATTTCACTCAATTTATACAGGAAGGCGCAAAAAGATTTAATGTGCAAGTTTTTCTATCCACGCATTCTAAGGAATGTATAGATGCTTTTGTTGAAAATAAATTTCCTGATGATGAACTAGTCGCATATTCATTGAACGAAGTGAACAATCAAGTTGATTGTAAATTTTTGGAAGGAAACAAATTAAAACAATTAGTAGAATCCGTAAATATAGATATTAGATAACATGGCCATCAAGATAACAGCAATCCTTTGTGAGGGACCTCACGACGTTGCTTTTACAACTAAAATATTAAGGACAATCGGATTTGTAAATAACGAAAGACTAAAATTAGGAGATTATCCTCAACCAATATCGGGTCTACTTGTCAACGCTGCCACAAAAGCAAATGTGCAAGATTTCAATTTGCAAGAATTACGGCAAGCACTCTTGCCGATGAACACAATGCAAAATGCTGATCATTTTCTTTTTTTATATTCTTTAGGCGGCGATTCTAAAATAGTGCCAAGGACTCTCCTAGTCAGAGATTTTTTTAGTTTTATTCCAAAAGCGGGAGAGATCAGCGCTTTACCTCCAGATACAGTTTTAACAATTGTCTTTTTCTTTGACGCTGATCAACATGGTACCGCAGATCGTCTAAATTATATAAACAATGAATTACTTCCTATTACTGGAATTCGGCCATTTACAGGAAATGGTCAAATAGTAAACGCAAGCGGGTTGAGATTAGGTTGCTATATTTTTACTGGCCCAGACAATAACACCGGTAACCTTGAAGAAATTTTATTGCCAATCTTGAGGGATGGAAATGACCAAATATTTGATGAAGCTGAGGTTTACCTTCAAAGAAATTATAGCGTTTATAGAGGCAACACGAGGGATTATAGTCAAACAAAATCATTAATAGGAATAGCGGGACAGTTGCAAAAATCCGGAAGTACAAATACCGTTATTATAGGACAAACAGATTATTTGACTTCTGCAAAAATAGCAGGCCATGTAAAGTGCACCGAAATAATAGACTTTTTTCTAACAATATAGCATTATGCCAACCCAAACCAACGAGCAACCCTTAGAAGCGGCCATCGAAAAACGCCTCACCGGTTCTTGCCTCGAAGGGTTGAAAGTGCGCATAGGTTGAATACTGCTGCCTAATGTATCTAACTATATTGGACTAATATTAGGTAAAGCTAAATTTGGATATTGTAGGATATTAAAGCAATAAAGATACAGTCACCTGTAAAAGGAGACATTTTCATGAAAAACAAGCCAATAGATATAAACGAGACATTATTTACCGACATCAAACAAATGATAGAGGAATCCCGCCTGCGGGTTAGCCAGGCGGTGTCTTCGGCTTTAACAGCCTTGTACTGGCATATTGGCCACCGCATTACCCTCGAAATTCTCCAAAAACAGCGGGCAGCTTATGGCGAAAAAATTGTCGTATCGTTAGCACGACAATTGGCAGCAGCCTACGGCAAAGGATTTGAAGAAAAAAACCTCCGTAGAATGATACAGTTCGCGGAACAGTTTCCCGACGAAAAGATTGTCGTATCGCTGATACGACAATTGAGCTGGACCCACTTCATCGCTCTCATACCTATGAAAAATGAACTGCAGCGCGATTTTTACGCCCAAATGTGCTGCATCGAAAATTGGAGTGTTGCTACCCTAAGGCAAAAGATGAAATCTATGCTTTTTGAGCGAACAGCCATTGCCAAAAAACCGGAGGAAATGGCAAAGCTTGAATTACAGCAGCTATCAAATGACCAGGCATTAACCCCCGATCTTGTTTTTCGCGATCCATATATATTGGACTTTCTAGGTTTACAGGATGTTTACAGCGAGCAAGACCTCGAAAAAGCCATATTACGGGAGATTGAAAAATTTATTCTTGAACTGGGAGCGGGCTTTGCCTTTGTAGAGCGGCAAAAGCGCATGATCATTGATGGCGAAGACTTTCATTTGGATCTGCTTTTCTATCACCGAAAACTAAAAAGGCTGGTCGCTATTGAGCTAAAAATTGGGAAATTTGAGGCGGCGTTTAAAGGACAAATGGAGCTATACCTGCGTTGGCTTGAAAAATATGAAATGATTGCCGGCGAAGAAAAACCGGTGGGCCTTGTTTTATGTGCAGAAGGCAACAGGGAACAAATAGAGTTGCTGCAACTGGATGCTGCTAACATAAAAGTTGCCGAATATGTAACAAAGTATCTCCCTAAAAAACTATTGAAAGAAAAACTGCATCAATTTTTACTTTCATCAAAAAAACAAATGGATAACAGATGACCAGCGCAACCAACGAACAGGCCCTAGAATCATCCATTGAAAAGCGCCTCACCGGTTCCTGTCTCGAAGAATTAAAGGAGCAAGGGACTGCATTAAATGCTCTGGCAGAAAGGCAGGAATTATACCGTGCAGGTAACGGCTATTATATTGGGTTGCCGGAGCATTTTAATGCCAAATATGGCCTTGACGAAGAACGCTTTTGGAACTTCCTTGCCAATACTCAGAAAGATGAGTTGGCGAAATTGCAAAAGCAGTCGGACTGGAAATTAAAAATACTGGATCGCTTTGACAGGATGGTAAAGAAGTATGGCATTATTCGCCTGTTACGTAAAGGCCTTGAGGTGGATGACGCACATTTCAAATTGATGTATCCTTTGCCTTTGGCCAGCAGTAGTAAAAAAGTGCAGGATAATTTTGATGCTAACCAATTTAGTGTAACACGACAGGTTAGGTATTCAATAGATAACCCGGGAGAAGAAATTGATATGGTGCTGTTTGTAAACGGGCTGCCATTTGCAACCATGGAATTAAAGAACCATTGGACAGGGCAGAATGCCAAAGTGCACGGACAAAATCAATATAAGTACAAAAGAGATATAGCCCAGACATTATTAAACTTTGGCCGTTGCATTGTACATTTTGCTGTAGACACCGATGAAGTGTACATGACAACAAAGCTTGATGGCGCTGGTACATTCTTTTTGCCTTTTAACCTCGGTAACAATTTTGGTAAAGGCAATCCGCCTAGTCCGTTTGGCCATAAAACGGCTTACTTGTGGGAGGATATCTTTACCCGAAAAAGCATATCCAACATTATCCAGCATTTTGTGCGTTTCGATGGCAAAGAAGGGGATGTACTGAATAAGAAAACATTGTATTTTCCACGTTACCACCAATTAGATGTAGTACGCAAAATAATTGCTGATGCAACCACAAAAGGTGTGGGCCAAACATACTTAATTCAACATTCTGCAGGCTCCGGTAAATCAAATTCCATTACCTGGGCTGCCTATCAACTTATTGAAACCTACCCGGCGACTGATGGTATACCCGGCAGTAAAGGTATTTCCACACCACTCTTCGACTCTGTAATTGTGGTTACAGACAGGCGGTTGCTCGATAAACAATTAAGGGAAAACATCAAAGAGTTTTCAGAGGTCAAAAATATTATAGCGCCAGCCTATTCATCGGCAGACCTGAAGTTAAGTTTAGAAAGCGGTAAAAAGATCATTATTACTACTATTCAAAAATTTCCTTTTATTATAGATGGCATTGCAGATTTAAGTGATAAACGATTTGCTATAATTATTGATGAAGCACACAGCAGCCAGAGTGGTTCCGCCGCTGGTAAAATGAACCAGGCTATGGGGAATGCTGCCAGTGAAGAGGAGGAA
This sequence comes from Ferruginibacter sp., assembly GCA_043736415.1. Classification (GTDB taxonomy): domain Bacteria; phylum Bacteroidota; class Bacteroidia; order Chitinophagales; family Chitinophagaceae; genus Ferruginibacter. Next base: position 252 of record JAYTCO010000215.1, on the reverse strand, counting down.
GAGGAAGATGCACAGGACAAAATTTTAAAGGCCATGCAGTCACGCAAAATGCGGGGTAACGCTTCGTACCTGGCTTTTACTGCCACACCTAAAAACAATACGCTGGAAAGATTTGGAGTGAAAGAAGCTGATGGAAAATTTAAACCCTTTCATTTATACTCCATGAAACAGGCGATTGAGGAAAGTTTCATCCTCGATGTATTGGCTAATTACACTACGTATAAAAGCTATTACGAGATTGAAAAATCCATT
>JAYTCO010000214.1:0-4543 GCA_043736415.1 Ferruginibacter sp. | reverse complement strand
GGCATTTAAAATTTTAATATTTTGCCCATGTTGCCATTGGTGCAAATAAAAAATTTGAGTATTTCATTTGCACAGGATGATAAAATTATAGATGCAGTAAAAAATATTTCTTTCAATATACCAAGGGGTAAAATAACAGCATTGATTGGAGAAAGCGGTTCAGGTAAATCTGTAACCGCTTTGTCATTCTTACAACTTTTGCCTGCTCAGGCAAAGCTTTCAGGTAACATGCTTTTTAGTGAGGACGGAACTACAACTGAGGATCTTTTAAATTCTTCAATACCTGCTATGCAACAGCTTCGTGGTAACAAAATCGCTATGATTTTTCAGGAGCCGATGACATCATTAAACCCCGTGCATACTTGTGGTGCGCAGGTTATGGAAGCTTTGATCTTGCATAAAAAAATTACTAAAGCAGCTGCAAAAGATGCAACAATAGAACTGTTTAAAAAAGTAGAATTGCCAATGCCGGAGCAAATGATTAACCGCTATCCGCACCAAATAAGTGGCGGACAAAAGCAGCGGGTTATGATAGCAATGGCCATGAGTTGTGACCCGGCTTTGTTGATTGCCGACGAACCAACAACGGCGCTGGATGTGAGGGTTCAAAAAAATATTTTACTACTTCTTAAAAAGCTCCAGGCCGAGAATGGGATGGGTATTTTATTGATTACGCATGATCTTTCATTGGTGGCTGATGTGGCAGATGAGATTGCAGTAATGTACAAAGGAGAAATTGTTGAGGCCGGTATTGCCAAACAAATATTGGCGACTCCGCAACATATTTATACAAAAGCTTTGCTTGCATGTTTGCCTACAGTAAAAAGCAAAGGCACACGTTTGGCTGTAATTGCAGATTATTTGAATGATAATATTTCGGTTGTAAAAGAATTGCCGGTGGATACTTTAATTCCTTCCTCTGAAATTATTTTGAAGGTTGAAAATTTGAGTGTCAGCTTTCCCACTAAGAAAAATATTTTTGGTAAAACTTTAGCGGAATACAAAGCAGTAGATGATGTGAGTTTTACTGTAAATAAAAATGAAACTGTAGGGTTAGTTGGCGAAAGCGGTTGTGGTAAAACAACTCTGGGAAGGGCAATTCTTAACCTGATAAAACCTATAACGGGGAATATTTATTTTAAAGAAAAAAATATTGCAAAAGCTACGGATGCAGAAATGCGTTTGATAAGAAAAGAATTACAGATTGTATTTCAGGATCCATACGGTTCTTTAAACCCGAGATTAAGTATCGGTGATGCCATTACAGAACCTATGAAAGTTCACAATCCAACATCTACCCAAAAAAGCAGAATGGAAAAAGCAATGCATTTATTGGAAGAAGTAAATTTAAATTCCTCTTTTTTTAACCGTTATCCTCACCAGTTTAGCGGTGGGCAAAGGCAAAGAATTTGTATAGCCAGGGCACTGGCATTAGAACCAAACTTTTTAATTTTTGATGAAAGTGTTTCTGCACTCGATGTGAGTGTACAGGCGCAGGTACTTAATCTGATAAACGATTTAAAAGCTGCTCATAATTTTACCTCTATATTTATTTCGCACAACCTTGCAGTTATACATTATATCAGCGATAGAATAATGGTGATGAAAAATGGTAAAATAATAGAATCGGGTACGTCTGATGAAGTAATTTTTTCTCCCAAGCAATCATACACAAAAGAATTGCTAAATGCTATTCCAAATTCAAAATTGAACTACTAATTTTCACTTAAAAACCTTACTTTTGCCCACTTTAAGAAAATCATGCCGTAACATGATAAGCGCCTTTCTTTAAATTACAAGGCTTTTTTTTCAGCGGAAACCCTTTCTGCACGGCATGTAATAACAATTTAAAATTTATTACTGCATGAAATTATCACAGTTTACTTTCGATCTTCCATTAAACCTTATTGCACAAAATCCCGCCAAGCGCAGAGAAGACAGTCGCATGATGGTAATAAACCGTAAAACGGGCAATATAGAGAACAGACATTTTAACGACATTCAGGAATATTTTGACGATAAAGATGTGTTTGTAGTAAACAACACAAAAGTTTTTCCTGCACGTATGTATGGTCGCAAAGAAAAAACGGGCGCAAAAATTGAAGTTTTTTTATTGCGTGAATTAAACAAAACAAACAAATTATGGGATGTTATTGTTGATCCTGCACGTAAAATAAGGGTTGGTAACAAGCTTTATTTTGGTGAAAATGATGAACTTGTTGCAGAAGTAATTGACAATACCACAAGCCGTGGCAGAACTATCCGTTTTTTATGGGATGGTACAGAGGAAGAATTTAGAACCATGCTTGACTTTATGGGCGAAACACCTTTGCCAAAATACATAAAGCGCAAGCCTGAAGAAGAAGACAAAGAAAGATACCAGACTGTTTATGCAAAACACGAAGGTGCAGTAGCAGCACCAACCGCCGGGCTTCACTTCAGCAAAGAATTAATAAAAAGACTTGAAATTAAAGGTGTGCGTTTTGCAGAAGTAACTTTACATACAGGTTTAGGAACTTTTAGACCAATTGAAGTAGAAGACTTAAGCAAACATAAAATGGATGCTGAATATTATAAGATTGATGAAACTGCGTGTGAAATTGTAAATAAGGCAATTGAAAAAAAACATAGAATTTGCAGCATCGGTACAACTACAATGCGTGCAATGGAGACTTCATACACAGCTCAAAAAATGCTGAAACCTTCGGAAGGTTGGACAAATAATTTTATTCATCCACCATACAACTTTAATATAGCAGATTCTTTGGTAACCAATTTTCATCTTCCAAAGACAAGCTTATTAATTATGGCTTGTGCTTTTGCTGGTTATGATTTAATGATGGAGGCATATAAAAAAGCCATTAAAGATAAATATCGTTTTTTCAGCTATGGAGATTCAATGTTGATCATCTAAACCGTTTATACTAAATATTTTAAGAGCATCCTTTTCAGGATGCTTTTTTCGTTTACAGGCAAAAAAAAGGGGCCGTGATGGAAATCGCAGCCCGTATTAATCCAATATCCTATGAAAAACCATTATTAAAACGCACTCTTATATCATATTATTGTGTAAAGTATAAAAAATAGTTTTTTTTCTAATGAATTACTAACTTTCAACTACAAAGAATACCTATGAGAACAATAAATGACTGGCTTAATGAATATGGTGAAAGCCACAAGAACGAAACAAACAAACTCATCCATTGGATTTGTGTTCCGGCAATTTTTTTCTCCATTTTAGGAATGTTGTATGCTATAAAACTTCCATTTTATATGGGCGATTATCAGCTAAATGTTGGTTTAATAATAAGTGTGGTTGCGTTAATTTATTACTTTTCACTTTCGCCGAGTTTATCAATAGGTATGTTTTTTTACCTCGCAGTTTGTATGCTCTTGGCTAATTTAATAGAGCATAGTGGGATTTTGCCTCTGTGGCTTTTTTCAGTAATAATATTTGTGTTGGCCTGGGTTGGACAATTTTATGGACATAAAATAGAAGGTAAAAAACCTTCATTTTTAAAAGACCTGCAGTTTTTAATGATTGGCCCGGCCTGGTTGATGAGTTTTATTTATAAAAAATTAGGTGTGGGATTGTAACCTTTACCATTTGACATTAAATTTTAAACCAAGTTCTTGTAAGCTTTCTATTACTGCTGTTCCAAGCGGAATGCCATTTGCTCTTCTCTCTTTTTCAAATGCTATTTCCGGCTCGCCGGGAATAATAACTCTTTCTTTTTCATTTATTGGAGTAGCATTTTTAAATGCCTGTATCCATTGATCCATATCTTTTTTAAAATCTGCTGCGGGCCTAAAAGCATCTATACGCATAGCTCCAAAAAAATGGCCAATGCCTTTGCCCGGCAGGTTAAGAGGCATAGTTATATAAGCAGGAAAGGGTGGTACCCAAGGTCCATAATTTGCACCACTTAGCACGCCTGAAAAAATATCTACAATGCTACCGAGCATATAACCTTTGTGGCTGCTGCCTTCTCTGTTTCCGCCTAATGGCAACAATGCGCCGCCATCTTTTAACTCATGTGCATTTATACTTTCTCCTCCTTCTTTTGTTTGAACCCAACCCGCAGGTACAGCTTTGTTTTTTCTTTGAAGGATTTCGAGTTTACCATTTGCTGCTGTTGTGGTAGCAAAATCAGCCACAAATGCAGCTTCTTTTCCCGCAGGTATGGCTACAGCAATAGGATTAGTGCCCAGCATTTTATCTCTGCTAAAAGTTGGAGCAACCAAAGCTGATGCATTCGTCATTGAAATACCTATCATATCATGCGGCAAAGCCATCATAGCATGGTGACCGGCTATACCATAATGATTGCTGTTTTGCACGCTTACCCAACCTGTACCTACGTTTTTTGCTTTATCAATTGCAACCTGCATAGCAAATGGCGCTACTACTAAGCCGAGCCCGGCATCACCATCTACAACTGCAGTAGAAGGCGTTTCATGTATAATTTTTATAGTTGGTTTTGCATTTACACGTTGTGCTTCCCAAAGACGAACATAACCACTGAGCCGTGCAACACCATGG
>JAYTCO010000213.1:0-10664 GCA_043736415.1 Ferruginibacter sp. | reverse complement strand
TTATGAATTGGTCGTTAATGAGTAATGCTGCATGGGATTATCCTGCCGATACAAGAGGTTATACACAGGGAGTTGTTGCAGAGTTAATAAAACCTTCTTTTGCAATACGCTTTTCATCTGTGTTAGTACCACGTAAAGCAAATGGGTTAAAGCTGGATTATAAAGTAACAAAAGCACATTCTGAAACTATAGAGTTTGAAAAAACATTTAAAACAAAACGCCCAACTATTATCAGGCTATTGGCTTTTCACAGCATATCACAAGCACCAACTTACAACAATACTTTAGCCGAAGTAAAATTGGGAGACAGTGCAAGTGTAGATGTTTACACAGGGCAAATGGAATGGAAAAGATACGGAGGTGTAAAATATGGCTTTGGCATTAATGCAGATAAAGAAATATCTAACACCATTGGTGCCTTTTTTAAAGCAAGTTGGAATGATGGTAAAACAGCCACATGGGCATTTACAGAAATAGACAGAAGTATAAGTGCAGGCATAAATATTAAAGGAAATAACTGGAAAAGAGAGCACGATAATATTGGCATTGCACAGGTAATTAACGGCATATCTAAACCGCATCAAAATTTTTTGAATGCAGGTTTATACGGGTTTATTATTGGCGACGGTAAATTAAATTATGGTGTAGAAGCCATAACAGAAATATATTATAAAGCTCAAATTGCAAGTTCATTTTTTATTTCAGCGGATTATCAATTTGTAAATAATCCTGCATACAATAAAGACCGTGGACCCGTTCATGTTTTTGCATTAAGGGGGCACATAGAATTTTAAAAAAACAATATGGCACACAATCATTCCGATCACAATCATGCAGGCCACAGCCACAGCCATGCTCCGGTAATTACTAATTTAAACAAGGCATTTATTATTGGTATTATTTTAAACCTGGCATATGTAATTATTCAAATAGTTATTGGGTTAAAAATAAATTCGTTGTCTCTGCTTTCTGATGCAGGGCATAATTTTTTAGATGTAGCAGGTTTAGCACTGGCTATGATTGCTTTTAAATTATCTAAATCTAAATCAACTGAAAAATATACTTACGGGTATAAAAAATCATCCATATTAATTTCATTGCTCAATGCAGTTATTTTATTAATCTCGATAGGCGCAATTGGTTATGAAGCCATTTTTAGGTTTCAAAATCCGCAACCATTGCCGGGAATAACCATTGCTGTTATAGCAGCAATCGGTATTGCTATAAATGGTGTTTCTGCATTTATGTTTTTTAGGGATAGAGAAAGTGATATTAATGTAAAAGCAGCCTTTCTGCATTTGGCTTCTGATGCCCTGGTATCCTTAGGTTTGGTTTTTGGTGGCATCATCATTTACTATACCCATTTGTATTGGATAGATCCATTGTTGAGTCTTATTATTTGTGGGGTAATCATTGTAAGCACATGGGGTTTATTAAAGAACAGTTTACGCCTTTCATTAGATGGCGTGCCGGATAATGTGGATATACAGGAAGTTAAAAACAAAATATTAAAAATGCAAGATGTAAAAAATTTTCATCACCTACATATCTGGGCAATCAGTACAACACAAAATGCGCTGACAGGACATTTGGTGGTATCAAATGATTTTTCAATAGCACAAATTATAAGGCTAAAACACCAGATCAAACATGAGTTAGAGCACCTCAATATTCAGCACTCCACATTGGAGATAGAAACAGAAATTTGTCCGGAGCTGGTTTGCGGAGAAAAAGAAGAACACAAACATTAAAAAAACCTTTCTTTAAAAAAAACATTTAATGATAAAAAGAAAAAATTTGTCCTGCGCAGATTTTTTACTTTATATCGGTTTTGTTTTACATGGGTGGTGTAAAGGGTTACGAGGTGAGGAAATTAAAAACAAACCTTGTTGCCAAAAGATATCGGCATATCTATTGGTACTAAAACTTTGCCTGTATATGCAGGTGTACTTTAAAAAATTTTCAAATCAACATGGCACAATTAAAAAAACCGCAGCCTGCTAAAACCAAAACCAACATGCAGGCTACAAATGGATATCCTGCACCACCGCAGCTTTCTACACCAACAGATTTAAAACCCGAAGAAGTAAAAAATGTTGTAAACGCTGTTAATCCATTAATTGCTGATGCGTTTGCATTGTATACAAAAACAAAAAATTTTCACTGGCATCTTTGTGGGTCACATTTTAGAGATTATCATTTAATGTTTGATGAACAGGCTGATGCTATTTTTGAAAGTATAGATATTCTGTCTGAAAGAGTAAGAAGGGTTGGCGGAACCACGATAAGAAGTATTTCTCACATAAGCCAGTTGCAAACCATTAAAGATAATAATGATGATTTTGTACCTGCTGATGAGATGATTGCAGAATTGCTGAGCGATAACCTGCACATTGCAAAAAACCAACGGCAAGCTATAGAAACAACTGAAAAAAACAGGGATACGCCAACGAGTAATCTTTTGCAGGATCAACTCGATCAAACAGAGAGAAGAATATGGTTTCTTTTTGAAGTAAGCCGTGGTGGAAAGAATGAATTATAAGCCGGTTTTATATTGGTAAAATGTATGCACACCTCTATAGGGTAGGAAAATATTTCTTACCCTATTTTAATCAACAAACGAATCGTTTGGAAAAGGAAATTCTAAAACTTTTGCCTGGTGTTTCTTCAACATATTCTATTAAATATATTTTATACCATTCTATTTAAAACAATAATTAAAGTTGTCAGGTAAAATATAAAAATGAAGTTCTATCTTAATACAAAAAACTTTTTTATATGTTGATAAAGCGAATAAGTGTTATCGGATGTTTCCTGTTTATGGTGAACCAACTCTTTTCTCAAGGGTTTATTAAAGTTGATGGAAAAACCATAGTAAAAGAAGATGGTAAAGAAATAATTTTAAAAGGAATGGGCCTTGGAGGTTGGATGCTGCAGGAGCCTTATATGTTGCAGTTAAGTGGAATAGCCACCAATCAAAGTTCTATCCGATCTAAAATTGTAAACCTGGTGGGAGAAGATAAAACAGCTGTATTTTATAATGCATGGCTGTCAAATAATTGCCGTAAAGCAGATATAGATTCGTTGGCTTCGTGGGGATTTAATTCTATAAGATTGCCTATGCATTATAATCTGTTTACACTTGCAGTTGATAAGGAGCCTGTGGCTGGAAAGAATACATGGTTAAACAAAGGATTTCAATTAACTGATAGTTTGTTAAGCTGGTGCAAAGCTGATAAAATTTATCTTATTCTCGATCTGCATGCTGCACCCGGCGGTCAGGGAAATGATAATGCTATTGCTGACAGAGACTCAACAAAACCTTCCCTTTGGCAAAGTGAATTAAACAAACAAAAAACAATTGCACTTTGGAAAAAGTTAGCCAAACGATATGCGAATGAACCATGGATTGGCGGGTATGATCTTATCAATGAAACCAATTGGGGTTTTCAAAATACTGCTGATAAAAACGGTTGTGCAGAAACTGAAAACGGTTCTCTAAAAAAATTACTTACTGATATTACAAAAGCAATAAGGGAGGTTGATAAAAAGCATATCATTTTTATTGAAGCCAATTGCTGGGGTAATAATTATAAAGGAATTTTTCCCTTATGGGATAAAAATATAGTTGTGAGCTTTCACAAATACTGGAACAACAACGACCAGCAATCCATACAAAGTTTTTTAGATTTTAGGGAAAAGTTTAATGTTCCGATATGGTGTGGCGAAACAGGTGAAAACTCCAACGCATGGTTTACTGGGGCTATCAAATTATTTCAAAAAAATAAAATAGGCTGGGCATGGTGGCCATTAAAAAAAATGGGGGTAAGTAATCCACTGCAAATAATGCCTGATAGCGGTTATTATAAGTTGGTAAGTTATTGGAAAGGAGAATCTGCAAAACCCACTGTTGCTGTTGCCTTTAAAGTTTTAATGCAATTAACCGAAGCTATAAAAGCAGAAAATTGTGTTTTTCATAAAGATGTAATTGATGCGATGTTCCGGTAGGTTAATACTGTAGAATAATTTCTTTTTAAACATCACGCAATAAAAAAACTGGTATTTATCTTTTTAAATTAAAAACAACAACATGTCCACTACTACAACAATAAACCCTGCAAACGGTAAAGAGATAGCAACATACAAACGTATACATGTTGAGGAAGTAAAAAGTAAAATTGCACAGGCAAACAACGCTTTTACAACCTGGAAAAAACTTAGTTATGCAGAGCGGGCAGTTCTTATGCATGAACTAGCCAATATTTTCGAAAAAAATAAAAACGAATATGCCTTATTGATTACAACAGAAATGGGGAAAACGCTGGAGCAGGCAAAAAAAGAGGTAGAAAAATGTGCATTTGTCTGCAGATATTATGCTGACAATACTGCCACAATTTTAAAGGATGAAAATGTGGTAACCGAGGCCAGTAAAAGCTATGTTACTTATCAACCAATAGGTGTTGTTTTGGCGGTGATGCCCTGGAACTTTCCTTTTTATCAGGTAATACGTTTTGCTGCTCCCGCAATAATGGCGGGCAATACAGGAGTTTTAAAACATGCATCTAATGTACAGGGTTGTGGTTTTGCGTTAGAAGATGCGTTTGCTAAAGCCGGTTTTCCGGTAGGGATATTTACTAATTTAAATGTGGAGAGTGATTCAATAAAAGATATTATTGAAGATAAAAATATTGTAGCTGTAACCCTTACGGGAAGTGACTCTACAGGTAGGTCCGTTGCATCTATTGCAGGTAAAAATCTTAAAAAAACGGTGATGGAACTTGGAGGCAGCGATGCATATATTATTTTGGAAGATGCTGATCTGCATAAGGCCGCTGAGATGGCTACATTTGGCAGGCTACAAAACAACGGACAAACCTGTATTGCTGCTAAACGTTTTATAGTGTTAGATGAAATTTACGATGCCTTTTTAAAAATATTTGTACAAAAAATGAATGCTGCTAAAATGGGCGATCCAACAGCTGCAGATACTTTTTATGGGCCTATGGCAAGAAAAGATTTAAGAGAGGAATTACACAAACAAGTGAAGAAAACAATTAAAGAAGGTGGAAGATTAATTCTTGGTGGAGAAATACCGGAAAGTGATAGTTCTTATTATCCTGCAACTGTTATTGCAGATGTAAAACCCGGAATGACTGGATTTGATGAGGAACTTTTTGGTCCTGTAGCCTGTGTAATAAAGGCTACAGACGAAGCAGATGCTATAGCACTTGCAAATCAATCTCAATTTGGCTTAGGATCAGGTGTTTTTACAGGCAATAAAGAACGGGGCGAAAGTGTGGCAAGGCAGCTGGAAGCAGGCAGCAGCTTTGTAAATAAACTGGTAGTATCAGACCCTCGGCTACCATTTGGCGGCGTAAAAAACAGCGGCTATGGCAGAGAACTTTCAGGCTATGGTATTAAAGAATTTGTGAATATAAAATCTATTTGGATTGATTAAAATGAGCATTATTTTTTCAAAAATATTTTATTAATTAACCATTATATAAGAAACCTGTAATGCTAAATTTATTTCTTAAATCATGGCTCCATTTTAAAGGATTGGAATATAGCTGAACAGGTTGCCTATCTAATCAATATGATTAATCTTTTTTGTATTTTTTTTAAATAAACGTTGCATAACATCTTTAATTTTCCAAGTAGCGTTGTTTGTTTTCCCGATTGCTATAAGCGGAAAAAAAATTGAACCTCACATTTGCACGAATGAAAAAGTACGAAATGAGCAAGGAGAAACTGATAGCAGGACTATTATCACTGGCAAGTATATTAAATGCAAATGCACAAAAGGCAGACAGTAGCAAATTAATGCCTGATGTAAAAGTTATAGGTTATAAAACGGTAAATGGTGTTGGGCATTTGCCCGATACAAAAAACGGCATTATTTACGCCGGAAAGAAAAACGAAATTATTTTTGTAGACAGTTTAGATGCCAACAAAGCAATTAATAATACAAGGCAAATACTTGGTAGAATACCTGGTTTAAACATCGTAGAAACGGAAAGTAGCGGCTTTACTGCAAACGGTATTGCTACCCGAGGCTTAAATCCCACCCAGAGTATTGAAATGAATACCCGGCAGAATGGGTACAACATTAGCGGTGATGTTTATGGCTACAACGAAGCTTATTATATACCGGCAATGGAAGCTGTAAGCCGAATTGAAATGGTGAGAGGTGCAGCTTCATTACAGTTTGGTTCGCAGTTTGGCGGCCTTGTAAATTATGTAACCAAAGATGCGCCCACCAATAAAATTTTTGAGTTTACAACATCACAGACAATTGGGAGTTTTGGACTTTTTAATACGTTTAATTCTGTTAGCGGTACAATTAAAAAAATTAATTATTATGCGTTTGTACAATACAGAAATCTCAACGGCTATCGCCCTAACAGCCGGCAATTGCAGCTATCCGGATTTGGAAAGCTGGAATATAAGCCAACCGCCAAATTAAGTACGGGTCTTGAATATTCATTGCTTCGCAACAGGATAAAAATGCCCGGAGGTTTAACCGATAGCCTTTTTAATGCAAATCCAAAAGCATCTACCCAGGCAAGGAACTGGTTAAAAAGTCCCTGGAATATTGTATCTGCATATGCAAATTTTGCAGCAGCTGAAAATACCATCATCAACCTAAAAACAACCTACTTATTCAGCAACCGTTCTTTGGTATGGCGCAATGAAGATGGCGGAGCCGAAGCATTGGATGAAATAGATCCGACTACCAATACTTTTGTACCAAGAGAAGTGGGTATAGAAGATATGCACAATACAACAACAGAACTGCGGATTGCACACAGCTATAAACTTGCAAAACAGCAGTCAACTATTGCAGGAGGTGTAAGGTTTAGCTATGCCTGGTTTAAAAGGCAGGGCGGTGGCGAAGGCAGTACCAAAAGCGATTTTGATTTATCGATTACCGGAGAATTCGGTTATAATTTAAATTTTACCACTACCAATATTGCGCCTTTTGTAGAAAATATTTTTAAGGTAGGAAATAAGTTTACCATTACTCCCGGCTTTCGATTTGAATACTTAAAAAGTACAGCAAAAGGTTATAAAACAAAAGATAATGTAAAACAGGTGTCAAATGAAAGCCGTAACCGGTATTTTGCATTAGCAGGTTTGGGTATAGAATACAAGCCATCAACCAACACCGGTATTTATGCTAATATAAGCCAGGCTTACCGCCCCATTGACTACAGCCAATTAGAACCCTTTGGTATTACTTCTACAATAGACCCCAATTTAAAAGATGCTTATGGTTATAATGCTGACTTGGGTTACAGAGGTACAATAAAAAATTATTTGAATTTTGATGTTGGTGTTTTTTACATGGCCTATAATAACAGAATTGGTGTGGTGCTTAAACATGACTTGCAAACAGGTGATGAATATTCTTACAGAACCAATATTGCAAACAGCGTACACAAAGGGATTGAGAGCTATGCAGAGCTTAATATTTTAAAAGCCATTAACCAAAAAACAAAATATGGCCTTAGTATTTTTAATTCTTTTGCGTACATAGATGCGAAATATACAAGTGGAGAATTTAAAAATAAAAGAGTAGAAGCCGCAGCAAAAACAATAAACCGGGTTGGCTTAATTTTAAGCAACAAGCATTTCTCTTCTACTTTTCAGGTAAATTATGTTGGCGATGCATACGGTGATGCTTCTAATGTAAAAACAAGTGATGACCCGGTTGCAGGTTACATACCGGCGTATACAGTTTTAGATATGAGTGCTACATACAAAATAAAAAACTATGCTATAAAGTTTGGAGTAAATAACCTTGTAGATAAATCTTACTTTACCCGTAGAACAGATGAATATCCGGGTCCCGGAATTATACCATCTGTCGGGCAAAGTTTTTATATAGGTTTTACCGCAAAATTTTAAATATATTTTTGCTTAATTAATTACATCGTAATAAACTTTTAAAAAAAAAGCATAAAAATGTCCCGTTTCTAGCGGGACATTTTTTTATAAAATTTTCTATTTCAACATTGCCTTAGGTACCGGCTTCTCCAATAAATATTTATAGATAAACTGTGTTTTTAAATTCTGAAAATGCAGATTTTTATTTCCGCCCCAACCATGTCTGCCACCGCTGTAAAACATTTCTTCAAAATCCTTTTTAAGATCCTGCAGCTTGCTGGTAAACTGTATGCTGTTTTGTAAATGCACATTATCATCTATTACACCATGTACAATTTGCAACATGCCTTTATATTTATCAGCATAGTTTAAAACTGAACTTGTTTTGTAACCTTCTGCATTATCAGCAGGTGTACCCATGTAGCGTTCAGTATAATGTGTGTCATACAAAGTCCAGTCAACAACACTGCCGCCCGCCATACCATGTGTAAAAACATCTGCACCATAGGTAAGTGCATAACACGTCATGTAACCGCCATAACTAAAACCTGTAATGCAAATCTTTTTCGGATCAGCTCCGCCATTTGTAATCAACCATTTTGCCATAGTTGAATAATCTTTCATTTCCCAATAGCCGAGGTTGTGGTACATATAATTTACACCTTCTTTACCAAAATGCCCGCTAGCTCTGTGGTCCATAGCAACCTGTATCAATCCTTCTTTAGCATAAAACTGTTGTGCACCTGCTAAGCTCCAGGTATCCATTACTGTACCTGCATTTGGGCCACCATAAATTGAAATAAGTAAGGGATATTTTTTATTTTTATCGTATTTCATCGGCCAGGTAACCTTCATGGGTAAATCATACAAACCATCATCACTTTTTACCCGGATGATTTCTGTTTTTGCAATTGCATAATCATTCATTTCTGCACCTTTGCTGTCAGCAATTTCTTTTATTATTTTTCCTGCATTATTTACGAGTGTCATTTTTGTAGGCGTGCTTACGTTATTGTAAGTGGTAATAAAATAACTGCCATCAGGGCTCATATTTATTATACCGTGGTTGTAATCGCCAAAGGTTAAACGCTGCATTTTTTTGCCATCAAAGTTTACGCTGTACAAATCTCTGCGGGCTGTATTTTCTTTGCTGCGTGCAGTAAAATAAATGATCTTCTTCGCCTCATCAATATAATTAACATCAGTCACTGTAAATTTTCCAGGTGTGATTTCGTTAATTAATTTACCGGTCATATCATACAAATACAAATTGTTCCAACCGGTTTTATCGCTTTCTAAAATAAAGTTTTTATTGTTTGCAAGCATGTGCATGCGTTCATAACCATCTTCTAACTGTATCCATGTTTTTTGTACTTCATCATACACCTGCTTTTTAGAACCATTTGTAGGATCTACTGCATAAATCTTAAGGTTGTTTTGTTTTCTGTTCATCCACTGCACCCATAAAGAAGATCCATCGTTTGTCCATATAGGCGCAGCAAAATACTGGTCATCATTGGCGTTAAAATCTGCAAAAACCACCGCACCACCTGCAGGGTTTACAATCCCTACTTTTACTTCAGGGTTCTTATCGCCGACTTTTGGGTATCGCTCTGTTTCTACATAACCATGTGTACCGGGGGCGTCCGTAATAATATAAGGCGCTATCGGGCTGTCATCTGTGCGAAAGAAAGCAATTTTCTTACTGTCAGGACTCCACCAAAAAGAGCGGTAACGGCTTGCTCTTCCTAAAATTTCTTCTGTATAAACCCAACTTGCATAACCGTTTAGAATCACATCACTGCCATCGTTGGTCAGTCTGTTTTCTTTTTGAGTGGCTATTTCTACTGTATACAAATCGTTGTTTTTTGTATAGCCAACATATTTACCATCGGGACTAAGCGTTGCATTTATTTCAGGGAAAGTATCGTTTGTAAGACGGGTTTCCACCTCATTTATTTTTATGTATAGGTCTTTGCTTTTGGTAAAAGGAGAAGCTGCTACTGATGTTTTTTGCTGGGTTTTGTCTATATCATTTTGCTCTCTTTCCGTGCCGTTCTTTGCATCTACAACAAATGTTTTTCCATCCCGTATTAATAAAAAACGGCTGTTGTCAATCCACTTTGTTGCAGAAGGTAAAGTATTTAAAATTCCTTTAAAGTTGTTTTTAAAAAACTGATCATCTGTAAGTTGTTTTTGCTGTGCAAAAGCTGTAATTGAAATAATTAATACTGCGGAACATGCAGCTACATTTTTTAATAAAGACATGGAATTTATTTTGGTTGAAAATATTTGATGTACAATATAGGGCTTTTGTACAAATGGTTACAAGGCCATTGATAAGCGGCTGAGCTGTATTTTTTTGCATCAGCATTATTGTAGTTTATAATAATGTATTAACTTTCAAAATCTGTACATACTTAATAATTTTTTTTTATGATAGTTATAGCCCTGTATAATTTAAAAGGTGGTGTAGGCAAAACCGCCAGCTGTGTAAATTTTTCTTACCTGGCGGCAAAAGAAGGTTACAAAACTTTGCTGTGGGATATTGACCCCCAAGGCGCAACCTCTTTTTATTTTCAGGCAAAGCCTAAAGCACATCCCGGTATAAAAAAACTGATCAGTAAAGATGCAGATCTGGATGCAGTGTTAATGGAAACAGGTTATGAAAACCTTGATATTATACCTGCAGATAATTCAGCTAAAAGTTTTGATATAATGCTTGATGAAATGCGAGGTAATAAGAACAGGCTTAAGAGTGTATTAAAACAGTT
>JAYTCO010000212.1:0-10691 GCA_043736415.1 Ferruginibacter sp. | reverse complement strand
ATCAAGACTGTCGAAAAAAAGCTAAAAATTTGAATGCTTGTCTAAAATGAAATCAGTTACAACATTTTTGCAAAGCCCAACAGACGTAGGACTTACAGTCTTATAATCTTTGCCGAACATTTGTAACATCGATTTCATTTCTTAACGACAAACATTCAAATTTTTTTAACGCTTTTTTTCTAAGGTCGCTCTAATTGTATTTTGTAGTTCATGTATGTTGTTGATAAAAGATAAAAAGACCAAAGGCTGCGCTGCTTAGCTGGAAATCCTTTTTGCTGCATTTGAGCAAAAAGATTGTAAGCGGGCAGCGGACAAAAGTATCATTATTGTATGCTGTTGAAAGCTCCAAATTTTCATTTGCTTTTCTCCCTCTTTCCCGTTAGGTTTGCACGCCACAGCAACGGCAATTTTACTACATGCCAAAGAACGAATCCATAAAATCAGTGTTAATAATAGGTAGCGGACCAATAGTGATTGGCCAGGCTTGCGAGTTTGATTACAGCGGCACACAAGCCGCTCGCAGCCTGCGGGAAGAAGGTGTGAAAGTGATTCTGATAAACAGCAATCCTGCAACTATAATGACAGACCCAATGATGGCGGACAGGGTTTATTTGTTGCCACTAACTGTTGAAAGTATTGAACAGATTTTAGAGGAAAATACCATTGATGCGGTGCTCCCAACCATGGGCGGACAAACGGCGCTTAACCTTTGCAAAGAAGCAGATGAACTGGGCGTTTGGGAAAAATATAATGTTCAGTTAATTGGTGTAGATATTAAAGCAATTGACAAAGCGGAAGACAGAGAAAAGTTTAGGCAGTGGATGATAGAAATGAATATTCCGGTTTGTAAAGCACATATTGCCAATTCATTTTTAGAAGGAAAAGAATTTGCGCAGGAAATTGGTTACCCGTTGGTTCTTCGCCCATCTTTTACACTTGGTGGCAGTGGAGGCAGCATTGTTTTTAAAAAAGATGAATTAGATGAAGCGCTTAATTATGCATTAACTGCAAGCCCTATACATGAAGTGCTGGTGGAAAAAGCAATTATTGGGTGGAAAGAATTTGAGCTGGAATTACTAAGAGACAATGCAGACAATGTTGTTATTATTTGTGCGGTTGAAAATTTTGACCCAATGGGCGTTCATACCGGTGACAGTATTACAGTTGCACCGGCAATGACGCTGAGCGATACAGCTTACCAGCTGATGCGCAACACTGCTATAAGAATAATGCGTGCCCTCGGAAATTTTGCCGGTGGTTGCAATGTGCAGTTTGCGCTTAACCCACATACAGAAGAAATTATTGTTGTTGAAATAAACCCACGGGTAAGCCGAAGCTCAGCACTGGCAAGCAAAGCCACAGGTTATCCTATTGCAAAAATAGCAGCTAAACTTGCCATTGGTTTTAATTTAGATGAACTTAAAAACCAGATCACACAATCTACCTCAGCTTATTTTGAACCTGCGCTGGATTATGTAATTGTAAAAATACCCCGCTGGAATTTTGATAAATTTAAAGGTGCCAATGATACACTTGGTTTTCAAATGAAAAGTGTTGGCGAAGTAATGGCCATTGGCAGAAGTTTTGCCGAAGCCGTACAAAAAGCCTGTGTAAGTTTAGAAAATGAGGCAGTTGGTTTGGGATATTACGGCAAAAGTGTAATGCACAGCGATGAATTAATTGAGTACATAAAAATACCAAAGTGGGACAGAATATTTAGGATAAAAGATGCGCTGATGGCGGGTGTTAGTGTAAAGCGTATTTGCGAAAGCACATTGATTGACCGTTGGTTTATTTATCAGATTCAAAAAATATGCGATTGCGAAAAGGAGATTGCTAAATACAATTTTGCATCGTTGCCTGAAGAATTATTGAGAGAGTCAAAAATGCTGGGGTTTAGTGATGAGCAAATTGTTCGGATAATGCAGGATGGCGATGCTGATGATTTGTATGAACGCAGAAAAGCACTGGGCATAACCCGTGTGTTTAAAATGGTAGATACCTGCAGTGCTGAGTTTGAGGCAAAGACACCATATTTTTATTCGACATTTGAGGCGTCCTCTAAATCTCCTGAAGGAAAAGGACTGAACTCCAATGAGTCAATTTCATCATCCAAGAAAAAAATTATTGTACTTGGCAGCGGACCAAACCGCATAGGCCAGGGTATTGAATTTGATTATTGCTGTGTGCATGGTTTGCTTGCCATAAAAGAAGCCGGCATGGAAGCCATTATGGTAAACTGTAATCCTGAAACTGTTTCTACAGATTTTGATATGGCTGATAAACTTTATTTTGAACCGGTTTATTGGGAGCACATCTGGGAAATTATTGAGCATGAAAAACCCGAAGGTGTAATTGTACAGCTAGGTGGACAAACGGCACTGAAACTTGCAAAAAAACTGACAGAAAAAGGAGTAAAAATTATTGGTACTTCTTTCGACAGTATGGATATTGCCGAAGACCGTGGGCGTTTTAGTGATATATTAAAAGAATTGGAAATACCTTATCCAAACTACGGTACGGCTTACGATACTGACCAGGCAATAGAAGTGGCAAAAGAAGTTGGCTATCCGGTGTTGTTGCGCCCAAGTTATGTTTTAGGCGGGCAAAGAATGCGAATAGTACTTAATGATGATGAACTGGAAAAAGGGGTTTTAAGTTTACTTAAACATTTGCCCGGTAATAAAATATTAATTGATCATTTTTTAGATCGTTGCCAGGAAGCCGAAATAGATGCAATTTTTGATGGTGAAGATTTTCATGTAATGGGATTGATGGAGCATATTGAACCTGCAGGTATTCATAGTGGAGACAGCAATGCAGTATTGCCGCAATTTAACCTTACCCCATTAGTTGTGCATGCAATGGAAGAATATGCAGAAAAGATTGCAAGGACTTTAAAAATAAAAGGACTTATCAACATTCAGTTTGCTATAAAAGACGGTAATGTTTTTGTAATAGAAGCCAACCCAAGGGCAAGCCGTACCACACCGTTTATTGCAAAAGCTTATGGCATTCCCTACTTAAATATTGCAACAAAAGTTATGCTTGGAGTTGCTAAATTAAAAGATTTTACATTCGAGAAGAACCTTAAAGGTTTTGCTATAAAAGAACCTGTTTTCAGTTTCAATAAATTCCCCGGAGTAAACAAAGAACTTGGTCCTGAAATGAAAAGCACGGGTGAAGCAATACGCTTTATTAAAGATTTACGAGACCCTTATTTCAGACAATTATACAAGGAGAGAAGTATGCATCTGAGTAAGTAATACAATTGCTATCAATTGGTTGTGAATAATTTAATTAAAAAAATTTAGACTGTAAATTATCTGTCACAAATCAATTCTAAAACAAATTATTTAACCTGCACAATAATATAATCATTTAGGAGTTAATAAATGAAATGTTATTTTTTGGAAGTAAAACCCTTCCTTTTAATGACCAAATCTTAATCTTATTAAAACCAAAAAATGAAAAAATTAATTTTTACCCTCAATTTTTTTGCCCTTTCTGTGCTTCTGTTTTCATGTACTAAAACAGATACTGGCATAACAGGAAATGAAAACAAACCATCAAGTATTTTAAAAGGACCATCAGGCAGCGGCGGAACTGTAACAAGTAGAGATGGTGACCCTTCTCCTGCATCAGCGTGTACAACTGTTGTTACCTTATTTGCAGGTCAAACTATTAACGCAGGAAACATAACGGTAACCAATGATGCAAATTTTATTTACGTAACCTACAATACGGCCAATGGTTATGTACTTACACAAACACATTTATATGTTGGGGATTGTGCACTCATTCCTGTAAACAGACCAGGCAATCCAATTCCTGGGCAGTTTCCTTACATTACTACACATAGTAATGTAACCAGTTATACCTACCAAATTCCTATTACGGCTATTCCTGGTTCTTGTGGCTGTATTGCTGCTCATGCAGTTGTTGTTAAACTTGATGCTGCAGGTCAGGTTGTAGACCAGCAAACCGCCTGGGGTAATGGTACAGTTATTAATCCTGATGGACAGTGGGGTATGAAGTTTAGTTACTGCAGGTGCCCATAATTAAAATTATGAACTTGTAGAGTATTATAAAATTTTCCTCAAAAAAATTAAAAAAGCAATGTTCCTCAGTTGGAGTATTGCTTTTTTAGTTATGTAAATAATGAGCAAAAAGATTTACCATCAAAGTATCAAGTAATAAACAAAGATTTTATTTATTAGTATGTTCTACTTTTGTGAAATATTTTTTTAGTTTAAAATGAGTCATTCTTACAACCGCTATTTTATTATAAACAAGCCATACGATATGGTTTCTCAGTTTGTAAGCAGCCATAAAGTAATGTTACTGGGCGATATGGATTTCAACTTTCCCGAAGGCACACACGCAATTGGAAGACTTGACAGCACTTCAGAAGGTCTTTTAATTTTAACCACAGATAAATCAGTAACAAGAAAATTGTTTTTGGCTGCGGAAGCGCACACCCGTTCATACCTGGTAATGGTGCAGCACAAAATGACAGATGAAACATTTCAACATTTGCAGGAAGGTGTTTTAATTCCTATAAGTGAAAAAGAAACTTATCTGGCAAAGCCATATTCTGTAAAAATTATAAATGATCCTTCGGCGCTGTATAAATATGCAACTGACCCCAGAGAAATTTATCCGCATACCTGGTTATTAATAACGCTAACAGAGGGAAAATTTAGACAGGTACGTAAAATGGTATTGGCTTTGAAGCACCGTTGCCTTCGGCTAATAAGGCTAAGCATTAGCAACATTTTATTAGAAGATTTGGCACCGGGTAAAGTAAAAGAATTAAATGAGGAAGAATTCTATAATTTATTGAAGCACACCAAAAAAGTTCCCTTCAATTAGAATTAGTCAAACTCTCTTTGTACTTTCCCTTTCCAAAATGTACAAATGGCTGCAAAGTATGGAATTCCCTTATGGAAAAAAGCTCCGTTCATAAGAATTTTACTGCCATTTTTAACCGGTATATTATCCCAATATTATTTTGAAACACCTTATTATATTATCCTTTCTTTCGTAGGAATTACTGCCATACTATATTTTATTTTTTCAGTGATTCCTTTGGCATTTCGTTATTCATTTCAATGGGTACAGGGAGTTTTTATTTCATTTATTATCTTTTTTGCAGGGATGATAACCGTTTGGCAAAAAGACGTAAGAAATGATGATAAATGGTTTGGTCATTTATATAATGACAGCAGCACTTTAATTATAAAAGTCAATGAACCACTTATTGAAAAAGACAAATCTTTTAAAGCGGAGGCAGTGGTGGAAACTATCATTAAAAACGGTGTAAGCAAAAACGTAACGGGTAAAATACTTATCTATTTCTCTAAAGATGATGTAAAGTATTTACCAAAATATGGAGATAAAATATTGATATCAGGAGGGCTTCAATTAATTAAAAATGCAGGTAATCCTGGCGGATTTAATTACAGCAGGTATATGGCTTTTCAGCAAACATTTTATCAGGTATTTTTAAAACAAAACAAATTTGTTTTGTTGAATTTGCATAATGAAAATGCGTTGTATTCATTTATTTATAATGCAAGAAAAAAAGTAATAAATATTTTACAGGAATTTGTAAAAGGTAACAAAAAAGTTACCGGTATAGCTGAAGCTTTACTTATTGGATACAAGGAAGATTTAGATAAAGATGTTGTGCAGGCTTACAGCAATACCGGTGTAGTTCATATCATTGCTATATCGGGCATGCACCTTGGTTTAATTTATGCTGTGCTCGTCTGGATTTTTTTAAGGTTGCCTGCAATTAAAAAAAATGCTGCAATTAGAGTAGTAATAATTCTGTCGTGCCTATGGTTGTTTAGTTTAATAACAGGAGGTTTAGCATCTGTTTTAAGAAGTGCAATAATGTTTACCTGTATATTAATTGGTAAAGAATTTTTTAAACAGTCATCTATTTATAACTCGCTTTCAGCATCTGCTTTTTTGTTACTTTGCTACGATCCTTTTTTATTGTGGGATGTTGGCTTTCAACTCAGTTACTGTGCAGTGGTAGGCATTGTTTGGCTGCAAAAACCTATTCAAAATTTATTTTACTCCAAGCATAAACCATTGCAGTATTTATGGCAGATGTGTTCGGTTACAATTTCAGCGCAGGTACTTACTTTGCCAATTTGCATTTATTATTTCCATCAAATACCTACGCTGTTTTTAATTACCAATTTGATTTGTGTACCATTATCTACTATCATTCTTTTTGCTGAGATTTTATTAATAATTATTTCACCTATACCCATAATTGCGACATTGGTAGGAAAGTTTATTTATGTACTAACCTGGGTTATGAATTTTATCATTGACAAATGCAACAACCTTCCATTATCATTAATAGATAAAATTTATGCCACACCAACTACAACTGCTGTCTTATATTTATTTGTATTTGCAGCTGTTGCAGGCTTATTGCGGTATAACAAAAAAATGGTCATAGGTTCCCTGTTTTTCTTTTTACTATTTATGGGGATTTGGTCTTATGGAAAAATCAATTTAATTCAACAGAAAAAAATTATCATTTACAATGTAAGCAGGCATACAGCAATTGATTTTATTACTGCAGATAAATATTTCTTTTTAGGCGATGAAGAGTTTAAAACAGATGCGGCATTACAAAATTTTAATTTAAAACCTGCAAGGGTTTCTCTTCAGGTAAATCAAAGCAGGGATACTTTAAAATCTTTACAGCACAGCAAAATCTTGTGGCAGTTTTATAGCAAAAAAATAATGATAATTGATACAACTTTATCTTTTGCTTCAATACAAAATAAAATTAAGATAGATGTGTTGCTGATTACAAAAAACGCCAATGTTGATATCTCCAATATTACATCATCTGTAATGCCCCGCTGTATTGTGTTTGATGCTTCTAACAGTTTGTGGAAAATTGCACAATGGAAAAAGCAGTGTTCATTGTTACATTTGCCCTACTTTACTACTGCCGAACAGGGTGCATTTATATTTGATGTAGAGTAAACCTGCTAGAGTAATTTGAAGGAAGACCAAACCAACTATTTTATTAATGACTTACGCCCGTAGTTAAAATTTATTTACAATGAAAAAAATACAATCAGCACTAATTTCAGTTTTTTATAAAGATGGTCTGGAAGAAATTGTGCAGTTGCTTGATAAACTCAATGTATCAATCTACAGCACCGGTGGCACACAGGAATTCATAGAAAAGCTTGGGGTTAAATGTATACCTGTTGAATCTTTAACTTCATATCCGGCCATATTGGGAGGTCGTGTAAAAACACTTCACCCTTCTGTTTTTGGTGGTATACTGGCAAAGAGAAACGATGAAGTTCACATGGCTGAAATGAAAGAACATCATATTCCTGAAATTGACCTGGTTATTGTAGATCTGTATCCTTTTGAAGAAACAGTTGCCAACACAACAGACGAAAAACTCATAATAGAAAAGATTGATATTGGCGGACCAAGTATGATTAGGGCCGCAGCAAAAAACCATGCAGATGTAGTTATAGTTGCAGCGAAAAAAGACTATTCTTTACTCAGAAATCTGTTAGCAACTCAACAGGGAGAATTTTCTATTGAACAACGAAGAACTTTTGCTGTAAAAGCTTTTGATGTTTGTACACATTATGATAATGCCATCTCATCATACTTTAATAACTTAAATGTTACAACACCTTTTAATAAAAAAATGCAGGCTTTACGTTATGGTGAGAATCCTCACCAACCAGCCGCATTTTATGGTGATCTAAATGAAGTATTTACACAACTGCATGGTAAAGAATTATCCTATAATAATTTGGTAGATGTTGATGCTGCATTGCAACTTATCAAAGAGGCAGCCTCCCCTAATTACTCAAAATCTACTAATGAAAATATATGGTTTTGCATTATTAAACATACAAATGTCTGTGGCGCTGCTATTAGTGCTACAGTAGAAAAAGCATGGGTTGCAGCATTAGCAGGCGATCCTGAAAGTGCATTTGGTGGTGTACTTATCTGCAATGCCGAAATTGATGAAGCTACCGCAAATGCTATCAACGAAATATTTTTTGAAGTATTAATTGCACCGGCATTTAATGAAGATGCTTTACAGATTTTGCAACAAAAGAAAAATAGAATTTTATTGGAGTTAAAAAATCAGCCACAAAAAACAGTACAAACAAAATCGCTTTTAAATGGTGTCATTACACAGGAAACTGATGAAGGTAATTTTACAGAATGGAAAGAAGTTGGAGGCAGAGAAACGACAGAAATAGAGAAGAAATCTTTAGCCTTTGCAAACATTCTTTGCAAACATTTAAAGAGCAATGCCATTGCATTGGTAAAAAATAACCAGCTTATTGGCAAGGGGTGTGGACAAACAAGCCGAATAGACGCACTGCGAAATGCAATAGATAAAGCCAGGCAATTTGGTGCAGACACAACAGGGGCAGCACTTGCAAGCGATGCCTTTTTTCCTTTTGATGATTGTGTACGCATAGCACACACAGCAGGCATAGATGCATTTATACAACCAGGTGGATCTGTAAGAGATAAGGACAGCATTGAATATTGTAAAGTAAATAATCTTGCAATGGTAATGACAGGCAAAAGACATTTTAAACATTAATTACAGGTATTGTTACAATCAGCAAAAACCAAAGGTTATTTAGCACTTACAGCCACAAGTTTTATCTGGGGAACTACATGGGTGGTAAGTAAAATTGGCGTACATGAAATTCCTCCTTTGCAATTGGTTTATATTAGACAGTTTATTGCAGGAATTATTTTTGTAGGGTTTCTTTCTTTTTTTAAAAAATTACCATTACCAACTCTTAAGCAATTTCGCTGGCTTTTTATAATGGCTATTATCATGTTTGTTTCTGCAAATGGATTAAGTACTTGGGGTGTACAATACATCCCTGCAGGCCTGGGATCTTTAATAGGTGCACTTTACCCATTGTCCGTCGTAATTCTGGAAAAGATTTTTTTTAAAAGCAAGCCACTTACAGTTGTAACGGTTATTGGCTTATTATTAGGGATATCAGGAATAGCTATTGTGTCTTACGAAAATGCTTTTCACCACAACACAACAAATTTTTTATTTGGTGTTTTTCTTTCGGTTACTGCCATGCTATCGTGGAGTATTGGAACCATTTTTATAGCAAGAAACAAAGTAGATATTAATCCATATTATGGAGTAGGCTGGCAAATGATTATAAGCAGTATCATTCTTTTTATTATAATGCAAACAACACAAAAAGCAATTCCCTTTTTTGATATATCAACAACAGCATGGGCGGTAATTGGATACCTTGTTTTCTTTGGCTCTTTGTTAGCTTTTATTGCATTTATTTATTCAATGAAAGTTTTGCCTACGGCTGTTTCTTCATTATATGCCTATATAAATCCTTTTGTAGCAATGGTTACAGCGTATATCGTATTAAATGAAAAACTTAGTATAAATATTTTGTGGGGTTCACTTGTAACAATAACCGGTGTTTTTCTTGTAAATTATTCTGCAAAAAGGGCAAACAAAATTATTGTGGAAGCTGAGATATAAACTTCACATATAAATCCTTCCAGCCTTTAAACATTTTACCGGTTCCTAAAAAATTATTATGGAAAATAGTAATACAGGGAGCATTCACTTTTTTACATGACTGATAAAAATTCATCAGTTCAATACAAGATTCTTCAACCGTTAATTTTTGTTCGTAAAAGCAATTTGCATCCATAAAACAAAATGGATGAATGCGAAGGGAGGTTATTTTTTCAGCTTGTAAATCGTACCAGTAAAATGGAGAGGCTGTTGATGCTCTAAACCCATTAATACTGCCATATCCCATGCTGTAATCGTTGGCAATACCTATTCTTATTAAACTTTGATAAGTTTCCGGCAATGTTAACTTTATATAATGCTGACGGGATATGCTGATTTTTAAACCTGAAATAGTTTCTAATTTATTCTTTTCTTCCATCAATAATACATCGCTATTATAGCTTTGCCATGATGGGTGAATACCAATAGAATATTTATCAGCATGTCTTTTTATTAGTTTCTGCATCGCTTCATTCTGCGGCAAAATATTTTTATCATACAAGCCGTTTTTCTTTGCTGTAAGAAAAAAATAGAGAGGTGCTAAATTGTATTGTTTGTGTAACCTATCCAAAAAGTCATAACTGTCATAAGGATCTTTTTTACCTGTGAATAGAACTGCGACCCTTTCGAATGCCGGGGATTTTATAAAGCCGCCAATATTTCTAAGCAAGCCTTTATGGTTGTAAGACCATGCAATATCAATATCGTAAGTAGGGAAAAAAGAAAATGAAGTTGGTTTAAATACAAGATCGGAGAAATGTTCTTTTAGTTTTTCTTTAAAACTTTCAAGCCAAATATTTATGAGGGGAAGCTGCAGAAAACCTGCTTTGTATGCCAAAGAACTTTCATGAGCATATCGGCCATACATATCTTTTGCATGAGGTAAATATTCTTCATACCTGCTGATTAAATAAAATACTGCAGCAAAAATATCAAAATTCTGTGCGTTGTCTGATGTTACAAAAACTCTGCATTTTTCTCCTTTGCCAACAACTGTAATATCCTGTTCTTTTATGCAGGTTTCAAACAAAATTACATGAGGTTTAATTTGGAATACGGAAGGGAAATCAACATGGCTATAATT
>JAYTCO010000211.1:0-4558 GCA_043736415.1 Ferruginibacter sp. | reverse complement strand
GAAGAATAAAAGCTGCAGTTGCAATTTTATTTTTTCTTCTCAATTTTATTAACGCAGCACACGAGATCATATAAATCATCAGTGTTCCAATAGCATTTACGGTAAGCAAAAAAAGCAATGTGTTGGTCAAGGTCATTATGAGCATAATACCACAGGTAAAAACCAAAGCAATATGTGGCGTATGAAAGCGTGGGTGTATTTTTCTCATAACATTTGGTAATAAATTTTTTTCGGCCATACCGTAACAAGTACGTGAAGCAACCAACACCCCTCCATTTAAAGTAGCCGTAAATGAAATTAAGGCTCCTATGGTAATTACGATGCCACCCCAACCAGGCAAAAAATTATTGGCAGCATCTGTTAAAGGTTTCTGTGACTGCCCCAGAGTAACTAGCGTACCAATACAAACTACCTGAATAAGCATATACAATATCGTTTTAAAACCATGAACAGCTATTAACGAATAAGGAATATCCTTTTGAGGATTTTTCATTTCACCACCGGTAGTAATAGCCCCGGTAAACCCGCTAAAGGCATACACCATTAACAACACAGAGCCTGAGAATGCGTGAAAGGAAAGCGGAGCTTTAAAATTAAAATTATCAGCTTTTATAAAAAACATTCCAGCAATTACGAAGAATAAAAGAGTAAAAATTTTACCAACAGTAAAAATATTATTTAGCATTACACTTTGCTTAATACCTAAAATATTTATATAGCAAAGCGCAACAACAATTATAGTAACCACTATGCTTCTGCCCACACCTGTTTGAGTAAAGGGGAAAAAGAAACCCAGGTAGGAAATGGCAATATTGGTAATGGCAGCCATTCCAATAATACGCAATACAACAGTTAGCCATCCGGTCATAAAACCTGCAAAAGGCCCAAAGGCTTCGTGAGCATATAATAACGGTCCGCCGGTACCACTGAACCTACTGCCCACTTCAGCAAAACAAAAGATAATTATGCTGATAGCTATCACACAAACCATCATGGCCAGCAGGCTGTATGATCCACTCTTTGCAAAAACCTGTGAAGGCAACCCGTAGATACCACCACCAATTGTTGCATTCAGCATAAGCGCTATCATATCCCCCCGGCTAATACTACGGATTAATTTCATTGGCTTAGAACTACAATTATTTTCTTTTAAATGTATATAATAAAATACTGGCTAAAAATTTAATGTCAGCGATGTGTATTAATAAGCGATGTCAAAACCAAATTGTTTGATGCTTCTATTAGCCGACAGAGATGTCAATGCTATGTCCGGTAAACATCTGGGTCTTTGCAAATTCAATATTGAGTCGTATCCCTTATTTGAACTGAGGCTACATTCAATGTAGATGGGAGCTGTTTTATGTTTAGTTAGCTGTTAACCACAGATTATTTTAGTAGGCAAGTAAGGTTACAGCTTCTGACAAGTTGATCTGACGTACAGTCTGATAGGCATTACTGAATTTGCTAAAAAGTAAGATATGTGAGATGGTCTTTAATGACCTTCTATAAATAGGAGCGCAGATAAAAAATGAAGCTTTTGGATTAGTTGGATATACAAACAATAAATTGTTTAAACTGCCAAACCTACTTTTTACGGCATTATTTAACGCCAAATTCAATTTCCTTTGCTGGTTGCTTTGTATAACTTTTAAATAGCTTATCCCAATAAGGTAATATTGAACTATAGTTAGAGTTGGTTTCTGATTTTATGACAGAATGATGTATACGATGCATACGCGGTGTTACAATGAAGCGTCTAAAAAATAGGTCCCACCGTTCAGATATTTTCAAATTAGAATGATGGAAAACAACAATTGGGAAAAACACGAGACTATGCACAAGAACCGCTGAAAGACTTACACCCAAGAGTGAGAATGCAATTATTTTAGTTACATAAGAAAGAAATAATTCACCGATATGAAATCGCAGTGCAGTCGTACTGTTAAGTTTAGTATCTACATGATGAAATCTGTGAAAATACCATAAGAAACGCCATTCATGATTTATCCTATGCCACCAGTACATAAAAACATCAATAAGTAATACCCCTAGTACAATAGTAATGGCAGAAGAAATATCAAACCACTGCAAAAGCCCGAAATGTTGATTGTTCAGCCACACCAGGGCTTTTTGAAATTGCACCCCAACGACTGCTATTAATAGCAGGTTAAAAACACCAATAATGATATTTTTATAGTCATGCTTGTAATCAATGAATTCTTTCCGTTGTGGTATAATGTGTTCTGCAAGATAGGAAAGTAAAAATACCACTGCAAGGGCATAAGGCTGTATGGTAATTAGTAACTCATTCATTGCTGCCATAATATTAGTTATATTTTTTATTACCTAAAGATTGTTCCCAAAAATTACCAAAGGCATGACCCTTATTTGTATTTTGATTGTTCTCACCATGGCGCTAAGCAGTGTTAATGTGGTGGGTAATAGTTTGAAGTTGAGATCAAAAAAATATAGATGATAATTGTGTACAGTGTTTAGAATGTTTCATGGTTTACTTACAAAACAAAATTAAACAGACATTAATGAAAACGATAAAATTGAGAACAAACATTATGTGTGGTTCATGCATAGCAAAAGCGACACCTTTATTAAACGAAGTAATTGGTGAGGGAAACTGGAAGGTAGACACATTAAACCCGAATAAGGTACTTACTGTAAAAACTGACAACCTTATTGATTCACAGGTAATTGAGGCAGTACGAAAGGCAGGATACAAAGCCGAAATGTTAGCTTAAAAAGATCCTTTATAAAGCCGGGCACAAATGTGGTGTTTGGCTTATTTAAAGATGCCGCCTTAGTTTTGCATCCTAATCTAAACAAAATGAACTTTCGTAATGTGCTATGGAGACTATTTAAGGCAGTTTTCGTTAGAAAAAAAGAGTGTTGTAAATAATCTTAAGCTTTGCAACCAGCACAAATGAGACAAATCAAATTCATAAAAGTAAAAGCAGTTTTCCTGTTATATTGATATTAAGTCTCTTTTCATTTGCAGGTATTTATTTGGTGCTGTTCAGTCACTTCAAATCAAACTGCATTGTACTACAGATAATGCTCAACATACCATTAGCCTTAATTGGAAGTGTAATAACCTTAATGCTTACAGGCGGCCCCTTTTCCATCGCAACATTAGTAGGTTTTATAACCTTAACTGGTATAGCAAGCCGTAACGGCATCATGATGATTTCTCACTACATACACTTAGTGGAACATGAAGGAGATACTTTTAACGACCACATAATTATAAGAGGATCGATAGAAAGAATGGTTCCTGTATTAATGACGGCATTAGTTGCCGCACTTGCCTTAATACCATTAACCATGGATGCATCAGCGCCTGGTAAAGAAATACTGTATCCGATGGCAACTGTTATACTTGGTGGATTGGTAAGTTCTACTTTGTCAGATATGATTGTAACACCAGTGGTGTTTAAGCGATTTGGGAAGAAGGCTTTGGAAGAATATTTTAAAGCACATGATAAGAAGGATGGCTTGGAAAAAGGCATTTAAACAATAAAAAATAATAAATCAATGAAGTATAAGTGGGCTATGTTTATTTCATTGTTGATTGGAATGATGGGATGTACAGATAGAAAAAATGAGAAATCAAACTCTTCTATTGCTTTAGTGAGAGAGATAGAAAAGATCAGGTTAATCGATTTGAATGGTAAACCCATCTCTGTGAGTCAATACAAGGGTAAAACTATCTTCATTAACTTTTGGGCTACATGGTGTAAACCATGTATCAAAGAGATGCCTTATATCGAGGTCAAGTGGGTTTCCGCAAATGACCAAATCTGGTAATAAAATAATATTTGCATGGAGTGATAATAAAGAAAAGTCAGTAAAAGTGGCCGAGCTAACTTTATAAATCCAAAAAAAATTTTAGAAGTGAGCATTTCCCTTTGGGAATGATTGGGAATACACTTGGAAAGCTTCGACAAGTTCCGCTTGGAGAGGAAAGTACATGCGGCAACAGTTGCCGTTCTCTAGGTTTGCGTCAAATACCTACCTTTAAAAGGACAATTCAATCTATGTAAATAGAGCTAAGATTTGGTAGGCGTACTAGTAAGTTGATCGAGTTAAAAAATCGAGTAAAAAATTAAGATATTGTAATTCATTAAGTTATAGATCTTAAGCATTCCTGGTCAGGTCCACTTAACTAATTACTAAGATAAAATAAACCCTGCAAATTAGTTTTTTGCCACGCTCTTTTAGTCTGTCATCTAATCAATCTATAAGTTCATAATTATAACACTCATAACAAAAAAAACAAGTAAGTAATTCCAATACAGAATTGTTAAACACACGAAACTTTCTGTGCTTTAAAAGTAGCAAACAATATTAGGCACAATTGTTAGGATTCGAACTGGCGATAATGAATAAAAAAAGACTTACTGAGTTAAAAATAAATTTAAATTCAATCACTTAAGATTCCAGTCCCGGGCACTTTTAAAAAATTTAAAGCCTTTATAAGTCAAATGATTTATAGAGGCTTTTTTGTTTTTGTAAGCCAGTTTTAAACCAATATTATTTTATAGCT
>JAYTCO010000210.1:0-1891 GCA_043736415.1 Ferruginibacter sp. | reverse complement strand
GTTGACTATGCCTCATATACAGTTCCTGTTCGTCGGTACAGGTATTTGTAGTCCCGCTTACTTCAGTGCATGGATCGCTCCAAACCACCTTGCGGCTTACTAATGCTTGGGGTAACTAATCCCCCGCACAAGAGACTTTCACTCTCTGGCTTCTTATTTCTAAGAACTATATTTACCATTCAGGGCGCACACAAGGGTATTTGCAATAGCAGGGCACGACGTTGTTAAGCTTCGGCTTCGGTTCGCTCTTGTACCGCATATCCTGGCTGGACGTTATCTATTTGACTTTTAAACATATTTTGTACTTTAGTTTTTCAATCGGCATTTGTTTCGGCGGACGGAACTCGGAAGCCCTGCCATCGCAAATACCTGTTCGTTAGCAAGCAACTAAAAGTCTTCTTCCAAATTGAAATATCCTTTAAGACAACAAGAACCTTACTCAAAGAAAACAAAATTGATAATCTATGCTCTTGGAGGTTTAGCAATTGCTTTTATAGTATTTGTTCAGTTCTATCAGGATAAGATGTACAATGAGACGCTGACCAAAGGAGCCAAAATTAGAACTATAGTAATTGATATTGGCTGCACTAATAGCAAGAGAGCCAAGAGCAGACTGTACTTCAGAAATAGCAAGAATGAAATGAAGCATGTCAACATAAGTTACTTGCAGTGTATGAAGTACAAACTTGGAGACACAATTTCGCTATATGCTGACGAGGAAGGAGATTGGTACGAAATTGATCCTAATCTTGTTAGATAAAAACAAAAGAAGCTGCTGCTAACAGTATATTTATAAAATTGTGGCTGGAGATTAAGCATTCAACTCTAAATCACTATTTTGCTTTTGTGGTTAATTGAACTTGGTGTTCACAATTGTATCCGCAGCATTTTATGAAAAAAGAAATAGTGAGTGGGATTTTATAAAACATCACATGGCTTAATGCATATTGTTTGTGAGGGAAACCAACCAAGACAAAATCAAAAATATACAGTAACCTTTAACGTGTTAAGTGTCGATAGAATGAGAAATAAAACGATGATCGCTTTCCTTTTTTGTTTTAGTATTAAAACCCTCTATTCTCAGGTAATAAGACATCGTACAGTGCCTGTAAACCCTTGTGGTATTTGTAATCCTGGGCAAGATTGGAATGATATATCCAATAAACGTCTTTTAAAATTATCTCCGTTTAATAGAATACTGCATTTAAGTTTTAAAAGGAAGGATGACATAAATCGTTATGGAACTGCTTGTTTTATTTCCAAGGACTTGCTTATTACAGCCAGACATTGTGTAGACCAAGAGAAGAGCTTGGAGTATTTAGAGTTGAATTTGCCATCACTTACAAACAATTGGGTTAGGTTAAATAAAAAAGATTATAAAATTTACTACTATACAGAGCTTTTTAACAAACGTGAATATGATATCGCCTTAATCAAAGTGATAAATAAGCAAAAGCTTAGCATACTTTATCATGGGCACTTCAATATTGTCGATAGTCCAAAAATTATAATCAGTAATTGCGATGTCAGTGTATCTGGGTTTCCTAGTAATAAGTTTGCTATAAACAGTGCGGCCCCTGATACTTTAGTTAATAGAAAGCTTTCTGCTGAGTTAATCGAATTTAACTCATCAAATAATATGATAGGTTATCCCACCTGCACCTGTAATGGGGATAGTGGTGCACCAATTTGGGTTAAGAACGGTAACGAATATTTTATTGTTGGCGTACATTGTGGTCCCGCATCTAAAGAGGAAGGGTTTGTAAATCTCAACTTAAATGTTGGAGTTTTTCTGGGTAGCGAAGTATCAAAATGGATTAAAAGTGTGAAGAACTCACCTATTTAATTTAAATACCCTTGATAAGGTTATTACCAAATCTGTGCTTACCCA
>JAYTCO010000209.1:0-10735 GCA_043736415.1 Ferruginibacter sp. | reverse complement strand
CCTCGAACACAGGTGCAGCTCTTTTTAATTGGGTTTTAACGAATAATGGAGGAACAGGCGCAGGTCTCACATACACCTACACTGGAACTACAAAAACCGTTTCAATGAATCAGTCTCCCCCTGCACCAAAGTATAAAATCACTTTTAGTAATGTACCTATTACTTTGGCAGCCACGCAGGCCGAGTCTGATGTGAGAGTTGCGGGGCAATTTACTGACCCAGGTAATGCCGCACCCAATTCATCAAATAACAATAATGCATCAATAGCAACTTATACAGTGGCGCCAAGTGCAGGTCCATTGCCTATTAGTTTAACAGATTTTACAGCTACAAAACAACCAAAAGTTGTAGACCTTAACTGGCAAACATCTAATGAGCAAAACAGCAGCCATTTTGATGTAGAGTTTAGCAAAGATGGTAGTGAGTTTAAAAGCATTGGAAAAGTAAATGCTGCAGGTAATAGTAGCACAACTAAGAATTACACTTTAGTACATCTATCTCCTGTAAACGGCATAAATTACTATCGTCTAAAAATGATAGATCTAGATGGATCGTTTAAATACAGTGCAGTTCGTACTGTGAAGTTTAGCGGGTCTACATCAATTAAGATTATGCCTAATCCTACAGCTGACAGAGTTTACATCACATCAAACGAAGGTGGAGTATTACAGTCAGTAGGATTGTATTCAATAGATGGTAAACTGTTACAACAAGTAACCAATTTTAATTTAGGTAAGAGTATTGATTTGAGTAACTATACACCATCAATCTACATCTTAAGACTGATAGATAAAGACGGTACTACAGAGGTAATAAGAGTAGTGAAGAAATAATAAATTTTATCTCCTCAATATTTTAAAATAAAAGGTTGTTTCGAAAGAGACGACCTTTTATTTTTTCAAAATTTGCACAAAAAAAACGCTCCAAATATGAGGAGCGTTTTACTATTAATTTTAAAAATTATTTTCTGTCTCTGCCTGCACCATACACTCTTTTTCTTTCTCTTGGTGCACTGCTTCCTACATCTCTTGAGTTTCCTTCATCATTTGGTCTTTTAAATCCGCCGTCAGCTTCGTTCATACGCACCGTACGGTTGTTATAGCGCTTGCCATCTAAAGATTGAATCATTTGTGCTGAACTCGCACTATCACATTCTATCCAGGTATTCATATCACGCAAATCAATTTTTCCTAAAGATTCTTTGCTCAAATTACTTTCATCTAAAACAAACTGCAACATACTTGCTTTGTAAAAACCATCTTTAGTACCAAGGTTTAAAAACAATCTGGTGTAACCATTGTCTCTTCTGTTGAACGTGCTGCGCTCTTTTCTGCTGCTGTCATCACGAACAACGCCTCTGTCATTATTTATTACTCTTCTGCCTGCATCTTTTGCATTTAAGTCTTCAGCATTTTCGTAATACTTTAAAAAATGGTCAAATTCTAATGCCGCAACTCTTTGTAATACTTCTTCTTTGGTTACATCTGCAAATTTCTCCATAAGGTCAGGTAAGTACGTTTCATAATCACCGTGAGAAATATCTGTTTTAATAAGCTTATCCATAAAGTAAAAAAACTGTTTTCTGCAAACATCTTTTCCGCTTGGGATATCCATTTTATGAAACTGTGCATTTACCATTTTCTCCAAACTTCTAATTTTAAAAGTTTCTCTTGTATGGCAAATGGTAAGACAAATACCTGTTTTACCTGCACGACCGGTACGACCGGCACGGTGGGTATAAACTTCCATATCATCAGGCAATTCGTAATTGATTACATGGGTAATGCCATCTACGTCAATACCACGTGCAGCCACATCTGTAGCAATTAAAAGTTGTAAAGCTTTGGTCCGAAAACGGCCCATTACTCTGTCTCTTTGTTGTTGCGTAAGATCACCATGCAAAGCTTCAATTTCGTATCCTGCTTTTGATAAACGCTCAGAAATATCCTGCGCATCTGCTTTGGTTCTTGTAAAAATAATCCCGTACATATCCGGGTTAAAATCTATCAATCGCTTTAAAGATTCGTAACGGCTGTTTGCCGGTGCAACAAAAAACTGGTGATCAATATTTACATTACCACTGTTCTTTTTACCTACCGTAATCTCTTCCGGATTGGTCATAAAGTTTTTTGCAATGGCACGTACCTGTGTAGGCATTGTTGCAGAAAATAACCAGATGCTTTCTCTGTTAATGGTATTCTTCAACACAAAATCAATATCTTCTCTAAAGCCCATGTTCAGCATTTCATCTGCTTCATCAAGCACTACATATTTTACTTTTTGCAGGTCAATAGCTTTCCTTTCTATAAGATCTATCAAACGGCCCGGTGTAGCTACAACAACTTGTACACCTCTTTTTAAATTGCGGATTTGCATTACGATAGATGCACCACCGTATACAGCTTCTACATTTAATCCTTTGGTATGTTTTCTAAAATCTGTAAGGTCATTTGTTATTTGTAAACACAATTCACGTGTTGGGCAAACAATTAGCGCCTGCGGAAATTTATCTTCTGCTTTTATAAGGTGTAATAATGGTAAACCAAAAGCGGCGGTTTTACCGGTTCCCGTTTGTGCAAGGCCAACAAAATCTTTTGTTCCTGCTATCAATACAGGGATTGCCTGATGTTGAATAGGTGTAGGTTCTGTAAAACCTAAATCTGCGACTGCCTGTACGAGGTTTTCGTTTAGGCCCAATGCTTCAAATGCATTCATGGTAATAATTTGTTTAAAATGAAGACCGTGTAGTATTATCGCTGGCTTTGCCTTTTCTGCCTTTGGCAAATTAATTGAAGTCTTATGTAAGCCACTTCACAATACTATATGGTCAAAAAAATATTTTTGATGATCACATTGTATGCTTCGGGCCGTTGTGTGGGGAGAAATTTTATTTATCCTGATAGGTAGCTTATAATCTGTTACCTGCTTTCAACAGCATCTGAGCATGTTATGTAATTCTCAGAAATCTAAATCGCCGCAAAAATAAGGGTAAAATAATTAATTATGCAATAAAATAATAATTGAATCTTTTTTCACTATAAAAGTTATTGTAAAAAAAATTTTAGAAGTGTATTAAACAATTATTGTAAGAAATACTTTTACATAGAAATTAATATGGAATTTTGTGTTGGTACGATAATTGAAATAACCCCAAAAAAAACTATGAAAAAAATAATTCCATTGCTTATTTGTTTTTTTATTGTTACAAATTATACTAGTGCACAAAGTTTTCATGTTGGTTTAAAAGCCGGAGTTAATCTCCAAAAAATTGATGGAATTCCGTTTAAAGATAAATTTACTTTTGGTTATCAAATAGGAGGCTTTGCAACAATTGGCATTACATCAAAAATAGGCATACAACCTGAAATTTTATTTAGCAGTGTCAATTCTGATACCGCTACCCAATTTAGTACTGTATACGGTTTTAATAAAATAGGTAAAGTAAAATTAAATTACCTGGATATTCCGGTATTATTAAATATTAAGGCAGCACCTTTTCTTACATTGCAATTTGGCCCACAATTTTCTATTTTATTAGATAAAAATAAAAGCCTTTTAAAAAACGGTGAAACTGCATTTAAACAAGGCAATATTTCTGCTGCTGCAGGTTTACAGTTTAATTTGACCAAGTTTAAAATTTATGGCCGATACGTAGCGGGATTAAGTAATTTAAACCAGGTAAACGATAACAATAAATGGAAAAATAATAATATACAGGTTGGAGTAGGCTTTAAGATTTTTTAGTTACTCTCTAATAACTAAAATCTCCTCATCATTTTTCCATAATAAAATTTTGCTTGGCTTTTTAAAATTATCATCATCTCTGCGGTATTGTACAATGTAGTCAACACCATTTTTTATAATAGCATTCACTGATGTATAAGATGTTGGACTCGTCTCTCCTGCGATATTTGCAGAGGTAGAAACGATGGGTTTGCCGAATGCATTTATTACTGCTTCACAGAATATATCCTTAACAATTCTAATAGCAACTGTGCCATCTTCGCTAATTAAATTTTCAGCAATATTTTTTGCATTTGGGTAAATTATGGTTAAGGGATTTTCTTCTTTGTGTAGTAAATTATGTATCGCTGCAGAAGGGGTTCTGCAGTAGTTTGTAATATCTGCATTATTTGCCAACAATAAAATCATGCTTTTATTTTCTGCCCTTTGTTTTAGTGCATAAATCTTTGTAACTGCATTTTTATTAGTAGCATCGCAACCAAGTCCCCAGATTGTATCTGTAGGATAAAGAATTATTCCGCCAGTTTTTAAAACCATTACGCAGTTTTCAATGTCATCGTCAAAATTCATTTAGGCTAATATTTTTTGTATCTCTTTTAAAATCAAATTTTCATCCAGTTGTAAAAGGCATTCTGGTATTCCATAAATCGCACAATGATTGTTTACGCAAGGTTCGCAAACTAATTTACCCAACCTTATCACCGTGCAAAATTTTTTATTATAAGGTGCTGTATTGTGTTCATCGCCTGCACCAAAAAGAACCAATGTTTTTTTGCCAAGCGCATTGCTAACATGAGCAGGGCCACTATCTGTGCTTAAAACGGCTTTGCTGTTGGCAAATAAATTTACCAGCTGTGGCAATGAAGTTTGCCCTGCAAGGTTTACAATATTGTTTTTATTACTTAATGATTCATAAACCTCACTTACAAATGCTGCCTCACCGGGACTTCCAATAAGTACAATTTCGTTCTCTATATTTTTTCTGATTGTATTAATAATGCTTACAGCTTTTTCTTTTGGTAACCTTCTGGAAGTCGCCTCTGAATTGATATTTATTACAAGGGTATTTGATAAATGGTTTCCTCGTAGGTTTAAAACAACTGCAGGCACTTCAATTTTATTTTTTACGAATCGGCTTAATAGGTCTATATATTCTTCTACCCGGTGTAATTTTTTATTTTTTCTGTAGATATTTGTCAGCAAAAGAAACCGCACATTTTTTTTAAACCCAATACTCTTTTTTGCATTTACAGCAGCACCCATAGTTGCTGCGGAAAGGGAATCTGGCAGGCAGAAAAACAGATCGTATTTTTTTTGTTTTCCTATTTTTAAACCGAATGCAACGGCACCTTTTAAACCTTCAAATTCATCTTTCGAAAAAACAATTCTTTCAGCGTGCGCCGGAAAATAATCCAGCAAAAAATCAATTCCTTTTTTTGAAATAAGGTCGATGGTGGCATTGGGATAATAATTTTTAACTGCCTCTACAAACGATGTGGCCATTACCATATCTCCCAACCAGTTTGGTAAACGTATTAATATGTTTTTAACTTCCTTCATCAAAAAATAACTGTTTCTTTTTAAGATTATTTCATCAAATATAGAGCTTAACATGAAATGTAAATAATCGTTTTAACCTTTTACAAAAACTAAAAATGCACAAATTATTTCCTTAAATAATTGCTAGTATTTAAAATCATTATTTTCGCTTAAAAATAAACTACATGCAAAATTTAATTGAAGCCGTTTGGGCTAACCGTGAATTATTGAAAGATGAAAAATACATAAAGGCTATTCGAGATGTAATTGAGGAAGTTGATAAAGGAAGATTAAGAACTGCTGAGCCGGCAGGCGAAAACTGGCAGGTTAATGAGTGGGTAAAGCAAGCTATACTTTTATATTTTGGCATACAGCAAATGGAAACATTTGTATTGCCTCCTTTTGAGTTTTACGATAAAATGAAATTAAAGAGCGATTACAAAAGTTTGGGTGTACGAGCTGTACCGCATGCTGTTGCCAGATACGGTGCTTACCTTGCGAAAAATGTTGTGCTTATGCCATCGTATGTAAATATTGGGGCTTATGTAGATGAAGGCACTATGGTTGATACCTGGGCAACAGTAGGCAGTTGCGCTCA
Organism: Ferruginibacter sp.; assembly: GCA_043736415.1. GTDB lineage: Bacteria > Bacteroidota > Bacteroidia > Chitinophagales > Chitinophagaceae > Ferruginibacter. Next base: position 4,854 of record JAYTCO010000209.1, on the reverse strand, counting down.
GATAGGTAAAAACGTACACCTGAGTGGTGGCGTGGGTATTGGCGGAGTACTAGAGCCATTGCAAGCCAGTCCTGTAATTATAGAGGACGGTTGTTTTATCGGTAGCCGCTGTATAGTTGTGGAAGGTGTTCGTGTGCAAAAAGAAGCGGTACTTGGTGCTAACGTTGTGCTTACACAATCAACAAAAATTATAGATGTAACCGGCATAGAACCGATTGAAACAAAAGGTTTGGTGCCTGAAAGAAGTGTTGTTATTCCCGGCAGTTATACAAAGAGTTTTCCTGCGGGAGATTACAATGTGCCATGCGCTTTAATTATAGGAAAAAGAAAACCAAGTACCGATTTAAAAACGAGTTTAAATGATGCACTCCGGGATTTTAATGTAGCTGTTTAATATTGGCTATAAAATTTACACAAAAAAACTCCCTAAATTTTAGTGAGTTTTTTTGTGTAATTATTTCTAATTAGTTTGTAAATTTTTATTGCACTTAGTAAAATTAATATAAATAAAACCAAGCCTAACAATCCCCAAACAAGGCTCATAGCCTGCTTTACAACTACTAAAAAAATAATACTTATTAAAAAAATAGTTGCAACCTCATTCCATAATCTCAACTGTTGAGAGTTGTATTTAAATATATTTTTATTTTGTTGCCTGTAAAGAACATTGAGAGAAAAATGGTAAAAATATAAGCCTATAACAAATCCAATTTTAATCCACAACCAGGTATCTAAAATAGCAGGATTTATATAAATTAAAAGTGGCCCAAGTACAAGCGTTATAACAGCTGAAGGCCATGTTATACCAAGCCACAACCGTTTTATCATAATGGTAAACTGGTTTTTTAAAATAGATTTTTCAGGCTCCGGTTTTTCATTTGCTTCAGCATTGTAAATAAAAAGTCTGACAATATAAAACAGCCCGCTAAACCATGTTACAATAAAAATGATGTGTAGTGCTTTAAGATACAGGTACATTCATTTCTGTTTTATGCAAATGTTCTACAATTAAAGAATTCATGGCTTTTATCCAAAGTGGTGCTGTGTTTAGGCAGGGAATTAATTTAAAACTTTCCCCTCCCGCTTCCATAAAAAATTCTTTTCCTTCTTCTCCCATTTCTTCCAGCGTTTCCAAACAATCGCTTACAAAAGCCGGACAAACAACCACTATTTTTTTAATGCCTTCTTTTGGTAATTCCTTTAAACGTGCGGCTGTATATGGCTTCAACCATTCATCTCTGCCTAACCTGCTTTGAAAAGATGTTGCAAATTTATTTTTAGGAAGTTGAAGTTCCGAAGCAACCAAAGATGACGTCATAAAAACCTGATGTCTGTAACAAAATTCATGCGCCACACTATCTACATTACAGCAGTCTTCAATTTTTAAACAATGCTGTTTTGTAGGATCGGTTTTCCTTACATGCCTTTCCGGTATTCCATGATAACTAAATAAAAGTAAATCATAATCGTCCTCTAAATGTGGCGCAATACTTTGTGATAATGCATGTATGTATGCTTCGTTGGTATAAAAAGTATTTATTACAGAAAATTTAAAAGAGTAATTACCTTTTTCATAAATTTCTTTACCATATTCAACTGCAGTTTCATAGCTGCTCATAGCGTAATGTGGATATAGAGGAAACAAAATGACTTCTTCTACCAAAGGATATTTTTCCTGAATATTTTTAAATGTACTTTCCGGTGATGGGTTGCCGTAACGCATACAAACTTCAATAGGATATTCAGTGCTTTTCTGTAATGCTGTCTGTAATTGATAAGTTAGTGTTATAAGTGGTGAGCCTTCTTTTGTCCAGATAGAACGGTAAGCTTTTGCGCTACTCGGGGCTCTGAAAGGAACTATAATTCCTTTAACTAAAAGTGCCCTTGGTATTTTTGGGATATCAATCACTCGTTCATCCATTAAAAACTCGTTTAAGTAACGACGTACATCCTTAACCGATGTACTATCCGGGCTGCCAAGGTTCATTATCAATATTACCTTTTTAGAGTTTATATCCATTGCTGATGTATTTAAAATTTAATGCAAAAGTAGGTTGTTACAATGTGCTTAAGGAGATACGAAATTGATAATTCTTATCTTTTTAGAAATAAAAAGTGAAAAATAGTTTTGTTTTTAAATAATTACACAATGCTGACAAAGAGATGCCTATAAAACTTTTATGAGAAGTAACTTTGCAATCCTATTATGAATTTGCTTTCTTTACAAAATCCTGAACATATTTTATCAAGGTTTTTCCTCTGTGGCATTAGTCACCTCAAAACTGATGCAGCTACAAGAAGTATATTTCACATTAATGATGCTGAGAAACAACTTATTTTAAATACAGCAAAAGCTTTAGGTATTAGAAGTTTATTTATTTTGAATACCTGCAACCGTACAGAAATATACGCATATGTTGCTGACGAATCTGTTTTGCAGAATTTGTTTATCGAATGTAAAAAGATTGACCCTGAACTCTTCAGACAAAAATATTACTCCAAAACAAATAAAGAAGCACTTCAGCATTTGTTTGAGGTAGCGGCCGGTTTAAATTCTCAGATATTAGGTGACTTTGAAATACTTGCACAGTTAAAACAGGCAGTTGCTTTTAGCAAGCAGCAGAATTTAATCGGTCCTATAATGGAACGCACTATAAATTTTGCATTACAGGCATCAAAAAAAGTAAAAACAAATACATCTCTCAGTACAGGCACAACATCTGTATCGTTTGCCGCAATTGACTGGTTGAAAAAGAATGCAGATATTAAGGGCAAAAAGATTGCACTTGTTGGCTTAGGTAAATTTGGAACTTTAATAGGTAAAAATTTAAAACATTATTTTAAAAGCAGTAGAATCGTTGTTTGTAACAGAACAGATTATAAGGCAATCAGTTTTGCCAATCAGAACGAAATTGGTTTTTCACTTTATCAAAATTTGCCCAAGCTTATTAATGAGGCTGATATCGTAATTGTAAGTACACAATCAATAGAACCGACTGTTTTGCCGCAGTTTATTACAGATTATAAGAAAAGGATATTTTTAGATTTATCCATACCGTCCAATGTTCACCACTGCATTAAATATTTGCCTAATCAACAAATGGTGAATGTAGATGACATCAGTATTATTTTAAACGACACAATAAACAAACGCACCAACGAAATTCCTGCTGCAAATAAAATCATCAAAGAAACGCAGGCTGAATTTATAGCCTGGTTAAACAGTCACAGCCATTCCCCTATGGTAAAGGATATGAAGGATAAATTAATTGAATTATCGATGCCAAGCAGAGTTTGTGAAATGGCGGATATGATGGAATATAATTTTATTTCTCCTCAGGATGAAATTACAATCAATAAAACAATCAGCAGACTTGCTATTAACCTTCGTAATAATAATGAAAAAGGGTGCCAGTTTATTGATGCATACAATCATTTTTTTAGTCAGAAGATAAGTGAGTAAATTATTGGTAAAAATAGGAACAAGAGATAGTCCGCTTGCTCAATGGCAATCAAAACAGGTAAAGCAATTATTGCAATACAAAAGCATTGAGAGTGAGCTGGTTTTAATAAAAAGTGAAGGCGATTTAAACCTTACACACCACTTTATGAAATGGGTGTACAGGGTATTTTTACAAAAACATTGGATGCTGCACTTTTAAATAACAGGATAGACATTGCAGTACATTCTTATAAAGATATTCCAACAAAACTTGCAAATGGACTTGTAATAGCAGCTGTTCTCAAAAGGGGTAATCCTCAGGATGTATTGGTTGTAAACAGAGAAAGGGTATTTACAAAAGAGGAATTATCTTTTGATGGAATAAGAGATTTGAAGAACGATGGTGGAGAAAGTATGGTCACTACATCATTGATGAACAACTTCTTTTCTGATAAGTTTAAAGAGAATAATTTTTCTGAAACTCCTTATAACAATTTTCCAAAATTTATTATAGCAACCAGCAGCGCCAGGCGGAAAGCACAATTGTTGCATAGGTTTAGCAGTGCGCAGATTGAAAACTTAAGAGGCAATGTAAATAACAGGTTAAAAAAAGTAACCAATTCGCAATGGCATGGAGCTGTGTTTGCAGCAGCGGGTTTGGAAAGGCTTGGGTTTGGTCATTTACATACTATAGAATTGGATTGGATGTTGCCTGCGCCCGCACAGGGTGCAATTGCCATCGTCTGCAGAGAAAATGATACCGATGCATTGAATTACTGCGCAGCATTAAATGATTCTGATACGCAGATTTGCACACAGGTTGAAAAAGATTTTCTCCGGATATTGATGGGTGGATGTAGCACGCCTATTGGTGCTTACTCTGTACTAAAAAATAATGAAATAATTTTTAAAGGAAATATTTTATCGCCTGATGGTGAGAAGAAAGTGGAGGTTAAAATTACAGGTAATATCGATGATTACAAAAAAATTGGTTCTTTAGCTGCGGAAGAAATCTTGAATAAAGGGGGTAAAGAAATTGTTGATGGATTGTATAAAAATGTTGTGGAAAATGAAGAATAATTTCAGCATACTTTCTACCAAAATTTTAAAACCGTACATCTTGCAGCAGTTGGTAGATAATGATTTTAATATAATTGAACATGATTTTATTAAAATAGAAGAAATTAAGAATAGCAAGTTCAGTTCTCTTATAAATTCACATCTTCCAAATTATATTTTTACAAGTAAAAATGCTGTTCGTAGTTTTATTAAACAGGTAACTGATAATAAAATTAAAATTAATAAAAAAGCTTTTTTTTGTACGCTTAGTGGAGAAACCCAAAAAGCTTTATTAGATGAAGGTTTCTCAGCAACAATTATTTCTGATAATGCAGCAGATCTTGCACATAAAA
>JAYTCO010000208.1:0-10744 GCA_043736415.1 Ferruginibacter sp. | reverse complement strand
TTTTAGTTCATCCGAGAACTTAAATCTGTCAAGCATTTTTTCTTTCATCTGTTTTGAGTTTTTCCTGAAAACTGTAAAGCTATAGACGTATAATACCAAAATCATACTTCTTTTCATGTTGACTTTTATGGGTCTATATTCTAATGGACAGACTAGCATTAGTGAAATCGCTGACAAAAAAATTCAGCAGCGAGTTTTACTGATTAAATCCAGAACAGACAGTTTCTTAAACAAAGCGACAAGTAAAGTTGTTTTTAGAAAATTTGTTCCAGATTTCGGTGTGACATATCAGATTGGCGAATTTTATCAGAATTATCTATTCTTGAACAAATACGAAAAAGACGGAGAAAATATTTATGACTTAACCCAATATTATTCTGTGAACGATACGACCTTCGGCGTTTCTGACACAATTGGCATTTATTATTTAGACTTTCAGAATCAATTTGCACCCGAGACCAATAAATTAGTCGTAACATTTAAATCAACTGACGACTATTTGAAAGTGAAAGCACTAAACTATCTATATCAAAAGACAACACTGAATAAATTGAAACTATTCATTACAACACACAAATTGAAAACTCCTTTTGTGAAAATTTCGGTGGACAGGAAAAGCAATACTTACTTTGTTTATCTAAAGGACAAGTATAAGCCACATAATTATTTGCTTTGAAGAAAAACGATCGCACAACAATGGGTTTTGTGCAAGTGCGGCTTGAGGTTGTATCAATCATCAGTTCTGCATATCCGGGCATTTGTTCGAGCTTGACCAACATCGCCAAACATTGGTTCTAAATATTTATTTTTATCAAAAGCCGGGCAGCGGTTTGGGGCAGAAGGAATTCTAATGCCACACCTGCACAAAGCCCTATCGTTATAGGAAATGTCGAGGCGGGTTCTAAAATATAACGCAACTTTTTGATTTTAAAAATCACTAAAGTTGCCTATGAAAAATGATCACGAAAAGTTAGTATTTGTTGACAGAATTTCTATCCAAAATCTTTTAAAAGCAAAGCATCTGTACCACAAATTACAATAATTCTAGGAGTAAATGAAACGACAATTTATCGAGAATTAGGACGATGCAAAACGGGTAAATATGTTCCTATAGAAGCCCACCATAAAGCGGTTAGTATTTCATCAAACCGTAAGTTTAAGAAAGGTAAATTTGAGACAGATTCCCCTCTTTACCAATATGTGACCAATGCATTAAATAATGATTGTTCACCTGAACAAATTAGGCTTAGACTAAAGAGAGATTATCCACAAGAAAAAAACATGCATATCTCCATGGAAAGCATTTATAATCACATTTACATTAGGGTAAAACCTGAGCTAAAAGCAGTACTTATTGATCATCTTCGGCAACAAAAAAAGCGAAGAGGAAAAGTGGGTAAGTCAGCGCACAATAGAGGGTTTATATCGGACAGAATATTTATAGATGAACGACCGGCAGAGGTAAAAAGCAGGCTTATTCCAGGCCATTGGGAGGGGGATTTAATCATGGGTAAAGAACGCCAGAGTGCAATAGGAACCCTTAATGAACGAACTACGAGAGCTGTAATTCTAGTACACCTAAAAGCAAGAGATGCAAAAACAGTAAGAGAAGCTTTTGAGAAAGAATTTAAAACCATTCCAAGGCAAATGAAAAATACGCTTAACTACGACAATGGTAGCGAAATGGCACAGCATGTAACCTTTACCAAGAACATAAAAATTGATGTATATTTTGCACATCCTTACAGCCCACAAGAAAGACCGACAAATGAAAACAGTAATGGACTGATTAGACAATATTTTCCAAAAGGAACTCACCTAAGTCAGGTAACAAAAAAACAATTAAAAGAGTTGCAAAATAAACTCAATAACAGACCAAGAAAAGTGTGGGTATGCAAACTCCAAAAGAAGTTTTTGATAAACTGATTATGCAAAATTTCAAGCCCTGTAACGCACCCAAACTTTGAGCAGAAAAGAAGATAGATTTATCCACACCGACGGCAAAAAACTCACAAAGGTTTTTTGTAAGAATGGTAGTGGATAAATTGGGCTAAAGCGGAAAAGTCTAACATAAAAAATCTTTTTTATTAACTTCATCAAAAAGTTGCAATCAAAACTAGAATCTGCCTTCATGAACACTCTCAAATATAAAACATAACCCGATTTATGAGACTCATTATTTTTGCCTTTACATTTTTTACTGTAACGAGTGCTTCTGCACAATCAGATAGCATTGTATTAAAAGATGTTCAATGGGACAAAACTTATCCTGCGGGTTCAACAGAATTATTTATTCCCTCTGCAAACTCGCAATTAGCGGGAATGATTTATAGGCCTAACGGAAATAAAAAACATCCTACATTAATTTTATTACATGGTTTCCCAGGGAATGAAAGAAATCTTGATCTTGCACAAGTTGTAAGGGCACATGGATGGAACGTAATATATTTTAATTACAGAGGTTCATGGGGTAGTCAAGGAAAATTCAGTTTTAAAAATTGCGTTGAAGATGTAAGTAATGTGGTTGCATTCTGCAATAAATATCAGGACTCTTTAAAAATTGATACCTCTAATATCGTTTTGTTTGGACATAGTATGGGGGGATGGATTTGCCTCAAAGCTTTAGAACAATTGCCCCAAATAAAAAAAGGTTTTGCATTGTCAACTTGGAATATATATGATGACTTAAAAAATTTTCAAAGTGAAAAGCAATTAATTGAGTTAGCTAAAAATCCTACTATTTTCACTAATTATTTTGTGCTTAACTCAACAACCGTGGACATATTACGGCCAGCATTTAAAGACATCTCTTATTATAAATTGGCAACTAATGCAAAGTCTTTAAGTGATAAACAAATAATTATATTGGATGAGCATGTAAGGAACAAAGAAATTGCTGATTCACTTAAAAAAATGCATCTATCATTTTTTAATTATCAAGTTTGGGAAACAGACCATGGGTTTACAAATAAAAGAGTTTCGTTGATGAATAAACTTATTTCATTCCTTGACAACTAAAGCGGCGTACGACAGTGGGTTTTGTGCAAGGTGCGGCTTGAGGTTGAAGCAATCAGCAGTAGCAATATAGCGGCTTTGGTTCGGGTTTGACTAACATCGCCAAACATTTGTTCTAAATATTTAACTTTATCAAAAGCGGGCAGCGTTTACGGGTGGAAGGAATTCTAAAGCCACACTTGCTTAAAACCTTGTCGTTGTGAGCCATATTATTTGACCCTTCTACGATTTGTAAAATTGGTCACAAGACTTAGATTTGTAAATGGATATTAATAAGAAAAAATACAATCTGCCTGTTGGATATTCCTTATTTCAAACGACACTAAAATCAAAAGAATTTCTAAACAATCCAATAAAATTTATTTCAAAAAGTATGGAAGCCTTTTCAGGCACTTATTCAGCATCATTAGGCATCAATAGAAAACTTATTCTAACACAAAATCCAGACTTCATAAATTACATTTTAAAAGAAAATCACAGGAACTATAACAAATCAGAATTATCAACAGATCGGGCGGTTGAATTCTTTGGTAAAGGGCTTCTTTTTTCAAATGGAGATTATTGGTTAAGACAAAGACGGTTAATACAACCGGCATTTCATCGAGAAAAACTGCAAAGTTTGTATGGAATAATCATTAAGACTATTGATGAATTTCTTTTACGATTTCCAATTGGCAAAAGGATTGATGTTTATCCATTAACTCATCAACTTTCTTTTAATATTATAATACAATCACTATTTGACATAAAGTTATCTCCTCAAATCGTGAAAGAACTTATTCAGATTTTTACAGAACTACAAGACTTTCTAATCAAAGATATAAACCAACCATTACGAAGGTTTTTTTATCCAATTACAGGAACAGAAAATAGACAACTCAAAAAAGCAAAAAGATTAAGAGAAATTTTTATAGAAATAGTTAATGAAAGAATAGCAAGTGACAAAAACCATGACGATTTGTTAGACATGCTTTTAAAAAGTAAATATGAAGATACAGGCGAAGCAATGACCAACGAGCAGATCGTAGACGAAGTTCTGATTCTTATTTTTGCGGGGCATGAAACTACAGCAAATACTCTTTCGTGGCTACTATATTTACTTTCTACCAATGATGAAACTGTTCAAAAATTGACAAATTCATTTAATGACAGCACAATACGGGAATGTTTAAATAATGAATATCTTAAAGCGACAATAAACGAAGTCATGCGTTTGTATCCTGCCGCATGGATGACAGAACGGGTTGCAATAGAAGACGATGAATTTGAAGGGTTTTCATTTCCTAAAAACACTATTATTATTCCTTTCTTTTTTGGTTACACAGAGACAAAAAACTTTGGACTGAAGAGCTAAAATTTTATCCTGAAAGATTTATTATTGACACAAAAGTTGTGAAGTCAAAAAGTTATTTTCCTTTTGGAGCAGGACCAAGAATGTGTATAGGCAATAATTTTGCAATGGCAGAAATGTCTTTTTTTATCTTTTCATTTTTAAAGAAATTTCAAATTGAATCCACAGGACAAATACCAGAAATGAAAGCTCTGATTACTTTAAGGCCAGACAAAGTTCTTTTAAATATTAAAAACGCCAATGATTAACAGAGAAGCACGAACGCACAATGTGCTGCCGGCATTTTATGGCTATCAGCAACAGTTTCGGCAAACGTAATTATGTTGAGCTTTTGTTTGTTTGCTTCATCTTTTGTATTTTTATTAGGCTGCGATTTCGGGCGGCCGATTTTTAAATTATACCCCATTGCCAACCCGAAACCGTTACCTGCCATTTATCAAAAAAAATTAAACTCCATGCGCAAAATTTATGTAATACTTGTTGTTCTTTTTTCCTTTTGTACTTCTTTTTTATATGCTCAAATTAAGGTGATTCACTTTGGAAAATTAGTTGATGGCAAGGGAAAAGTGATAATTAACGCAGTTGTTATTGTAAAAGGAGACAGAATTATTAAGATGGGTACAGAAAAAGAAATTGATATACCCCCTGCTGCTGAGACGATTGATTTAAAAGCCTACACTGCAATACCGGGATTAATAGACGCACACACCCACATGACTTTTTATTGGGATAAAACACCGGGCACTAATCCATGGGGGCAACTTGGAACATTAGGGCCATCAGTTACAGTTTTTCTTGCACAGGAAAATGCAAGAAAAACACTTGAAACCGGTGTAACCAGTGTGAGAGATCTGGGTTCTTTTGATAATATGGACTTTGCCATGCGTAACTTAATAAACCGGGGTGCAATGACAGGTCCGAGAATGTTTGTTGCGGGCAATGGATTACACATCAGCAGTTCTCCTTATAAGATTGGAGCAATACCAGATGCTGGTCAATGTGATGGTGTTGCAGCAGTACAACGTGTTGCAAGGGAGCAAATAGCTGGGGGTGCCGATTGGATAAAAATGTATGGTTCAACTGGAAGTGATAAAGATGTTACAGGTTTTCAAACATTTAGCTATGAGGAAATGAAAGCAGCAGCTGATGTGGCCCATTTTGCAGGTAAGCGTATTGCAATTCATTCTTATGGTCCGGATGGTGCTCGTGATGCTGTAAAAGCAGGAACTAATACAGTAGAGCATGCGATAGATATTGATGACGTAACCCTTGCTGCAATGGCAAAGAATGGAATAACATATGTACCAACAGTAGAACATAACAGGTATTACATAGCCCACAAAGATGAATATGGTTATGACTCTGTTATTGTAAACGGATTAAACAGTTATGTTAATAAGAACTTTGAAACTTTAAAAAGAGCTATAAAAGCAAATGTGAAAATTGCCATGGGTTCTGATGCAGTGTTTACAGGCTTTGGGGAGAATACGAATGAACTAAATTGGTTTGTAAAAGCAGGTATGACACCTTTGCAGGCACTACAGACTGCAACAATAAATGGTGCAGAAATGTTAGGACTTGAAAAAGAAATAGGGCAGCTTTCAGAAGGATATTTTGCCGATATAGTAGCAGTAGAGGGCGACCCAGTAAAAGATATAAACGCAGTAATAAAAAATGTAAAGTGGGTTATGAAAGCCGGCAATATAGTAGTTAATAAAACAAACAAATAATTTTATAGATATATACAACGGCAGCTAACAAAAGTATTGCTGTAAATGGGGCTGCACGGAAGAACAATCAGCAGCAGTGGATATCCTGGCTTTATATCCGGCGGAGGTAATTCTACCGACCATCAGTTCTAAACATCAACTTTTTTTATAAAATTAACTTCAGTTAGGGGTGGCAGAAATTTTAATGCCACACTTATACAAAGCCCTGTCGTGAGTTGTAAATTTACAAGACCCATCTATGTTTGACAAACTTAAAATATATTGCAAGACAAAAGTTCCTTTGACAGACGAAGAACTTAAACTTATTGACACATATTTTGAAGTTAAACAGTTAAAGAAAAAAGATTATTTACTGCAAAACGGAAAAATCTGCAACTTCATTGGCTTCATTGCTGGCGGTACTGTCAGACATTTTCATATTAAAGATGGCGTAGAAAAAACTTGTGATATTTCTTTTGAAAATTCTTGGGTAACAGACTTTCAAAGTTTCACTCATGATACCTCTTGCATAATGAACTTGCAAGCTATGGAAGACACAACTGTATTTGTTATCAGAAAAGAAAGTCTTTATAAATTATACACCGAATGTAATAAATATGAAACCTTTGGCAGACTAATGGCAGAACAAGTAGCGCAGAGAGCAACTGAAATTGCAATGTCACTTTCGTCTGACAAACCAGAAGAACGGTTTCAAAATTTGATAAAAAAACAACCTGACCTTTTCCAAAGAATTCCACAAAAATATATTGCCAATTTTTTAGGTGTAAGCCCTGAAAGTTTGAGCAGGATTAGAAGCAGAATCTTTACCAAACTAAAATCTTAACTTAAGTCATCGTTATGTAGCATCATTGAGTTGCAATTTTGTCCCATCAAAAAAACAAAAAATAAAATGAGACAATTATTAATCACTTCAATTATGTTAGCAATGACAACACTTAACAGCGTAACAGCACAAACTCAAACATTAGACTTTTTAAAAGTAAAAGCTTTTGAACATCAATTAGATGATGTAATGGAATTAATTGACACAACTGAATTGAAAACCAAACTTAAAGAAGTTGAAGAAAATTATAAACAAAAGCCGAATGAAATAAACAAGGTTCGGCTTGGTATTATTTACCACGAAACAGCATTAAATCTTTCATTCTTTTCTAAAACAGAATTTAAAGGTTATGCTAAAAAAAGTTTTGACACATTAAGCAGCCTTTTCAATTCCGCAAATACTTCAATAGAATTATTTCCGTTTATTGCATCTTACAGAGCTTCTGCATTATCATTGGTTGGTGCAGAAACAAAAAAATTGAGATTATTAGGAGAGGCGTTTACTTTATTTAATGACGCAATTAAAAATTATGTAACTGTCTCGTATTTACCGGAATTTTTAAGGGGGAGTGTTGCAGAAAATTTGCCTTGGTTTTTCTTTACAAAAAGAAAATTTGCAAAGCAAGATTTTCAATCAATAATTGACAAACAAAACAAAAATGGTGAGTATGCCAATTGGAAAATAATGAGTTTTACATATTGGGCCTGTGCCAAACAAAGACAAAGTAAAAAATACAGAACTCAATCACTTGCATACCTTGACAAAGCAATTTCATTAGATCAAAATTATAAAGCAGGCAGGACAAAAGCAGAAGAACTAAAAACAGCCATGACGAAATAAAACTACAGCTAATAATGGGTTTTGTGCAAGTGTAACTAAAGGCTGCAGCAATCTGCAGTTCTGCATATTTGAGCTTTGGTTCGGGCTTGAATAACACCGCCAAACAATGGTTCTTAATATTTATCTTTATTAAAAGCCGAGTAGTGATTACGGTCACACGGAATTTTGTGGCCACACATTACACAAAGCCTTGTTTGTAAGTTGCTATCAGGACGAAGCGAAAGCTCTAAAAATTTTAAACTATGCAAAAAATACTTTTTCTATTTGTATTCTTCCTCACTTTTCAATTCACCTATGGACAAAATAAAAATGACAAAAATGTAGAGTTGATAAAATCTGCAAGAGAAGCCTCTAATCAAGCAATAGCAAGGCATGACATTGATGGGTTATCCAAATTTTGGGTTAAGGATTTTGTTCAAATTAGAGGTAATTCAACATACTTAACAGGAAAAGATACAATAATTGCAACCTGGAGAAAATTATTCAAGGACAATCCAAACGTAGTTTACATTCGGACAGCTTCGCAAATTATAATAAGCACCAATGACACATTAGCTTGGGAAAACGGAACATGGAAAGCATTTAATTCTTATAGCAACGGTGGTAATTACACTGCAATGTGGCGAAAATATAACGACAGCTGGAAAATAGTGGCCGAGTTATTTGTTTCATTGTTCTAAAAAAAATGAAAACAGCAGCTTACAATAGGTTCGCCAACAGGCTGGCAGACGAATTAATAATCAACTGCAACTCACTATCAGCATGAGTTCCGGCAGAAGAGTATAGCTCAGCCTTAATTGTTAACTTCATCTTTGGTAACAATCTTCAACTTTGTTTACGGGCTGATAATTATACAATACCAGCCAATCGTCATGCGCTAATTGTTGGTTACTATTCACATATTTGCCTTTATAATTTTTGACAGGTAAAAATAAACATCATCTAAACAAAACTCAATACATGAAAAAATTGCTGCTAATATTCTTTTGTTCTATCTGGACTTTTTATGCGACAGCTCAAAATTTACCCCGTGTAATAGTACTATCAACGGGCGGCACAATTGCCGGGCAACAACCCAATACAGATAAGGCAGGTTATGTTTCGGGTAAAATTCCAATAGAAGAATTGCTAAAAAACATTCCTTCAATTTCTCAAAAAGCTATTGTGCAGGGAGAACAAATAGCATCGATAGGGAGTTATGATATGACTGTTGATATTTGGATAAAACTAGCAAGACGTATCAACGAAATATTTGCTAAAAATGAAGCGGATGGGATTGTAATAACTCACGGGACAGATACACAGGAAGAAACTGCTTATTTTCTAAATCTTACTGTTCAATCAGAAAAACCGGTTGTTTTAACCGGAGCTATGCGGCCTGCAACAGCCATAAGTGCCGATGGGTCGCAAAATTTATATGATGCCATTATTGTAGCAAGTGATACCAGCAGTAAAGGCAAAGGTGTATTGCTCTGCTTTAATGAAAATATTTATGATGCAAAAAATGTAGTTAAGACAAGTATGACGAATTTGAACGCATTCTCATCGCCAAATACGAGTGCGTTAGGACAGGTATATGATTCGAAAGTCTTTTACAATACGCAGATATTAAACAAGCATGGTGGTTTTGCTGCTTTTGATGTAAGTAAACTTGATTCGTTGCCCAAAGTGGAAATTGTTTACGCTTATGCAGGTGCCTCAAATGTTGCAATAAATGCTTTTATCGATAACAATGTTGCAGGAATAATTATAGCAGGTACGGGCGGCGGCAGTTTTGATAAAGCCATATTGGAATCAGTAAAAATTGCTGTAAAAAAAGGTATCCCGGTAGTTCGGTCGTCAAGAGTAGTTTCGGGGAGGGTAACCACCGGATATGTTGGCGTGTTTGACGATTCCAAGCTTGGCACACTGGTATCAGATAATCTGAATCCACAAAAAGCAAGAATACTTTTAATGCTTGCGTTAACTAGAACCGGCGACAAGAAAAAAATTCAGGAAATGTTTTTTAGGTATTGATTAAAAAAATAAAACTCTGTTAGAATTAAATACTAACAATGACGGCAGGACAAAACTAAACAGACTTACAGATTTTTTTTGGTTTTAAGAACATGAACCAATAATGGGTTTTGTGAGGTACGGCTTGAGGTTTCAGCAATGAATAATTCTGCATATTCGGACTTTGTTTCGAGCTTGACCAACCTCGCCAAATATTGGTTCTAAATATTTAAATTTATCAAAGGCCCGTCAGCAATTGGGGGCGGGCGGAATATCAATTCCACACTTGACACAAAGCCCTAAAGCTAGCAACAATGCTGTGGCAAGACATTTTCATGGATACATGACGGTTATTTTTTTGGCCGTTTTCCATATTTCAATGTCCTGCTGTCTTTGATTACATCTTTCCAGTTAAGACCGAAGGCGAAATCATAAGTATTGCCTTCTGTATCCACATGGCATTTCATGTCACGCGGCACATCTTCCTTTTGCTCTTCCACAGTCCGCATGTCAGCCGGCATCTGAAATGGCAAAAGACCTGAGGGAGCCTTTGCTCCCGAAATGATATCCAGCAATGCCTGATCCTGCACACCGAAGGAAGCGATGATCCCTGACACTTCTTTTTCAAATTCCAGTACCACAGCGGGGTTCGAAAGCGCCAGGGAAACAATTACCGGTTTATCCCCCATAGCTGCCTTTGTATCCAGTATTGATTTCAGGTCGGAATTGTTGGCTGCCGTGATGGTTTTGCTTTTATAAGACCGGTTTTTATTTGTCGGATCAATAACAGGGTCACCTGCAGCCATGCTTTTTTCACGGGCGTATGATGCGGTGTACGGTCCATATTGAAGCGTAACAGGAACATAGCCATTGCCTCCACTGTTCTTGTCTTTTTGGTCATACCCTGAACCTCCGGAAGGCCCTTTTACAAATACAAGCGCCACATCGGCTTTGGAAGGGTTGTCTGTAACAGTAAAATATTTTTTTACG
>JAYTCO010000207.1:0-1898 GCA_043736415.1 Ferruginibacter sp. | reverse complement strand
ATGTACAAACCGATCATCATGAAATGGGAACAAACAGTACCTTTTATTTTGATCCCGGAGAAGATGCAAGCAATAACCCGGTGGTTCCAAATTTTCTTTACAAAACTATTTACCCTAAATATGCCGAATATTTCTCTAAAGCAACAGATAAACTTGGCTCTATGTATTTTACAAAAGAAGCTTATGATAAACTTTATCCCGGCTACGGCAGCAGCTACATAAATTTTTATGGAGGTGCAGGATTTTTATTTGAACAGGCAAGTAGTCGTGGGCATGTGCAGGAAACAACAACCATCCCTATCACATTTGCATTCACCATCAGGAACCAATTTACTGCTGCATTAACAACAGTAAGGGCTTCACTTGCAGAAAAATCGTTATTGCTAAAATTGAGAAAAGAATTTTATCGCTCAGCAAAAGAACAGGCATCAAAATCTGCCGTAAAGGGATATTTATTTGGCGATGCAAATGATGAAACAAGAACAAGAGCATTTGTTGATATGCTCCTGCTGCATGAAATAGAAGTTTATGAAGCCGGGAATAATGTAACGGATGGTAAAGGGTATTATGTTCCCACCAATCAGAATAATTATATCATGGTGCGGTCGGTGTTTGAGAAAGCCATCCCTTATATTGACAGCTCTTTTTATGATGCTTCAGCATGGAGCCTCGTTCATGCATATAACCTCCCATACTCTGAATTAAAAACTTTGTATACTGCCGGTAAAAAAATTACCACTTTACCTGTACGGCAATTTAATCCTTTAGAAAAAAGCAACTATGCCTACGTAATAAGTAATACTGATTATAATATTCATCAAGCTATTTACCATTTGCAGACTGCAGGAGTAATCGTACAATCAGCATTTCGTCCATTTACAGCTGTTATAAATGGTAAGAATAAGGTCTTTGGATATGGAAGCATTATGGTTCCTGTACAGCAACAGCGAATATCTTCAGATTCGTTATACAAAGCCATCAGCATTATTACAACTGAAGCAAATATTAATTGCTATGGCTTAAGCACAGGTTTTAGCGCTGCGGGCGTCGATGCGGGCAGTAGCTACATGCGTACACTAAAACAGCCCATGGCTGTAATGATAGTGGGCACAGGGGTTGTAGCCCCGGAGGCAGGTGAAATATGGCATTTACTGGACCAGCGTTTGGAGATGCCAATAACCAAGCTCGATATTCTAAATCTTGGTCGTGCAGATTTAAGTCGCTACAATACCATGGCGATAGTTTCGGGAATTTATACATTGATTGATAAGGCTGCAACAGATAAAATAAAAGCATGGGTGCAAGCCGGCAACACTTTAATAACGATAAAGTCTGGTAGTGAGTGGGCAATTAAAAATGGATTTACAAAAGAAAAATTATTGTCTGTAGATACTGCCAAAGGAACTCCTAAACGTCAGGACTTTGATAACGCTGTTCAAATTGAAGGAGCTAAGGCAATGGGAGGATCAATATTTCGTGCTGACCTCGATACAACTCATCCTATAGGTTTTGGGTTTACAAAAAGGGAGATATCGCTTTACAGAAATGGGTTAACGTTTTTGCAACCTAGTGTTAATCCCTACAGTACAGTATTGCAGTACACCGCAAATCCGTTGATTGGTGGGTATGTACATGAGAGTACGTTGAAAAAAATTAAAAATTCAGCTGCAGTTTTAGTTAGCGCAGAAGGAAGTGGCAGAGTAATTATGTTCAGTGATAATCCTAACTTCCGCGGCACTTGGTATGGCACAAATAAACTTTTCTTGAATGCACTTTTTTATGGGGGAAATATTGCAGTGCCGCAAGTGGTAAGTGAAGCAAAAGAAAATGAAGAACTGCATTAAAAATTGTAGAAAGTATTCTCGGACCAGCTCAAATTCTAATAAAAAACAATGAAA
>JAYTCO010000206.1:0-1899 GCA_043736415.1 Ferruginibacter sp. | reverse complement strand
AATTTGCAAATTTGCAAATTGTAACATTTTCAAATTTTCTTATCATGGCTTACTCAGAAAAATTAATAGATCATTATCAAAATCCTAAAAACGTAGGAACTCTTGATAAATCAGATAAAAGTGTTGGAACAGGTTTGGTGGGTGCACCGGAATGTGGCGATGTTATGCGTTTGCAAATACAGGTAGATGACGCAACGGGAATTATTACTGATGCTAAATTTAAAACCTTTGGTTGTGGATCAGCAATTGCATCTTCATCTCTAGCTACAGAATGGCTAAAAGGTAAAAGTGTTGATGAAGCGCTTACTGTAGATAATATGGATTTTGTAGAGGAATTAAATCTACCTCCGGTTAAAATACATTGCTCTGTATTGGCTGAAGATGCTATTAAAGCAGCAATAAATGATTACCGCGTAAAGAATGGTAAAGAGGCAATAAAGTTTGAAGAAAGTGTAGTACACTAAAAAAATTAGAAAATTTGCAAATAGCATGAGCATATCGCTTTAATTCTTGCATATTTTTTCATTTGTATAATGGCATATTAATATATTATATGGTAGCAACAGATAATGCTAATGCAATTTACATCTCTGATAAAGCAAAGCTAAAGGTACTTAACCTAATGGCTGAAAGTGGTGTTGCAGATGATGAAACCTATTTTCTTAGGGTAGGTGTTGTTGGTGGTGGCTGCAGCGGTTTAAGTTATAAAATGGATTTTGACAATGAAGTGAAACCAATGGACCAGGTTTTTGAAGACAAAGGCGTTAAGATTGTAACCGATTTAAAAAGTTTCCTTTACCTGGTAAATACAGAACTTGAGTTTAGTGATGGCTTGAACGGAAAAGGTTTCTTCTTCAACAATCCAAATGCGAGCAGGAGTTGCGGCTGTGGGGAAAGTTTTGCCGTGTAATAATTAAATACGAAACTGAAAATAATAAAAAACCGCTCATATTTTGAGTGGTTTTTTATTGGCTGTTATAAAGAAAGCGGAAGATTTTAACCTTCCGCTTTTTGATATAAGTTTATTTATCTGTTATGGTTGAGCAAAAGAATTTCTTGGTCCGCCCACAAGAAATGTTGCATTCATACGAGTTTTTTGACCTGCTGAAAACATGTATAAACAAGGATCATCGGAATAATCCATGTAATTCATCGTCATCATAATAGGAGTTCCTACACAGGTGCTTCTTATACCTTCCGGGGGGCAACCAAAATTTGCTCCGGTATGTAATGGCGTATCAGCAACAAAATCGTTACCACAGGTAGCATCACCCCAAATATGACGAAGATTAAACCAGTGACCAATTTCATGGGTTGCTGTTCTACCCTTGTCATATGGTACAAGGTTAGTAAGACCAAATGCATTGTATAAAATTACAACACCGTCTGTTGCAGGATTGCCGCCTGGAAACTGTGCATACCCTAAAATGCCATTGCCTAAATTACATGTCCACATATTTAATTTTGTCAGAGGACTAGTCGGTGCAATACCTCCTCCTGCACTTTTTTTAACGCCATCATTTGTACTAAAGCTGGTTTTTTTTGTTAAAACCCTTATAACTGTATCTAAAACAAAACGAACATTTACATCACCTGCTTTTACAGCTACAAAATATTTAGGAACTTTGTTAATATCCTTATTTGTACCACTGTAATCAGCATTCAATATATCAATCTGTGATTGAATCTGACTTAATGAAATATTTTCCACATCATTATTGTAAACTACATTTACAACAACCGGAATTTGTATTACACCAGCAGTTAATAATCTAAAAGCGGAGGGATTTTTTGTAACTCTTGCTGTAAATTCTTCAATAGCTTCCATTTTTGTAGCTAAAGATGGGTCTGCTTTTAACTGAGCTTCAAATACTTCCTGCGTTGCACAACTCCGGTGAG
>JAYTCO010000205.1:0-10792 GCA_043736415.1 Ferruginibacter sp. | reverse complement strand
TCAATCATCAGTGTTTCATCATCTTTCATCAATTTTACAACTTCATCCAATGATTTAAATGACTTAGGTAATAATTTAAAACTACCTGTAGAGAAGAATACATTTTTTGCTGCAAAGTTAATTTTCTCGATAACTTCTTTTGCAATTACCGGGCAACCCTGGTTACTTGCAGGACCAACACGTGTAGGACATTTATCTTCTTCATCATTTACACCATCACCGTCAGTATCCGGTATCGGACAACCCTGGTAACGTGCTAAACCTTTTACAGTTGGACATTTATCTAATTCATCATTAATACCATCACCATCAGTATCGGGTATTGGACAACCCTGGTATTTTGCAACACCTGCAACATCAGGACATTTATCTTCAGCATCAGTAATACCGTCGCCATCTCTGTCAGGGCAACCTTGTAAAGAAACTAATCCTGCAACATCAGGACATTTATCATCCGCATCCAAAACACCATCACCATCACGATCTAAAACAATTGGTGGGGGTGGCGGAGCCATTACAA
Organism: Ferruginibacter sp.; assembly: GCA_043736415.1. Classification (GTDB taxonomy): domain Bacteria; phylum Bacteroidota; class Bacteroidia; order Chitinophagales; family Chitinophagaceae; genus Ferruginibacter. The sequence goes on along the minus strand of JAYTCO010000205.1, from coordinate 10,272 downwards.
CAGCCTTTTGCTTGGAAAAATTTTGAGCTATACCTACAGAGTAACCAATTGCATCTTTTAATACATCTCTGGTTAATGCATAACGATATTGAGTCTGTATTAAAATATATGTGCTGCTGTGAAAATTTACCTGAATACCTAAACCTGCGGGTACATATGCACCATAATCATGTGAGTAACGACCACCACCTATACCAACTGTAAGGAATGGAGCTATAAGATGGTTATCACCGTAAGGTCGGATATTTAAAGAGGGTTCTAATTCAACAGCAAATTGATTCTCATTATTAAAATTAGTTCTGTTGGAAGCAGCAGACGAAAAATCATCCATAGAAAAACCTGCTCTTGTGCTGAAATCAATAGTTTTGGTTAAGCCCTTCCAGTAAGAAAGAGACATTCCAATATCCATTTTTCTAAGATCCGTCACGATTTTTCTATTGTTGTTATGTTTGAAATTTTCGGGTGTAAACACATCTAATGCGTTTATATGTATTCCAAATAAATCTCCTTTTTTTGCAGAAGAATATTTGCTATTCATCATTTGTGCAGAAGCACATGCTACTACAACAAGAAATGAAAGTAGTAGCGTAAGTTTTTGTTTCATAAATTCTAAATTTAATTAAATAAGTGATCTCACTAAGATTTCCCCCTAGTAACGAAGGCATTGATAAAGGCAAAAGTAACTTCAATATCTATACCAATCAAGAATTTTTAACAATTAAATAATTTCCAAGTTTGATAAATATTGATAGATAATCCTATGATATAGTTAATGCCTAAAATGCTGCTTTGTGAAATGTATTTTTTTATTTAAGAAAAATAATCTGCTATATTTGCAGCCCAAAATAAAAGTTGAGGTCCGGTAGCTCAGCTGGATAGAGCATCAGCCTTCTAAGCTGAGGGTCATTGGTTCGAATCCAATCCGGATCACAAATTTAATTGCTGCATTATTGCAGCTTTTTTTTTGCTTACTTTGTTTCTAATTTATAAAAAAATGGATGTAAAAATTAACGACTCGTGGAAGCAGGTTTTAAAAGAAGAATTTGAAAAACCATATTTCGATCAGATAGTAAATTTTTTAAAAACCGAAAGATCCGCCGGTAAAACGACATTTCCTTCCGGCCCTAATATTTTTAATGCTTTTAATAAAACCCCTTTCGATAAAGTGAAAGTTGTTATTCTTGGGCAGGATCCATACCACGGAATTGGTCAGGCGCATGGCTTAAGTTTCTCTGTACTTCCCGGTGTAAAAATACCACCTTCCCTACAAAATATTTTTAAAGAAATTAAAGCTGATATCGGTGTAGAAAATTCACCCAACTTTGGAGATCTCACACATTGGGCGGAGCAGGGAATTTTATTACTTAATGCAGCACTTACAGTTAGAAACGGTGAACCCATGAGCCACGCAAAAATTGGTTGGGCGCAGTTTACTGATGCAGTTATTAAAACAATTTCAGAGAAAAAAGAAAATGTAATTTTTTTACTGTGGGGTAAATTTGCACAGGATAAACAGGTATTAATTAATACAGACAGCCATTATATTTTAAAAGCAGCCCACCCTTCTCCCCTTTCTGCACATAATGGATTTTTTGGATGCAAACACTTTTCAAAAACAAACGAAATTCTTGTAAAACACGGAGAAAATCCTATTGACTGGAAACTTTAATAAAAATTAATGGCATTACTAAAAAATATTTTTGGGCGGGTTTGGGCTTTGTGGGCTCTACTCAGTTTTACTATAACATTTCTTATAATTTTTATTCCATCAATGCTTTCTTATTTATATAAAGATGAAGTGAAGGGTCAGAATTATTTTATATGGGTATCACGTGTTTGGATGCAAAGCTGGCTTTATTTAATTGGCTGTCCGGTAAAAGTGCTTGGCAAAGAAAACTTTGAAAAAGATAAAACCTACGTAATCGTTTATAATCACAATGCTTTATTAGATGTTCCGCTTTCTGCACCTTTTGTACCTGCAGGTAATAAAACAATTGCAAAAGCGTCGTTTGGAAAAGTGCCGATTTTTGGTTGGTTTTATAAACGTGGTGGCATAATGGTTGACAGAAATAAAGAAAACAGCCGTGTAAAAAGTTATGAAGCAATGCGGTCTACATTAAAGAAAGGTATTCACATGTGTATCTATCCTGAAGGTACCCGCAACAGGACCGGCAACCCACTAAAACCCTTTTACGACGGGGCTTTTAAACTTGCTATAGATGCAAAAAAAGAAATTATTCCTTGTGTAATAATTGGCACAAATAAAGCCATGCCCGTAAAAAAAATTTTTTATGTTCTACCAAAACGTTTAAAAATGATTTTTCTTAAACCAGTTTCTTCAGAAGATATTGATACAAAAAATTTAAATAAAAAAGTGTACGATATAATGTACGATGAGTTTACTAAAAATCAGTAAATGACCTTGTTCTGTTTATTTTAAGATCCCTTAATATAGGAGATTTAGGGCTTATGTTTATGCTGAAATAACGTGACCTTCCAATAGGCGATAAATTGATTCCCATTTGCCAGCAATGTAAGTCCCTGGAAAGATAAGCACTTAATACTCCTAGTTTTCTTGTGGTAACATCAAAAGAACCGTTCATTCCAACTTTCCATTTTGCAGTAAGATTTGCTGATGTATTAAAAGTAACGCCTTGTGAAAGATTACTTTTAAATTTTGCTTGAGTAATATCAAACTGTTTACTCACAAGCAAAGAATAAGATAAATCAACATTCCAGGGAATAGTAAAATCCACAAATTCCGACGGATTATTTTGAATGTAAGTTGCTTCCTGTTGATACTCATCTAATGGAACACCGCTTGTGTTAGTGTTGCGCCTTAATGGAGGCACAGAAGATTTCTTGGATTTATCGCCTCCCTTAAAACTCGTTTGTAATTGAACGCCGGCACTAACTAAATTTCCAAGGGAAACTTTGTTTTTCCATATAAGTTCATTAATTCTTCTGCCTTGTGCATTTGTTTTGTAAGGATCAAAAATGGCCTGACCGCTGATGCTAACTTTTTCAAATAAGTTTGTTCTAGCCTGCAAAGAAATTGTTGAAAACTGAAATGAATCTGCAAGAAAATTATAAGATCCTGCTATGCCAAAATTATCCAATAGATTTATTTTTTTAACGGCTTTGGCACTCGTATCTTTTCTGTCTCTGACCTTTGCTGAAATAATATTATCGATATTATATGACAGCCCGCCAAATTTTTGATTGCTGTATGCACCGTAAATGCTTCCATCAAAATAAGAAAATGGTTGTTTACTACCAAGTGAGTCATAAACAGAATTGTAATAATTATTTGCATTAAAATTTGGAGAATAATTAAACGATAGACTTGGTCTTATTTCATGCCTTATGGCTTTTATTTTACTTTTTTCCTTAAAGGCATACATTCCAAAAATTCTTGTAGATGCGCTTAGTCCAAAAGACATTTGCCTGGCAGTGTAAAGACCTTGCGTTTCAGCAACCGTATCAACTTTATTTTTAAAGGAATTGAACTGCTTTTCAATTCTTTTTTGATACCATTTTTCCTGATAAGAAACTGATGGAGATAATTGTAAAGCACCTAAAGAAGGTAAGGCCAATGTTATTGGAATGCTGTGCTGTGCGCCATATTGCAGATTCTTATAAATCTGCCGACTTAAATTACCTGCGGTATCATAAAATGAAGTAAGGCTCTTTGCATTTCCATTATAAGCTATACCCAGGTTTTCAAACCATTTATATTCACCTATTGGCTCTTTTCTTCTAAAAGGATAAAGTGTATTTACATTAAAAGCAATGTCAGGCAAATTTAAATTTGTAAGACCAGATACCGAGTTTTGATTATGATTGGCACTTACAGAAATATTATACGGTCTGTTTTTCCACACTTTAGAATAGGTTATGGAGGAATTTAACTGATTTTGAAAATTTAAATTTGCATTCGTTGGCACCTGCGAATTGTATTTTGTGCTTCCTGCATTTACGTTAGCACTAAAGTTTACGCCCGGTCGGGATTTTGTATCCGCACTGTGTGTCCATTGAAAATTTATTGTTCGTGTGTTTGGCTGGTCCAACGGATGAAAGTTTTGAACTGCCAATGCTATATTGCCCTGATAATGGTATCGCCGAAAATAACGAGGATTTACATTTAAGTTCCAGCTGCCATAAGAATAAAGTGTTCCTCTTGTAATTAAATCCCAGTTAGGGCTTAAGATTTTGTAATAACCTAAATTTTGCAAAGCAAGCCCACGTTGCGCATCTGCTACAAAACTCGGAGCCAGCAAACCACTGTGTCTGCCCTGCGTAAGTGGAAATATGCCAAATGGTAAACTTATGGGTAAAGGAACTCCTTCAAATTCAGGATGAACAGGTCCTGTATAAGCCCATTTTTTATTTACAAATTTTATTTTTCGGGCAATAAAAGCAAAGTGTGGTGTATCTAAATTACAGGTTGTAAAACGTCCGTTTAAAGCATAAAAAACAGATGTATCTGCTTTCTTTATTTTCTCCCCATACACAAACATTTCTCCCTGTTTGGTGTAGGTTCCTTTCGTAAGTCCTTTACCCGTTTTCATATCAAAACGAATGGTATCACTTACCGATTGAAAATCTTTTTGTGAAAAAAACGGATAAGATAAAACTTTACCCAGACTATCTTTTTTTATAAATGCACTTACCAAACTGGTTTTTTGATCAAACTGTATTTGAGGAGCCGATAAATTATTGTCTTCATATTTTACAGAAGAAATTTTACCATAGAGATATATTTTTTGCCTCGGCACATCTATTACCATAGAATCATCTGCATGGTAAACAACCGGAGATGATAGTGAATCCTTAGAGGTTTTAAAATTAAAAGTATCTATGCTTTGGGTAAGAAGTGAATCAGATTTCTTTTTCTTTTCTTCACTGATAGAAGGCGTACGGGGTGTTTTTGATTTTTTCTTTAAAAAGTTTAAAGTACTGTCTATATTTTTTTTTATTGGCGGAGGTGTATCCCTTATTTGCTGAGAAAAATTGTATGTATAAGATTTAAATTTTGCAAACCCTTCAAAATGATACGTTAATAATATCAACAATGGCAGGCACAACCAAGCTAAAATATTTTTTGCCTTACCTTTGTTTTTGTTGTTCATAAATGCGAATGCGCAAAAATAGCTATTAAAATTTTCCCTGTAATTCTTTAAAAGAATTATAACATATACTGTATAACCCAATTACCATTATGCTGAAAAGAGGATTGTTTATTTTTATTTGCCTTGTTTGTATAGGCTCTTTTAAAAACGAATGCGCTGCACAGGCAAAAAAACTAAGAACAATTGTTGTAGATGCAGGTCATGGAGGAACAGATGCGGGTGCAATAGGTCAGTATGAGAATTCGTTGCGCTCTATGGAAAAAAATGTAACGTTGGGTATTTCTAAAAAATTGGTGGAAGAATTAAAAAGGCAATTGCCTGATGTAAAAGTGGTACCTACAAGAACAACTGATGTTTTTGACGACCCCCGTGTAAAAGCAAATATTGCTAACGATGCTAAAGGAGACTTATTTATATGTATACATGCTGATTCAGGTCCCTTAAAAACCGGCAGAAGACAAATAGGAACAAAAACAGTTACCAGACATAAAATTACTTACACCGGTAAAGGCAAAAGAAGAAAAAAACATACAGAATCATATGAGGTTGATGAGCCCATTTATGAATATTATAAAATGCCATTAGCAATAAACGGTACAAGTGTTTATATTTTTGCGGCAGCTAAAACAAGTGATAAGCTTAAAGCCATTATGAAAGGTCAGGAAGAAATTCAATTTGAAACCGGTGTAGCAGATAGTTTGTATAATAATTTTAATTTTAATACGCCTGAAGGAAGACAACTTGCGCAGGTGTATGCAAAACTTTATCAGGAAAAAAGTGATAGAATGGCTACATTGGTTAATGATGAAATAGATGCAACCGGCCGACGTGCTTTGGGAGTAAACCAACGCCAAAAGGGTATCTGGGTATTATCAGCCACAAAAATGCCCGCAATTTTAATTGAAACGGGTTACATAAATAACCCTGAAGATGAACGTTATTTGAACAGCGATAAGGGACAGCAGGAATTGGCTGAAGCAATAACCAAAGCAGTGGTAAGGTACAAAGCACAACTTGAAATTATTAAACCACTTACAAAAACCCCTTAAAAAATTTAAAATCTTTTTTGGCTGACAAATTGGTATATTTTAAAACGAATTTGAAAAACCAATAACTAAAACTATTAATAAGTGAAAATTTCAAACGAAACAAAAGTAGGTGCAATTACCGTAGTGTCCTTAGCATTTTTAATACTGGGTTTCAACTTTCTTAAGGGAAAAAAATTATGGAGTAAGGATACTATGATAACCGGTAAATATGGAAATGTACAGGGCTTACAAAATTCAAACCCAATTATTATAAATGGATTACAGGTTGGTACAGTCTATAAAATAACTACCGAAAAAGATATGAGGGAAATTTTGGTAGATCTTAACATAACCAAAGATATAAACATACCTAAAAATTCTATTGCAATAATAAAATCTAATCCTTTAGGTACAACCAGCATTGAAATAAAGCTTGGAGATGCGATAGATAATTTGCATAACAAAGACACTATTATAACAGAAACAAGTGGTGGTTTGTTTGATAATGTTTTGAAAAAAGTTGATCCCGTTTTATATGAAGTAAGAAAAGCGGTTTCCTCAGTTGATACCTTGCTTGGAAACTTTAATACTGTTTTAGATCCAAAGGCTAAAGGAAATATTGCTCAGGTTCTTGCAAATTTAAATCAGGTTACTGCTTCGATGGTTACTTCCACTGCTTCTTTAAATGGTTTATTAAATGCACAAACAGGAGCATTGGCAAAATCATTGAACAACGTAAGTTCCATCACGTCAAACTTTGCAAATAACAATGAGAAAATAAACAGTGTTTTGTCAAATCTTGACAAAACCTCTTCAAAATTTGCAAATCTAAATCTGAACAAAACTCTTGATACTCTTGACAGAGCTGTAAACGAACTCAAAAATGTAATTGCTAAGTTCGACAACAACAGCGGAACGTTAGGGAAATTGTTGAATGATCCTACTATGTATAAAAACCTTTCTTCAAGCGGTAATAAATTAAATTTATTACTGGATGATATCAGGGTTAATCCTAAACGTTATGTCAGCATTTCTGTATTTGGAAAAAAGCAAAACAACAACCCAATTTTAGTTCCATTGCCTGATACGATCAACAGCCCTTATTTTGTAGAAAGAATTAAATAAAATTTTGTGATGCCATTAGTAATTAATTATTCAATTTGCAACAAGAAAATAATTGAATGAACAAGCTACTGCATTTACTTTTTTTATTAATCTTCTTATGGCTTTCGCAACTAATATTTGCACAGTCTCCTGTAAAAGACAGTTCCAACAAAATTGAAATAATATCCGGAAACAGTACCCGTTTTATTACGTTAGATGACAGTACATCTCTCAGAACACTCGCAGGTAATGCAAAAGTAAGACAAGGCAAAACTATTTTATCCGGTGATAGCATTGTAATAAATTCTCGAACACAAATTGCAGAAGTTTTTGGTAATGTATATATTAATGATGCTGATACGGTAAATACTTACGCAAACTATTTAAGGTATTTAGGTAAAGAAAGAATTGCTTATTTAAAAAGAAACGTAAAGCTTTCAGATGGTAAAGGAACTTTGCTTACTGATGATTTAACTTATGACCTTGCAAACAGCATTGCAACATATAAGGGTGGCGGCAAAGTTATAAATGGCACAACTGTATTAACAAGTACAGATGCCATTTATTACGCTGATACAAAAGATGTTTACTTTAAAAAATATGTACACCTTGTAGATCCTAAGTATGATATAAAGGCAGATAGCTTGAGGTACAATACCTTGTTTAAAGTAGCTACTCTGATATCGCCAACATTAGTTAAAACAAAAGAGGGTAAAATTATACGGTCTAAAAATGGTACCTATAATTTACAAACAGGTGAGGCAAATTTTTTTGACCGTACAATAATAAGTGACAGCGCATCTTCAGCTATTGCTGATAATATTTTTTTTGATGAAAAAACAGGTATTGGTATTTTAGAAGGACGGGCAAAATTTGTTGACAGCATAAACCATGTTATTGCAATCGGTAATAGAATTGAAACCAATCAAAAAACAGCCTCTTTTCTCGCAACGCAAAAACCTGTAGTAATCATTGTAAAAGACAAGGACAGCACATACATTGCTGCTGATACACTATTTTCAGGGCTTAGAAAATATGACAGTACCACAAAAAGAAATTATACAAAAGTAGATACGGTTAACAATAAACAGATCTATTCAAAAACTCCCCAGGATAGTATTAGGTATGTGATCGGTTATAATAATGTGCGCATTTTTAACGACTCTGCGCAAGCTGTAAGTGACAGCATGTATTACTCCACAGAAGACTCGGTTTTTAGAATGTTTAGAAGCCCTGTTTTTTGGAAAGAAAAAAACCAGGTCAAGGGTGATACAATGTATTTATTTACGCAGAATCAAAAGCCAAAAAGATTGTATGTTTTTAACAACAGCATTATCATAAACCAGCAAAACCCCGCAATGTATAACCAGGCAGGCGGTCGCACATTAAATGCATACTTTAACAACGGACAAATTGATTACAGCCGTATAAAAGGTTCGCCGGCTGAAACTATTTTTTACCCGCAGGATCAAGACAGTGCATTTATTGGAATGAACAGATGTAGTGGAGATGTAGTTGATGTATATTTTGCAAAACAGGAAGTACAAAAAATAAAATTTGTGAATAATGTTGATGGTGTTATGTTCCCCATAAAACAAATACCTGCTGATAAAAAATACCTTAAAAGTTTTAAGTGGGAAGATAAAAGAAGGCCAAAAAACAAATTAGAATTGTTTGAATAACCTAATTTCTTAAAATTTTTTTATATTAAAAAACCTCTCAACATTTGAGAGGTTTTTAGTGGGTAATCGAGGGGGCTCGAACCCCCGACCCTTAGAATCACAATCTAATGCTCTAACCAACTGAGCTACGACTACCGTTTGATTTGGGCAGCAAAAATATAGAAAAATAGCTGTGAAGCAAAATGAATTTTAAATAACTTCTCAAAATAATTACTCAAAGTTGCATGGGAAAATTCATAAATGGTCGAATAAAAGATGATAATAGAAATATTACTGAAGGGCTGCGCTGCAATGTCATTTAGTTAAGGAATTTATTTAAAATAGCCATTGAAAGTTAGAATTTTGTTATTCACTACAAAAACATAATTCAACTAACAATGACTTCAGCAAAAATAAGCGTGTTTGAAGAATTTATTAAAACAATAAAATGCGTTTCTACTTCAAGAGAAATTCAATCTTTTTTTCTTACCAACGAGCAGTCTTTTACCCGAGCAAGAAAACTAGGTTTTGGTACTGTTACTTTTTTAATACTGAGCTTATTAAAAAAATCTTTAAATATTGAACTAAAGACTTATTTTTCTAAACTTAATATCGACAAGGAATCAATGTTTACAAAAGGTGCATTCTCTCAGCGTCGCCACCAAATAGACAGTAAATGGTTTAAATTTCTTTTGGAATATTTAGCCAAATTATATTATGATTTAAACAAAAATATTTCTTTGTGGAAGGGATATAAATTATTAGCAGTTGATGGCTCTTCTGCAATTTTGATTAAAGGTGAAGATATAAAGACAGCATACAGTGTAAGTAAAAATAAGTATGGCACTTATCCATTATGCCGTTATATGAAAATGTTTGATGTGTTGAACGAAGTTACGCTAAAAACAGAAATGTTTGCGATGAACGGCTCAGAAAGAATGTGTGCTTATAAATGGGTTGACAGTATTCCTGATAACAGTATAACGCTTTACGACAGGGGGTTTCCGTCATTTACACTTTTTTATTTAATGCAATCCTGTGAAGTGCCAAAAGATTTTATTGTAAGATGTAAAAAAGATTTTAGCAATAGTATTAAAGACTTTGTAGTCTCATCAGACATTAGCAGAAAAGTAAAATTCTATCCTGATGACCGTGCTGTACTGTTACTAAAAAAGTATAATTATAAAGTAACAAGATCAACTTTTATTGAGTTGCGTGTGGAGAAAATATATTTAAATACCGGGGAAATTGAAATATTAATTACATCTATTGAAGATGATAAATTATTAAGTAATGAGGACATGAAAACGCTGTATAATAAACGGTGGGCAATTGAAACAAATATTG
>JAYTCO010000204.1:0-4606 GCA_043736415.1 Ferruginibacter sp. | reverse complement strand
ATTTTGATGGGAGGTTTTTGGTAAAAGTATTGTCAAATCTTTTCTTTTTCCAGCCGCTTACAATATCAAAGTTTTCTTCCAAAATCATGCGGCGCAGTTCAGGTATTTCGTCGGGAGAATCCTGCATATCTGCATCCATGGTAATAATTACATCACCCTGTGCGGCTTTAAAAGCTTCGTTAAGCGCCGCACTTTTTCCATAATTGCGTTGAAACTTTATGCCTTTTACAGCATTGTTATTGATTCGTAAATTTTCTATTACAGCCCACGAATCATCGGTGCTGCCATCATCTACCATAATTATTTCGTAACTGAAATTATGAGCGGTCATCACTTTTTCTATCCATGCGGTAAGTTCCGGCAAAGATTCATCTTCATTAAAAAGTGGTATTACAATTGATAAATCCATTTTTATTTTATTGTTAGCCCGACAACGAGACAGCAATGTTGATTTTCATTGACGTCGCACTCGTCCGAACGGCATTCAGCCGGGCTGGCATTTCTTCTTAAAATATATACACGCCTGCCAGCAGGTATGCCTTTTTTTATATTAAACACATTATACCGATTTTTTTTGAGATAGAAAACCTGCAGCAACAATTGTAATAAGTGCTCCTAAAACCATATTCTTTACAGTTGTTGTTGCAATCATCATCGGTATAAATATTCCTCTTAATTTTTCTGCATTGGCTGTAACTTCCGCCGGAGTTTTGTCTACATCTTTTGCGTTAAATGTATTTATTTCTACCAATGCATTTTCTAAAATCTGTGGGTTCATTTTATAAAAAATAAAAGTAAAAACAGCCATTATCAAAGTAACCACAACGAACACCTTAAACCCTTCAGAAAAATAATTTTTAAATGAATTTTCCTCTGTTATATTTTTATTATACAGAAGCAGTGCAGTTATAATTCCAGCTGTATACAAAGCATAAATAAAATACTGATTCTTTCCATTCTCCGGAAAATGTAACACATAGAAAAGAATTAAAGACGCAGCTATCATTGCAGCAGCGGTAATTAATCCAATATATTTTGCAGAAATAGTTTTCAATATTGTAATTGCTTTTGAATTTTTATAAGAAAACTAATAATGATCCTTTAGAGAATAAATTTTCAGGATATTTTCTTCCGTTTTGTAAATGATTCTATGTTCCTGATTTATTCTTCTTGACCATTTTCCAATCAATTCATATTTAAGTAATTCAGGTTTTCCAATCCCTACAAATGGATCAAGTTCTATAGCTTGGATTAGTTCAGATATTTTCTTTTGAATTTTAGTGTTTCCGCTTTGTTTCCAAAATTCTAAATCATCTAATGCTTTTTGGTTATAGATTATTTCCACAGATCAGCAGTTTTAATCGCCTGAAATTTTCCCTTTTTAAATTCTTCATCTCCTTTTAAAATTTTGGTTACAAAACCTTTATCATATGGGGATTCTTTTTGTACTTCAAATTTTATTTTTAAAGCTTTCATAAACGCTTTAATTGCTTCCAACTGAGAATCATTTTCTGTATATGTCTTTATATATGTCGATTGCATAAAATTAATTTGACCGTAAAAATAAATTATTAATTCTGTTTAATTGCCGACTACTTAAAATCCTAATCTAATTGTTTAAAACCAGTTTATCTTTATTTATGATACCAATTACTTTTCCTTTCATTTCCTTTCCAATAAAAGCACTGTTTTTAGATTTAGAAAGAATAGCTGTCTCAACAAAAATATAGTTGGAAGAAGGTTCAAAAATTGTCAAACATGCAACAGCAGCAGTTTCAATTACCGGCATGTTCAGACCAAATACTTTTCTATTATTTTCTGTCAATATCTTCACTAAAAGTTCAGTGTTGTTAATAATTGCATTTACCGTTCCGTATAATGTTTGCAATGTGATCATTCCATTTTTAGCATATTCAAATTCACAAATTTTATCATCGGCACATTGTGGCGTATGGTGACTGGCTATGCAATCAATAACTCCAGATCGTAGTGCATCCTGCAATGCTGTTACATCTTCCCTTGTACGCAAAGGTGGATTTACTTTTAAGTTTGTATCATAATCAGCCAAGTCTTCTTCGCTAAAAAATAAGTGATAGGGTGTAACAGAACAGGTTATTTGTAAACCTTCTTTTTTTGCATTTTTTATTAAATCAATTCCTTTTTTTGTAGACACGCCCGTTATGTGTAAATGAGAATTTGTGTATTGTAGCAATGCAATATCTCTTGCTATCATAACTTCTTCTGCCATTGCTGGGTTGCCGGGCAGCCCTAGTTTTGTACTCACGATACCTTCATTCATCATCCCACCTTCACTTATACTTTTATCATCAGGCAACTGTATTATCACTGCATTTTTTGCAGAAACATATTGCAACGCTTTTAATAAAATACCGGATTGTTGAATTGATTTTCTGCCATCACTAAATGCAACTGCACCACTTTTGTGCATATCATACATTTCAGTAAGTGCTACACCTTCTGCCTTTTTTGTTACTGATCCAATTGGATGTATATTTACAGGTAGCGTTTTCGCCCGCTCAATCAGGAATTCAATTTGCGCTTTTGAAGAAACGGATGGCATTGTATCCGGAACCAACATTATATCCGTAAAACCACCGGCTGCTGCAGCGTTTGCTCCACTCTCAAGTGTTTCTCTATGTTCATTGCCGGGCTCAGCAAAGTCAGCAAAAATATCCATCCATCCAATACTTACATGCAAATCACTTGCAGTAATTGTTTGGGTATTTTCTGCTGAAATATTATCGTCAATAGCTTTAATAATTCCATCAACAACTAAAATATCTTTTACCTGAAGGTGAAAAGGAGACGATGGACAGATGATGATTGCTTGCTTTATTAAAACAGTCATGTTTTTTGAGATTGCGCAAATATCTATAAAAATAGGCAGACTATAAAACGGCATTTTATATTCTGACAAGAGCGATACGGGTGGATTTGCTATTTTAAAAAGTGCTATTTTTAAGAGGTCTTATAAACGATGCTTAAATAGATTATGAAATATCCATCCATACAAAATTATATAGGTGGCGAGTTTATCGCACCGAGCAATACAAATACAATAGATGTTGTTTCTCCTATTGATGGAAAATTGCTTTCGAAAGTTCCATTGTCATCATCGTCAGATCTTGATGCTGCTGTAGCTGCGGCTAAAAAAGCTTTTCCCGCATGGAGTAAAACGCCCATAAAAGAAAGAGTGCAGGTATTCTTCAAATACAAAACTTTGCTGGAGAAAAACCTTCAGGAACTTGCTGCTTTATGCAGTGAGGAAAACGGAAAAACAATGAGTGAATCTGTCGCTGAAATAGACAAGTGTATTGAACTGACAGAATTTGCTACCTCGTTACCGCAATTGGTTACCGGGGAAATACTTGAAGTAAGCAGGGGAGTTGAATGCAGAACAGAACATGTGGCATTGGGAGTAGTAGCGTCAATTGTGCCGTTTAACTTTCCAAGCATGGTTCCTAACTGGACATTGCCAAACGCAATAGCATTGGGCAATTGTATGATCATGAAACCTTCTGAAAAAGTGCCTTTAAGCTGCGGCAGACTTGCTCAGTTACTAAAAGAAGCGGGCTTGCCGGATGGTGTGTTTAATATTGTGCATGGAGATGTTGACATTGTAAATGCTATTTGTGATCATCCCGATATCGAAGCAATATCGTTTGTCGGTTCTACAAAAGTTGCTAAGATTGTTTACCAACGAGCAACATCTAATTATAAAAGATGTCTTGCTTTAGGCGGCGCAAAAAACCATTTGATGGTTTTGCCGGATGCTATTCCGGGCATGACAGCCCAAAATGTAGCTGCGAGTATGAGTGGCTGTGCCGGACAGCGCTGTATGGCCGCAAGTGCTATGATTGGTGTAGGAAATGTAGACGATATTATTAATAAAATTTGTGAAGAAGCAAGAAAAATAATTCCGGGTGAAAGCCTCGGGCCTGTTATTAACAAAGCATCACAGGAAAAAATTGAACAATACATTACAGAAGCTGAAACCCAAGGTGCCAAAATACTGGTTGATGGAAGAAATACAAAGGTATCCGGAAAAGAAAACGGTACTTATGTTGGTCCGACCGTTATTGATTTTGTAACACCCCAAATGAGTGTCGCAACAGAAGAAATATTCGGGCCGGTAATATCCATCATGCGTGCAAAAACAGTTGATGAAGCATTGGCTATTGAAAATGCAAATCCTTATGGCAATGCCGCATCAGTGTTTACACAAAATGGTGGAATGGCCAGATATATTATTGAAAGAGCAAGTGCAGGAATGATTGGTGTAAATGTTGGTGTGCCTGTACCTCGTGAGCCTTTTAGTTTTGGTGGATGGAATGAAAGTAAATTTGGTGTAGGAGATATTACAGGTAAAAGTTCTATTGAATTCTGGACCAAGTTAAAAAAATCAACCACCAAATGGAATGCAGAAGCAGGCTTGAATTGGATGTCGTAATTCTCTTAAATTAAGTATAAAAAATTCCGGTAAAACAGCATAGGCTTTCATAAAAATTAAAATGGCAAAAGCTAAAAAAGCTATTATTAAAATTATTCCGGATGATACTATCTCCAGGAAAATTTATATTTTCCG
>JAYTCO010000203.1:0-4613 GCA_043736415.1 Ferruginibacter sp. | reverse complement strand
AGAGTAAGTTGGTTTCACAGCATGCTCTCTATTTCAGGTTGGCGTTTTTTTCTAATAATTTTATTCTTTTATATTTTCGTAAATCTTCTTTTTACACTACTATACTATTTTATAGGTGTTGAACATTTGGTTGGACTAAAAACCACCTCAGAATCAGAAAAACTGATGGAGGCGTTTTTCTTTAGCACTCAAACGTATACAACAGTCGGATATGGCAGAATAAGCCCATCAGGTTTTTTAATGAATGCTGTTTCTTCTTTTCATGCATTGATAGGGCTGCTCAGCTTTGCTGTTGCAACAGGTTTAATGTATGGCAGATTCAGCCTACCAAAAGCCTTTATTAAATTTGCTGAAAATGCTGTAATTGCGCCATACAAAGAGGGTTCAGCATTAATGATTAGATTAACCCCTTATAAAAATACTACGCTCACAGATGCAGAAACCAAACTGACACTGGTGATAATGACCGATGAAAACGGTAAAACTACAAATCAATTTTTTACCCTTAATCTGGAATTGCGTGCAATAAATGCTCTTACATTAAGTTGGACAGTTGTGCATCCAATTACTCAAGAAAGTCCACTTTATAATTTTACAAAAGAAGACTTCAGCAATTCTAAAGGTGAAATAATTGTGTTTGTAAAAGCATTTGATGATAAATTCAGCAATACAGTTATTGCACGCACTTCCTATACTTTTCAGGAAATTATTTATGGTTCAAAATATATTCCCATGTTTTACAGAGATAATGAAAAAGATACAACAATATTGGATCTTGATAAACTTAGTGTAACGGAACCGGCCAAATTACCGGACATTAATTGATGTTTTTTAAAATTGATTTACTGTATTTTTTTCAGGCTTTTAATTATTGTAATAAATTCATTTGCAATAAGGCTCGCACCCCCAACCAATCCACCATCAACATCCGGCTGTGAAAATATATCATCAGCATTTGCAGCTTTTACACTGCCGCCATAAAGAATAGAAATATTTCCAGCAGTAACATTACCATATTTATCCGCTAAAACTTTTCGAATGTGGGCGTGCATTTCCTGTGCCTGCTGGCTGCTGGCTGTAAGCCCTGTACCTATTGCCCATATTGGTTCGTAGGCTATTACCGTTTTGCTGATTTCTTCTTCTGATAAATGAAAAAGACTTTCTGCTATTTGTTTTTGTACAAATTCATTTTGATTATCTGATTGTCTTATTTCAAAAGATTCACCACAACAAAATATGGGCGTTAAATTATTGACTAAAGCAAGAATAATTTTTTTTGCAAGAATCTCATTTGTTTCATGATAATATTCTCTCCTTTCACTGTGCCCAATAATTACATAAGGAATATTTATGCTGTTAATCATTTGTGCACTCGTTTCTCCGGTGTATGCGCCTTGTTTTTCTGAAGCACAGTTTTGTGCAGCTACATAAAAATTTGGCGTATTAGTTATCGCATTTTCAATACTGATCAAATATGGAAAAGGAACGGCAAACACTGCTTCCTGTGTAGTTTCCATAAATATTTTTGCCTCTAAAATTTCATTTATCAATTTTAATCCTTCTGCAAGCGTAAGGTTCATTTTCCAGTTAGCTGCAGCTATTTGTTTTCTCATAATATTCTACTTATAATTTATTAATGATGCATTTTTTTTCAAAACTATTACCTTTACTATATAATTATTTGTTTGATAAACATTGCTGATCGAAACTGCTATATCCTAAACTTGTCTTCCAAGTTCATTCAGCATAATCTTCCAAGTTTCTGTATCCAATTTGTATTTCATCCACCCTTTTGTAAGTACAGATAATATTTTATACTCCAATTGTTTCATACAGTAGTAGTAGTTTTCGTTTAGATTCTTCTGACAAAAAAGTCTTTTTGAAAGCCATCCAGTTTTCTATATCTCTCAATGCTTTTTCAAATATGTATTTTTCATTTCCCCAGGTAAAATTTTCAGTAAATTTTGCAGAATAATTTTCTCCAAAAATATTACAACAAACACCCACAACAGCACCTGTATTAAACGAAGTGTTTATGGCTGCCCTACTGTAATCACCCATTAACAGTCCGCCTTTGTTACCGCTATATGTCAGTGCTGTATCATCTTTCAGGATATAACCAACTCTTGTTGCCGTATTTTTTATGTTGCTGTTGCTTGTACCTGCACCAAGGTTGCACCACTCTCCTATTACACTGTCGCCTAAATAACCATCATGTGCTTTGTTGCTGTTGTCAAATAAAATGCTGTTTTTTATTTCTCCACCTACTGTACAATTTTTTCCAATACTCGTTGCCCCGTATATTTTACTACCCATTTTAATTACGCTTCCTTCACCTAAAAAAAATGGTCCTCTAATCATACTTCCTTCCATTATAACTGCATCTCGGCTTATGTAAATTGGACCTGTTGTTGCATTTAAATAACAGGGAGAAATATTAACTCCCACTTCTAAAAAAACATTTTCTTTGTTGCTTGCAGTTATAAAATTATTAATGGGTTGAGATTCTTTTTTAGCGGTAAGCAATAAATAATCCTGCCTTAACGCATAATCATTGAGCTGAAAAAGCTGCCACGAATAAGTAATAATCTTAATTGTATCTGATGATTTTATTTCAGCCTGTTCCGATGATTTTTCGATAATTTCTTTGTAGTTTTCGAGTGTCGGGATGATGTTGGCGGGAATAAAAATACTGTTTTCATTGTCATCCGTTGTAATAACATCCCCTGTAAGTAATTCCCATTTTTTTCTGATCGTCATCGCCCCAATAAAAATATCTGCTGTATGCCTTGTATGTGTGAATGGAAAAAGATTTTCCCGGTTAAAATTTTCTGTCAGCACAATCATGCTTTAAAAATACGGTAATATTTATAGTACAAGAAAAGCTTCTTTTAAACATAAATTAAAATCCATCAAACTTCTAAGTTCCATTGATTAATTTTACAAATTAAATACTTCTTTATGAATGAAATTCTTCAAAATATACCTGTCATCATTTTAATAATATGCCTTGGAGGTTTTACATATTTAATTAAAGAAGTTATTGCTCTTAGAGAATATTTAAAAACTGCAAATCCTGAAAGCAAAAAACTGCAGTTATTGGCTTACGAAAGATTGGCCGTATTTGCAGAACGTGCCGGTTTAAAAAATATGATCAGTAGTGCTCAAGCGCATGGAGAAAGCGCCGCCATTATGCATGGTGTACTTATTCAAAATATAAAATCTGAATACGATTATAATGTAAGCCAGCAGATTTATGTAAGCAAAGAAATTTGGGGCGCAATTGTAAAATTGAAAGATCAGAATATCTATGTTATAAACCAGTTGGCTGCCATGTTACCCGCACAGGCAAACTCGCTTGATCTTAGCAAAAGAATACTTGAATACAGTCTGAATCAGCAACAGGAGTTGAACCAGATTGTGCTTGAAGCCATACAGCATGAAGCAAAAGAAGTAATGAAAACTATGGAATAGACAAAAAATATTTGATGTAAAATTTCAGACACAAGACTTTAGAAAAAAAAGCAACAAGATGGAGCAAAAAAATATTACTACAGATTCGGGAATAGAAATTAAAGAAATATATGATGCCGTCAATTCCACCAAAGGAGATAATTCTTTACCGGGCGAGTTTCCTTTTACCCGTGGCGTGCAGGCTTCTATGTACCGTGGTAAATTGTGGACAATGCGGCAATATGCAGGATTTTCTACGGCAGAAGAAAGCAACAAACGTTATCATTATTTGTTAGGGCAGGGCGTGAGTGGCCTTAGTGTTGCTTTTGATTTGCCGACACAAATCGGATATGATAGTGATCATCCCCTTGCAGATGGAGAAGTAGGAAAAGTTGGTGTTGCCATTGACAGTATCGAAGACATGGAGTTATTGTTTGCAGGTATAAATTTAGAAGAAGTTTCTACCTCAATGACGATAAATGCTTCGGGATTTATTTTGCTTGCTCTGTATGTTGCGGTTGCAAAAAAACAGGGCGCAGACTTAACAAAAATATCGGGAACAATTCAAAATGATATTTTAAAAGAATACGCAGCAAGAGGAACATACATCTATCCGCCAAAACCTTCCATGCGTATCATCACTGATATTTTTGAGTGGTGCACCAAAGAGCTTCCCAAGTGGAATACGATTTCAATTTCAGGCTACCATATTCGGGAAGCAGGTAGCACTGCCGTGCAGGAAATTGCTTTTACCCTCAGCAACGGCAAAGCCTATGTGCAGGCTGCTTTGCAAAAAGGTATGGACATCAATATTTTTGGCAAACGCCTCTCCTTCTTTTTTAATGCCCACAATAATTTGTTTGAAGAAGTTGCCAAATTTAGGGCCGCAAGAAGAATGTGGGCGGTGATGATGAAAGACCTTGGTGCAACTGACCCCAAAGCAATGATGCTCCGTTTTCATACACAAACAGGTGGCAGCACATTAACAGCGCAGCAACCATTAAATAATATTGCAAGAGTTACGGTGCAGACATTGGCGGCCGTTCTTGGTGGCACGCAATCTTTACACACAAATGGATTTGATGAAGCGATGAGCCTTCCAACGGAAGAAGCAGCAAGAATTGCTTTGCGTACGCAACAAATCATTGCCTTTGAAAGCG
>JAYTCO010000202.1:0-1918 GCA_043736415.1 Ferruginibacter sp. | reverse complement strand
TGTTACAACGTACTTACAGGTTTTAAATGGATTGCATCTCTTATAAAAGAAAAAGAAGGAAAAGAAAATTATATTATTGGTGGGGAAGAAAGTTTTGGATTAATGATAGGAGATAAGATTAGAGACAAAGATGCAGTGAGTGCTGTAGCACTTATTTGTGAGATGGCGGCTTACGAAAAAAACAAAGGCCGCAGCTTGTTTGAAAAATTAATTGACCTCTATGTTGAATATGGTTTTTACAAAGAAAATCTTATCAGCATTACTAAAAAAGGCATGAATGGCGCTGCAGAAATTGCCACAATGATGGAAGGTTTCAGAAAAAATCCACCTTTAAATATCTGTGGCACCGCTGTACAAAATTTACTTGATTATGAATTGCAGATTGGTAAAAATCTGCAAACAGGAGAGGAGTGGAAAATTGATTTACCAAAAAGTAATGTGCTGCAGTTTGAACTGGCAGATGGTACTAAAATTTCTGCAAGACCAAGCGGTACAGAACCAAAAATAAAATTTTATTTTAGCGTAAATGAACCATTAATGAGTGCAGCAAAATTGCATAAAACTGAAAAACTGCTCGATGATAAAATTGCAGCTATCATAAAAGATATGGGATTGTAGTTTCAAAATAATATTTTAAAATAAATTATAAAATAAAAGTAGCCGGACATTGTTCGGCTTTTTTTATATTGCAGTATTACCATGAATATTAACGAAGATACTTACCGCCACAAAGGCCTGCGCAAAAAATTAATGGATGTTTTACGGGAGAAAGGAATATCTGACGAAGTTGTTTTAAATGCCATGAACAATATACCACGCCATTCTTTTATGGACAGTGCATTTGATAATATTGCTTACGAAGATCGGGCGTTTCCAATTTCTGACGGACAAACAATATCTCAGCCTTACACCGTTGCTTACCAAACGCAATTACTGCAAATTAAGAAAAATGAAAAGATTTTGGAAATCGGTACCGGAAGTATTTACCAGGCAACGGTATTAGCAGAACTCGGTGCAAAAGTTTTTACAATTGAGCGCCAGAAAAATTTATTTGATCATACAAAGCAATACATTTTTAAAAGCAAATACCATAATTTAAAGTTTTTTTACGGCGATGGTTTTGAAGGTTTGCCAACTTATGCGCCTTTCGATAAAGTAATTATTACGGCCGCAGCTCCATTTATTCCGCCGAAACTGATTCAGCAGCTAAAACCCGGTGGCTTTATGGTTATTCCGGTAGATGAAGGTTTGCAACAGCGAATGCTTCGGTTAACAAAAAATGCTGACGCAACTTACAGTGAAGAATTGTTTGAGAATTTTAGTTTTGTACCGATGTTAACCGGAAAAGCAAATTCAATTCTACACAAAAAAGTTTAGTTTTTTTGTCAATACAAAGCAGCAGCAATGGTCATCATTCCCGCCTGAATGACGCAGTCGGGCAGGGTTGTAAGTCACTCACTTGTACGGCATACCGTTATTCATCTTTTATTGTGCGATAGATGAGCAGCAAATTTTATTTTTTTTGAAGGAATTTTTTTGAAACTTTTTTTGGTTAGAAATATATTAAAACTATAATTCCAGTCCAATTTTTTTCATGAGCAAACTTGCATTCATGTTTGTACATACGCCGGTTTTTAATTTATAATCAAAGTATAATTCTTCGCCGTTTACCTGTGCATCAAAATGGTAATTTAAAATATTGTTGGGGAATTCATTTTCCAGCGCAGCCAAATCAACATCATGTGTAGCAAGTATTGCCGCAGCTTTTTGCTTTATCAGCTGTCTTATTAACGCTTCTGAACCTGTATGTCGGTCAAGCGAATTTGTTCCCCGTAAAATTTCATCCAATAAAATAAAAACTTTTTCTCCTGCATTTATTTTTTCAATAACGGTTTTTAATTTTTTTAATTCAGCATAA
>JAYTCO010000201.1:0-4636 GCA_043736415.1 Ferruginibacter sp. | reverse complement strand
AACTACCTCACTTTCATAAAAGATGGGTTAGGATTAAATGTCCTTTTAAGAAATTATTGGATGGTTATTCATCCACCAATTTTGTTTTTAGGTTTTGCCACTACTTTAATCCCATTTGCATATGCTTATGCAGGCATACAAACAAAGCGTTACGGCGATTGGGTTAAGGAAGCATTGCCCTACACTTTAATGTGCGCTGCAATTTTAGGAGTTGGAATAATGATGGGTGGAAAATGGGCTTACGAATCTTTAAATTTTGGTGGCTATTGGGCTTGGGATCCGGTAGAAAATGCATCGCTTGTGCCATGGTTATTACTAATTGCGGGTATGCACACAATGGTTATTTACAAAGCCACGGGTCATTCTTTAAGGGCAAGTTATTTGTTTGCGTTTCTCACTTTTATTTTCATTTTATATTCTACATTTCTAACAAGAACCGGCGTGCTTGGCGATACATCTGTACATGCTTTTACTGAGACGGGTGAAGACATTACTTTTACCATTTTTGGATTGCTCATATCATTTAAAGCAATGAATGGACTTATCTTACTTTATCTGTTTGCTTTTACAATTCCTTCTCTATTCTTACTGGCAAAACATTACAAAAAAATACCTACGATCTACAAAGAAGAAACAACAAACTCACGTGAGTTTTGGATGTACATTGGTTCACTTGTTTTTTTCTTAACATCCGTTTTTATTATTGCCAAAACTTCAGTTCCGGTTTACAATAAAATTTTTGGGACAAAAATTGCACCGCCCGAAGACATTGAGTTTTCTTATAACAAGGTGATTGTGTTGGTAGGAATTATCCTCGGTTTTTTAACTGCTATTACCCAATATTTAAAATACAAAGCAACTACAGGTAAATATCTTGTAAAAGAAATTTGGTTGCCAACAGCAGTAGCAGCTGCAATTATGATTTTGCTGGTAATATTCTATCCATTTACTTATTACAAACAAGGCGCAGGTTTTTTAGGAGCCCTGTATGTTGCGGCATTTGCAGTAATTTATTCTTTGGTTGCCAATGCGTTTTATATTTGGACGGTGCAAAAAGGTAAAATAATGAAAGCCGGCAGTCCTGTTGCACATGCAGGTTTTATGCTGATGTTGATTGGAATCTTAATTTCTGCGGGTAATAAAAAAGTGATAAGCAGCAGTACGGTTAATGGGATAACATTGCCAAGCAGTGGTAAAGACCCGATGACCAAAGAAGTAGACAATCCAAGAGAAAATCTTACACTTTTAAGAGAAGTTCCAGCAAGTTTAGATGATTATAAAGTGACGTTTTTAAAAGATTCTGCAGGGCATGAAAAGGGAAGAAAATTCTATAAACTAAACTTTCAGAGGAAAGACAAAGGCACCGGTAAAACCATTGAAGAGTTTGGGCTAGAGCCTGATGTTTATCAGATGAAGGACAATAATATGAGCAGCAATCCTGATACAAAATCTTATTTAACAAGAGATATTTTTACCTATGTTTCTTATGCGTTAAATAAAACAGGGCAACAAGAAGATACCGTTCAATTTAGCGAAGTAAAACTTAAAGCGGGCGACACTGCATTTTACAGCAATGGCTTTCTGGTATTAAATAAAGTAGTGAACAATCCGGTAGATAAAAAATACGCCATTGAACCGGGACAGATTGCCCTAATGGCAGATATAACTGTTACGAGCAAAGAGCAACAAATCTTTACTGCAAAGCCATTGGTTGTTGTTGACAGCCTGGGAATAGTAAATGTGGATGATACAGTATTTGCACAAAATTTATTTGTACGTTTTATTGGAATAGATGAAAATAAAAAAATAAGATTAGGTATAAAAGAATCCAATACGTTGATTGACTATGTTACAGTAAAGGCTTACGTTTTCCCTCTAATAAATTTGGTGTGGATTGGTCTTGTAATTATGGCTGCTGGCTTGGTTTTAAGTATGTTGCAAAGAGGTAAGTTTACTAAAATGCAATCGGGTATAATTCTTACTTTGTCTGTGGCATTTGTGTTTTATATGTTTTTGTTGGCGAATGCTTAGAGGTAAATTTTAATTAATCTCTGTGAGCTGCAAATTGTAATGCAGCTAAAATATCAGCTTCTTTTAACAAAGGGTAATCATTTAAAATGTCGCTATTTGTCATTCCGGATCCAAGCCACTGAAGAATATCCAATACAGCAATTCTGGTATTTTTAATACAGGGTTTACCAAAGCGAATATTGGGATTTATACTATTATGCGATAAATAGTTATGTATAAGATAAGTTTTTGAAAATATTATTTTTTTATGAATTGTTATTTAATAATTTGAATCATTTATGTTGGATATTAAAAAATTATGACATAATTTACTAAATAAATGGAAGGAACTGCCAAACTAAAATTACCAATAAAATATAAAATTAATTCTCTATTATTTGAACTAAAAAAATCTTTTCCTCAGGTGGATTTAAACTTTTTAGATCAAACAAAGATTAATGAAAAATTATATAGCCATCCCATTAATAAAAAATATAAAAATCATGGTGTTATTATATATGGATTTGTAGAAGGTGGAAATATTTATTTGAATAAAAACAAGGTTAATCCAAACACTATTATACATGAATACGGTCACATATGGCAACATATGTTTCCAATTCGATTTAATCAAGGAATAGAGTTATTAAAAAAGAGTAAAAAAGGGGAAGCCTTAATTGTTAAAATAAAAACTAATATTGGCTATTCTAATTATTCCCAAGTAGAAATAGAGGCAGAAGCATTTGTAAAAGCTATTGGTGATAAGGGAGAAAATGTGTTTATTAATACTCCTACGATACTTTATAAGTTTAGAACAGTATTAAATGATTTCTGTAGAAAATTGGGCGCTGCATTGAGAATACAAGAACTTACAAATGATTATAAATTCGACAAGTTTGTAAGAGATGCAGTAGGTGATATTTTAAGTGGAAAAGAAATAGTGCAAGAAGAAACAAACGATAGAGTAGAAGGAAATAATATAGACCTACAATATGAACCATCAGAACTTCCCGATGTAATAAGCGAATTTAGAGATGGTGGATTGACAGACGATGAAATTAAAGAGCTCTTACAATTGAATGGTAATACTAATGAAGAAATAGATGCAGCATTGAATAGTTTTAATCATAAAAATGAAGAAAATGAGACTGGATTTAATTTGCCTGAAAAAAATAACGAGAGCCAGCCAAAAAAAGCAACTGGAAAAACTACAAAGTATTTAAAATATTTTTCTTTCATCTTTGTTTTAATCCTCTTTTTAAGCAATCCTTCTCTAAAAGATTTCAAGGAATACTTGGGAGAGACATCTGATAACGTAAGGAGGAAAAACAATTTTCTTTTATTTTCACTTTATCAAACCGATAGTGAGCAATATTTCGGGATTTTCAAAAATTTTATATTAATAAATGATTCGGAGTAAACCGTTTAAGTAAGTTTACAAAGTTCATAAACAATTAAGAACGATTTTGATGATAAAAAATTTGATATTGTTTTATTGATTTTATTTTCATTTTAACAAGGTTTGCGACGTTCTTAATCAAGTCAGCAGTTTTAAAGTTTATAAGGAAATCGTTTTATTTTTTTCTCCTTTCTTGAAATTAGCTAATAGTTCTACACTATAATTCATTTAAAAAATCTTTTGCTGTGGTAGTTTTTAGTTTACCTTTTTTAAAAAAACTAACTTCTGTCAGACCTTTCTTCACATTTTGTATAACTTCTTGTTTTGAAGAATCCTTTACATCTTCAATTTTTTTCACAAACTGAAGACTTTTGGCTAACTCTATAAAAAAAGGAAAATTATTATCCGGTATGTGAAGTGTTACTTGTTTCATTTCGTAAAAATACTTCAAGAACTTGAAAATTTAATTATTCCTAAATCCTTTTAGGTTTAAAGAATAAAATTTGTTTTCTAAAGCACAGTATAATATCTTCCATCGCTCAATAAATGTACAAATTCAGAAGGGCTGCGGGATTGCAGCAAGTACCCCACAGGAATGCAGCGCAGCGAAATGACGAGGAGTACTGCGTAAAGCCCGGACGAATGTTCATCTAAGAACTAAAAGTAAACAGCCCCCCCCCTTTTTATTGAAAATTTAAGGTTACTTTATTTTAATTGTGGTATTAAATTAAGAACTTTAATTATAACAATCACGTTCATATAATAGTGCAGGCCTACTTAAAATTTTTAATGCTGATGATTATTTGTATGCTTTGCAGCGTACAAATAATGTATGCTCAAAAAAGCAATGTATATGATACTATAAAATCAGAAGCCATCATTTACGAAGGTGATACCCTGGAAATGAAAACACTTGAATTTGCATTCACTTATGCTAGGCTAACAAGAGCGCAGGTTTTAGCCAATTCAAAATACAATAGACTTAGAAATGCAGTGTATGTAACTTATCCTTATGCAAGAAGAGCAGGTGCTGTGATGAACGATATTAATGCAAAAATGGTAAATGTTACAAGCAAAGAAGAGCGTAAAAATTACATTAAGTCCCGGGAGAAAGAATTGAAGAAAGAATTTAGTGATCCACTCACAAACTTATCTGTGTATCAAGGAAAGGTGTTAATGAAATTAATAAACCGGGAGACTGGCAACAATTGCTATGAAATAATTAAA
>JAYTCO010000200.1:0-4638 GCA_043736415.1 Ferruginibacter sp. | reverse complement strand
TATAGCTGGCGTACAAATATTCAAACAAAAAAACGTACAACTTTTCAGCTACACGTTTACAAAATCTTTATATTCCTTATCTTCTTTGTGCCTTTGTGATTCAAAAATTACACATTAAATCGAAAATGCATACAATCGCCATCCTGCACCAAATAATCTTTACCTTCTATGCGAAGTTTTCCTACTTCCCGGCATGCAGCCTCTGAACCAAGACTTATGAAATCGTTGTATGAAATTACCTCTGCTTTAATAAAACCTTTTTCAAAATCTGTATGAATAACACTTGCAGCCTGTGGCGCTTTCCAGCCTTTGTGTATCGTCCATGCACGTACTTCCTGCACACCAACAGTAAAATAAGTAGAGAGATTTAAAAGTTTATATGTGCTGTGTATTAAACGGTCAAGCGCAGGCTCTGTCATTTTATACTCTTCCATAAACATGGCTTTATCCTCCGGATCTTCAAATTCTGCAATCTCGGCTTCAACCGCATTCGTCATTACAATTACTTCATTGCCTTCATTTTTTACCGCTTCTATTAGTGCATCAGAATATTTATTTCCTGTGTGCATGCTTGCTACATCTACGTTTGCAACATATAACACCAACTTATCTGTCAGTAAAAACAAATCAGCTATTGCCACTTTATCTTCCTTACTCAAGCCCAATGTAATAATATTTTTCCCCTGCTCTAAATGCAATTTACACTTAGCTAAAATTTCTGCTTCTACTTTTGCCTTGGGATCTGTCTTCGCAAGTTTTTCTGCTTTCTGCAGTTTTCTTTCAACACTGTCAAGGTCTTTTAACTGCAGTTCTGTTTCAATAATTTCTTTATCGCCTACAGGGTTTATCGGACCTTCTTCCCGCAAAATATTGTCGTCTTCAAAACAACGGATAACCTGTATAATTGCATCAACCTCTCTTATGTTTGCCAAAAATTTATTGCCCAACCCTTCTCCCTTGCTTGCACCACGTACAAGCCCGGCAATATCTACAATTTCAATTTGAGTAGGCACGGTACGTTCCGGCGATACCAAAGCAGCCAGTTTATCAATGCGTTCATCGGGCACATTTACCAAGCCCGTATTAGGCTCAATAGTACAAAAACGGTAATTGCTTGCCTGTGCTTTTGCACTGTTGCTTACAGCATTAAAAAGGGTTGATTTTCCTACATTTGGTAAGCCTACGATACCTGCTTTAAGCGCCATAATACTATTTTTTAATTCTGGGTTTTTTGATTCTTGCGGGTTAAAGGTTGAGGGTATCGAGTTGGTAAACCCGCAACTCCTAACCCGCAACCCTCAACTCTTTTTAAACGGCTGCGAAGGTAAGAAATGGAAACAACTTTAAGTCCTCCTAAATGCCCCGAAGGTGGACTTTAGTCTCTAATACTTTCTAAAGATTTTATACCATCAGAGTCTTGCCGCTCTCCATTGGATAAATTGTTCAGTTTACGAGAGGCGAGGTTGAGGTTTCTTGAAGGGTTGTCATTTTTAGCCCTGCAAAACAGCAGCAATATGCATCTTCGGTGGCAAATGTATTTTGTTGTTTTTTTCTTTGTGGGGAAAAGAAAAAAGGAACCACATTTCATCTTCATCTAAATATTTAGCTTTAATTATGCAATCTGGGGTTTATTAAACATTGAAAGTATTAATGAACAGGAGTGTAAACATTCCATGTTTCCTTTTCTTTAAATAAGCGACTTAAACAAAATCCTTATTCTCAAATTAAATTCATAATTTTCAAATCTGTCATTAACTAACCTTAGATGTACTAAGATCTTACATCTAAAATCTTATATTTAAAATCTCACCATGGCTTTAAGTCGCATCTGGTCTGCCTTCATAATAATTGCTATAGGCCTTGCTTGCATAAAAGGTTTTGTTTTTCAAAAAGAAAATAAAAATATTTTTTCCAACATGGTTATTGGAAAAGCTGGGGATACGATTAAAATAAATACACAGGATTCTGGATTGGTTAGTGCTCGAATTATTACAGCAGTCAACTCTAAAAAAATAGATACAACAAGCGGTATTTCTACCTTTAAAAACGGTTCGGGCAAATATGTTTCATACAAAATTCAAACCGCAAATGGGGTAGTAGATACCTGTAAATCTGCAGTAGAGTTATGTATTGGGTTGATAGGATTACTTGCATTGTTTATGGGTTTTTTGGCAATAGCCGAGCAGGCCGGCGGCATCAATTTACTCAGTAGAATTATCGGTCCGTTCTTTTCAAAAATATTTCCTGATGTTCCAAAAGGTCATCCCGCAGTGGGACATATGATGATGAATTTTTCTGCCAATCTTTTAGGTTTGGATAATGCGGCTACACCTTTCGGCATAAAAGCAATGGAAAGCCTGCAGACATTAAACCCAAATAAAGAAACGGCAAGTAATGCACAGATCATGTTTTTATGCCTGCATGCAAGCGGACTTACGCTAATACCTGTAAGCATTATTGCATTGCGTGCTTCTGCAAAAGCTGCAAATCCTTTAGATATTTTTATACCCTGTATGATTGCCACATTTGTAGCAACTATAGCAGCAATGCTGATTGTATCTATCAAACAAAAAATAAATGTATTTCAGCCCACAATATTGTTATGGGTGGGAAGCATTGCCGCTATCATTTCTTTGTTGATGGTATATTTAAAATCGTTGAATGCAGATAGTTTACAATTCTTTTCAGGGGCATTGAGCAACGGTTTAATTCTGTTGATTTTTTTACTGATCATTCTTGGCGGAATTTATAAAAAAATAGATGTATTTGATGCATTTATTACAGGAGCAAAAGGTGGTTTTGAAACTGCAGTCCGCATAATTCCTTACCTCGTTGGTATGCTGGTAGCAATTAGTTTATTGCGTACAAGCGGCACCTTTGATGTGGTAATTGACAGTATTAAAAGCATGTTTGCTGCAATGGGCGCAGACACCCGTTTTGTGGATGGATTACCAACCGCATTGGTAAAACCCTTTAGTGGTGGGGCTGCACGTGGAATGATGGTCGACACCATGAAAACTTATGGTGCAGATTCTTTTGCAGGGAGATTGTCCTGTATACTTCAAGGCTCATCAGATACTACCTTTTATGTTATAGCTGTTTATTTTGGTGCAGTTGCAGTAAAAAATACACGTTATGCGGTTGGGGCAATGTTGCTCGCAGATTTGGTAGGCATTCTTACTGCAATTGCATTATGTTATTTTTTCTTTGGGTAAGAAAAAAGCAAAGATTTAAATCATTATTTCCTTTTATCTTTTCTGTCTGCAGGTAAAACTGCAGGTAAGGTTGCAGGAACTGCATTTTCAACATCTTCTGTATCAGTTTCGAAATAACGATCAAAAATATTTACGAGATTTTTAGCTTTATACACTGCTCGTGCATAACGGTTGCTGATTAATATTATAGTCGCATCATCCTTTAAAACCCTTATAAATGCTGCATTATTGCCATGCCACCAGCCATTGTGAAAAATAATTTTTTTACCATCTTCATAATTATTCATGCGCCATCCTAATCCGTAATTTTTAATGCCGGGCTTTTCATTGCTGTAAGGTGTGTATGCAAGTTCCAAAGACTTTGCAGTAAGAAAAACGGTATCAGATAAAGCCCTGTCCCATATTAATAAATCTCTTGGGGTGCTGTAAATATTTTTATCACCGTAAACATCATCCAAAAAATTATCGGGTATTTCTCTTCCTCTCCAGTCAAAACTTTTTGACCGTATTTTATTATCGCCTTTAAAATGCACAAAAGTATTTTTCATCCCCAAAGGATCGAATATATTTTCTTGCATAAAATGTGGATAGGTTTTCCCTGAGACCTTTTCAATAATTAATGCAAGCAATGCAAAATTTGTATTACAATAAGTAAATCTTTTATTAGGAGAAGCAATATTTTTTAGCATTCCTTTTTTAAAAACAAGCCATTTCAGAACATCTTTATTTTCGATAACAGAGTCTTTGTTCCAACCCGCATCTTCCATAAAATACAAATAATTTGGTAAGCCACTTCTATGGTTCAGCAAAGTTTTTACGGTAACACCGGGATAATTAAAATCAGGAAAAAAATGCGTTACAGAGTCATCAATATTTAGCTTACCTAATTCCTGCAGTTTGAGCACAGCCATAGCAGTAAAGGTTTTAGATACAGAAGCAATATGTAAAGATGTTGAAGCGTTTATAGAATCTTTTCCGTCAATATTTACAAACCCTTTGTATTTTTCAAAGATTATATTTCCTCCCTTTGCTACAATCATTCCGCCGTTAAAACCTGAACCACCCAGCATCGAATCGTAAAATATTTCACTTTGCGATTGTATTCTCTGCCGTTCTACAACAGCTAAAACGGAAGGTGGCGGAATAATATAAGTTTGCTTTTTATCCTGCTCTTTAGCTTTATTTAAATCGTTTTTTTTGGATGAACAGCCGGTAATCAGAAATAATATTGATACACAAAAAAATATTTTTATTTTATTCAATTTTATAGTTTTGAAAGGAAGAAGAATATTTAGAATTGATATATAAGCATATTTAAAAACAGTACTATGAGATATATTTGTGCAAAATAAGGACTTTATATTATGGCGGATAAAAAAATAACCAGCTACCCAAAAGAAAAAATAAATATTTTATTTTTAGA
>JAYTCO010000199.1:0-1924 GCA_043736415.1 Ferruginibacter sp. | reverse complement strand
CTGCCGAGGTATCTTATTTTTACATTATCAATATCGTATGGTACAACGGCAGTCATTTGTTTGTAATAAGCTTCAGTTGTAAGTCTAAGTATTCTGTTTCCGTTTCCTTTAAAATTATAATCAATACCTGCAACAAACTGTTTGCTCTTTTGTGCTTTAATGTTTTCATTTACTGATCCATCGTTTCTTCTTAATTCTCTGTAAAAAGGCGGTTGGTTGTATACACCTGCCGCTGCTTTAAAAACAATGTCTTTATTGCCCAATGGCTTCCAGCTTATTTGAGCACGTGGGCTCACCAAAAACTCTTGGTTTAAACTGTTGTAATTAAACCTTACACCAGCCTGTAATGTAATATCACTATTGCCTTTGCTTAATCTTATGTTATCCTGAACGTAACCGCTGTATTTTTGAATACTTAAATCTGCTATGCTGTTTTGTACATTGTAAATGGAGAGTGAACCCGGAACATATGGAAGCGAATAACCTGCAGAATCCTTGTACTCAAACTGCGCCAGTTTATCTTTTATATTTGTTTGCTCTCCAGATAAGCCCCATTGTATAAAATTGTTTTTTGCATCGTAACTCCCTTTGTGGCTTGCATTATATACTTCTATGTTCAATTGGTTTCTTGCATAGTTTTGATAAAACCCTGCACCAAGCGGGTTTGTAATTTGTCCAAAAGTTGGACTGCTGTTATCAAAATCTCTGTCACCAAAAAGATATGCGGCGCCAATATCCAGATTCTCTTTTTCTCTGTTTTTAAACCTGCTCAACATCCATTTAAATCTGGTTTTTTTATTGATGGATTGAAGGAACGATAAACCGATAAGACTTGACGTGTAACTGTCTTTTTCCTGCCCTTCAAAAAATACATCTAACCCAAGGTTTGCGGTAAAGAATGGAGAAAATACCGAGGTTGTTTTCTTCACAGATTCCGGAAAGAAAGTAAACCTTGAAGTTGAAATAATCCCCAATAATTCTACCTGAAGCTTTGGTGAAATTGTATAACTTAAAAACCCTTGCGCATCAGATGCAGATGGAATATATGCACCCGCTGTAGGTTGGTTGCTTAATAAGTTTCTGTTGCTTTTATTTCTTACACCCGTGAGGTAAGAGAATTTTCCGTTTTTTGAAGCGCCTTCCAGTTGCAATCCCTGCTCTAATAAACTAACATATGCAGTACCGCCAAAACTAGCAGGTTTTTTATATTGAATGTCGAGAACACTGCTCATTTTATCGCCATACTTGCTTTGAAAACCGCCGGTGTAAAAGTTTACATTTTTGGTCATGTCAGGGTTTATAAAGCTCAGGCCTTCCTGCTGCCCGCTGCTTACCAGGTATGGTCTGTATATTTCAAAATCATTTATGTAAATAAGGTTTTCGTCGTAACTGCCGCCCCGTACATTGTATTGAGATGTCAATTCATTGTTGCTGCCCACAAGGGTTTTAATCAATCCCTCCACACCGCCTACTGTACTCGGGTTGATAACTGCATTGCGGGGATTTATTTTTATAAGCCCTGTTTCTTTTCTTTCTTTTTCATTCCCAACGGTCACAGCATCAAGTGTTTTACCAGTTTGTTTTAACTGTATTAATATAGTTTCTGTTTCTTCATTGCTTAAAAAGAAATTTTTTTGCTGGTCTGCAAAACCGGTGTAGCTAAATATGAGTGCCAATGATTTTTGTGCAGGAACTTTTAATGAAAACGTTCCATTCTCTGCCGTAACAATCCCTGAGTTTTTACCAAGAATAACAACAGATACATTTTTTAATGGGGCATCATTCTCATCAATTACAGTTCCTGTAATGGTTGCAAATTTTGTTTGTGCAGTTGCGGAAATGGTAAGAATGGTTAGTAACAATACGAGTAAAACTCTCATAAAATGAAGATAGAAAAAATTTAAATGTGATGGTGAAACGATGC
>JAYTCO010000198.1:0-4651 GCA_043736415.1 Ferruginibacter sp. | reverse complement strand
TATTAAAGTGTTTTTAAATGAAAGTTCTTATCATTATTTACTGCATATGAAGGATACTTGCTAAAAGATTTTTGAAGTTTTTTAAATTCTTTTTGTGTTACAAATCCTTTATCAAGTACCTGCACTTTTACCTCACCCTTCAATGTTTGTGTTTTAGTCTCTACAAAAACATATGCTGCCTCTTTTGCATTGTATTGTACATTATCGCCTGCTTTTATATTATCAAAAGGCATTGTAAGTACAAGAGATCCTATAAAAAATCCGGCTTTCTCTACTTTGTCTTTAAATGATTTTGGTGATAATAAATTTCCTTTTTTAAGATTAATAGTAAATGTATTGCTGTTAAGATCTGTTGTTACATTTTCTACCTCAGGCATTGCTTTAAATTGTTTATTTATAGCATTTGAACACATTGAGCAGGTTAAACCAGTAGCTACTAATTCTGCTTTGGATATTTGAGCATTAGCTTCAATTGTAAACAAGCCGATTATAATCAGCGTTAAAATATTTTTCATAACTGTATGTTTTTAAAACTGCATTTATTAAATTAAATTATGCAGTTGCATTATAATTTTTAATTATTTTTTATTATTGTTTTTGGTCTATCATACTGGCAGCAACCCGGTAATTTGTTATAAGTTGCTTCTGTTGCTTTAAATGAATCACTGTCATAACCTACGAGTGCTATTTTCTTTAAAATATCATCTTTGCTCGTTTTAGTAGCGTCAAAAGTAATGACCGCCATACCCGTTTCTTCGTTCCATACAGCTTTTGAAATGTTATTTTGATTCGCAGCTTTTTCAATCTTGGTTTTGCACATTCCACAGTTTCCGTAAATTTTTGCCGAATCTGTTGTAGGGTTTTTTATTTGTGCCTTTGCATTGGAGAATATGCACAATATGGCAATTGCCATTATTATTGTTTTCATTATATAAATTTTGTAATTTTTTTTAAAAAGGATAAATACATACTACTACAACTATAAAAATTGTGTCAGCCATAAAATATTTTTAAATTCTGTATGTGCAATACAAAACTGTACGTTTTTGTATTGATGGTAAAAGCGGAGGAGAGTAAATAATTTGAAATGATTTGGCATCAAATGCCATTCTTGTTAATTCATTTAAAGAAGAATAGCTTTTTATTACCGGGGCCTCGAATATATTTATAAATGATGCAGTTGTACTTTTTTGATGATCAGTATTAATTTTTAATTGCTTTAGCTCATCTTTACAACAACCTTTTTTTGTTGCACTTTCTTTCATACCACATTTAGTGCAGGAGGTGTTTTTCGTTTGAGAAACATCCCATCCTATAAATTTATCCATGCAAAAATGCACATGCACAGTAGCGCCAACAGTTGTTACTCCGTAAACAAACAATAATAATATAACGGCTAACTTTTTCAGAACATAAAATTAATATTAATTTCTATTAATAATTGTTAATGTGTGCATGATCTTAAACGAGATGAAGTAATAAAATATTTTTAAGTTTTTTTGTTATTGATAAAATTTCTTAATAATTATGTATGCTAATACGACGATAATTAGCAAAGTAATAATGGTAATAATTGCAGACGATTGTTCCGGAATTTTTTTCTTAATTCTTTTTTTATTTTTTAATTGCAATTTTAAATTTCCATTTATCTGATTTACCAGTGAAGGAATTTTATTATTTGCAATTTGTTTCAATCCTTCTGCCGCTTCTCTATCAAAATCCCCATGCATTTCTTCCAAAACAAAATCATCTTTATTTAATGCATCGTTTAAATCATTCAACCTTTCGTGGTTGTCGTTT
Organism: Ferruginibacter sp.; assembly: GCA_043736415.1. GTDB lineage: Bacteria > Bacteroidota > Bacteroidia > Chitinophagales > Chitinophagaceae > Ferruginibacter. The sequence continues at coordinate 2,851 of JAYTCO010000198.1, read as the reverse complement.
TCGTCATTGTTTAATATATTTTCAAAATTATTGTTCATGTTGGGGCATTCTAAGCATTAAAATTTTTAAATTTCTTTTGCCGTTTTGAATATGACTTTTTACTTGTAACCCATTGTAACCGGTTAAATCTGTTATTTCCTGGTAAGATTTTTTTTGAAGATAAAATAAATCCAGGCACACACGCTGTTCATCTGAAAGCAATTTTAAAGCAACCTCTAAATTATTTAAAGTAACCTCTTTTTTTGCTGCAGTATTTGTTTCTTCTTTTTGATTGTCTGGTGCATATGTTTTTTCACTAATCTCAACAGTATCTTTCTTATTGTCTCTTAATTTCATCAAACAATGGTTTTTTGCAACCATGTAAATCCAGCTTTTAAAATAGTCAACTTTATATTTATGCAATTCATTTATGACCTTCAAAAAAACCTGCTGCACACTATCCTTGGCTTCTTCCTCATTTTTTAAATAATTCATGCATACACCTAAAAGCATACTTGTATAACGCTGTAATAAAATTCCCAGCGCTTCAGTATTGCCGTATTTATTATAGGTCTGCAAAAGTTCCCTATCATCTTTATCGTGGTATTTTGTAACCATGCTTTGCAATAAATGCAGTTTTATACCGGTTAGATGAAAACTCCAGAAAATTCCATAATAAATATTATTATTTTATAAACGACGTGGTTGTTTGAGAAGGAATGTTTTCGGCTTCATTTTTTGGTTTATCAAAAAACAACATTTTAATTCCAATAACAAGTAATAAAACCGCAAAGCATTTTTTTAATATTTCCTGAGATACTGTTAATGCGATTCTGCTTCCAAAATAACTGCCTATAAAAAATGCAAGTGCAATAACTGCTGTAACTTTTATATCTACATATCCTGCTTTGTAAAATTGTAATACCCCTAAAAGCCCAATGGGTAATAACAGTATTGCTAAAGATGTGCCTTGTGCAGTTTTTTGAGAAAAACCTATAAAGTAAACAAGTGCAGGTACAATTACAATACCACCTCCAATGCCAATTACACCACTAAGTACCCCAGCACTAAGGCCGATCAGCAAAAGAATAAAAAGAGTTTGTAAATCCATTTTTTTAGGGTTGTTGGATATTATTTTTGGGGAAATGTTCATTGTACATTTTTATAGAATCATCAATTACTTTATAAGCTGCTTCCTTATTTTGAAATTCATCTATCTCCACTTTTTTATTTTCCAGTACTTTATATTGTTCAAAAAAATTCTTCAATACGTTTATAAAATGCTCGGGTAATTCCTCAATACTTTTTATGTGATTTACTGATGGATCATTGGCTGCTACTGCAATAATTTTATCATCTTTTTCGCCATTGTCTATCATTTGCATGTTGCCTATAACAGTAGCCTTTACAAGGCATAACGGTGCAATACTTTCGCTGCACAACACCAATATATCCAGTGGGTCTCCATCATCCCCCAAAGTTTTGGGTATAAAGCCATAGTTTATAGGATAATGAAAAGAAGAATAAATAACACGATCGAGCTTAAGCAAGCCGGTTTGCTTGTCTATTTCATATTTGCAGCTGCTTCCTTTTGGAATCTCTATTAAAGCATTTACCTGTTGTGGCGCATCATAACCATATTCCGCACCATGCCATGGATGTAGTACATACATAAATTAATTGTTTATAATTTTAAAACCTATAAATGTTGCCATAATGCAGGCAGCTACGCTTGTAAATATATAAAAGCCTGCAGTCAGGTATTCTCCTGTTTTTAGCAATTGAAAATTTTCTAAACTAAAGGCAGAAAAAGTTGTAAACCCACCACAAATTCCTGTAGCTAAAAAAAGCTTTGTATTCTCTGTGACAAAATTTGTTTTTTCGCTTAATGCAAACACAATACCTATAAACAAACACCCTGTAATATTTATGAAAAGGGTATGAAAAGGAAAGTTTTCCGTTTTCCATACAGTTGTTATAAAGTAGCGCAATATTGCACCAATACTACCACCCAGCCCAACGAATAAAAAACTTTTAATCATAAATTAGTTTGTTGTTGAGCTGTCGGCAGAAGTATATTTAAAATCAACACTCCACGTTTCATTCCTCCGCACTACCTTAATATTCATGGGTTGTTTCATGTAAGAATTACTGTAGTTTATAATTGTAGTGGAATCATTTTCGTCAGTAAGTGTATTTATAATGTAAGAAGCTTTTTTATATGCCTGTTTTTTTTCCTGAGGAAGCCGCTCGTAATATGTTTTATACGAATCAAACATTGCCGTGTTTTGAGCATCATTTAATAAAAGCTTTTCAGCTGATTTAAAATTACCGTCGAGTGTTGCACGTATAAATTCAGTACCCGTTTCTGTAGCTGTTGTTGGGCGCTTTTCATCATTGTTTTTGCACGAACAAATAATGATGCAAAGAGTTAGTATTTGTAAGGATAACTTCATGTACTTATTAAAGTTTTAAGTTTTTTCAAATTTATAGCTAAAATTTTGGAAGTTGACCAGTAATAAAAAAAGTACCCTTGAGGAGTACTTTTTTGTGTTGAGTTTATTTTTAAAGATTAATCTGTTCTGTTTCTGTTTTTTTGTGCTGCTTCTTTTTCTTCCATTGTATCCTTGTCATCTTTGTTGTAAGCCTTAATAATTGCCTTTACAAGCTTGTGCCTTACAACATCTTCTTCATCCAATTCTATATGCGATATGCCATCAATATTTTTTAACAATCGGGATGCACGCCATAAACCGCTCTGCATATTTTTTGGTAAATCAACCTGTGTAGGGTCACCGGTAATGATAGCTTTAGCATTTGGACCAATTCTCGTTAAGAACATTTTTATCTGAAGGTCGTTTGTGTTTTGCGC
>JAYTCO010000197.1:0-1931 GCA_043736415.1 Ferruginibacter sp. | reverse complement strand
GCACCGGAGTAAGATCCGTACGATGTGGTAGAGTCAGATATCTGGCAGAAATAACTCCAGAAAGGTACATCATGCATTTCCAGATCCTGATACATCATCGGCACTACACAAATTGGAAAATCGCCTGCAATACCACCACCAATTTGAAAAAAGCCTACACCTTTTCCGGATGAATTGTGCTTGTACCAGTCAGCCAGCCAAACCATATATTCAATACCACTTTTCATGGTACTCGCCTTTAATTCATTTTTAATAATGTACGATGCAAAAATATTTCCCATTGTACTGTCTTCCCAACCGGGCACAACAATCGGAATATTTTTTTCTGCCGCAGCCAGCATCCAGCTGTTCTTTGGGTCTATTTCGTAATACTGTTCCAGCACGCCGCTTAGCAACATTTTATACATGTATTCATGCGGAAAATATCTTTCGCCTGCAGCCTCTGCATCTTTCCATATTTTCTCAATGTGCTGTTGCAATCTTCTAAAAGCTTCCTCCTCAGGTATGCAGGTATCAGTAACTCTGTTGTAATGATTTTCTAGCAAATCCCATTCATCCTGCGGGCTCAAATCTCTGTAATTCGGTACACGTTTGTAATGCGAATGTGCCACCAGGTTCATCACATCTTCTTCTAAATTTGCACCAGTGCAACTAATAATTGCAACTTTATCCTGCCTTATCATTTCTGCCAAACTAAGCCCAAGCTCAGCCGTACTCATAGCACCAGCAAGAGTTACCATCATTTTACCACCCTCTTCCAAATGCGTTACATAACCTTTTGCCGCATCCACTAACGCCGCTGCATTAAAATGCCGGTAATGGTGTTCTATAAAATTTGATACAGGACCTTTGCTCATATTTTTTATTTGATGTTATTAAATTTTCGTACCAAAAATAACTTTTTTTGCGCAAGTATTACAAGTATAAAAACAAAGAGAATTTTAAAGGGAATATGTGCGGTAACCTGTTTGCAAGATGGAACATTTGTTCGGGCTATCCGTTACTATCTTTTTATTCGCTGAAGCGATATAAAAAGGATATTCACTCTATCCCGCCGCTCTTCAGCAGTAAATCTTTTTTCAACTTTTCCCAAAAATTAGGACAATATTTTTGTAGGCTTTTTATTATCATCAATTGCCACAAAGGTAAAAGAGCCGGTTATCGCTTTCTCTCTTTTATTTTCATACATCTGTTCTATGTAAATTTCCACCTTCACATCTAAACTTGTAGTACCAATTTTAGAAACCTTGCCAACAAGTTCAATAATAGTTCCTGCCGGTATCGGCATTTTAAAATCAATTCTATCGCTGGAAACGGTGACGCATCTTTTTCTTGTAAAACGGGTAGCGGTTATAAAAGCAACTTCGTCCATTAAATGCATGGCTGTACCACCAAATAAAGTATCGTAATGGTTTGTAGTATTTGGAAACACAGCTTTAAAAATGCGTGTTTCGCTTAGTTTTATTTGTTCTTCTAAATTTATACTCATATTTAATTTATAAACTCATTTACTGACAACTGACCACTGACAACTGACCACTGACAACTGACCACTGACAACCATTAACTCATTTCTTCTGAAACCCATACACACAATGCCTACAGCCACTTTCACAGCAATAACCTCTTAGTATGTGGTACATTTCTGTAAACACCCAATTGTTATTTTCTATATAATAATGTAGTCCCTCTACAAACATTTCTTTTTGGGTTGGAAAAATATAAGCGTTGGATAATTCTACAGCTTTGCTTATTTTTTGCAAACAGTTAATGCACAAACAATCAAAACTTATTTTGGCTAAAAACTCTTGTGTAGCTTGTGTTATTACAAGTGTATTGCATTGGCAGTTGGCAATATCTCCAACTTTACAAACAAAAAGTTCATTGCATTTTGGGCAGTATTTTTCTTCGTGCTTAGGCATGCGCTGTGC
>JAYTCO010000196.1:0-10954 GCA_043736415.1 Ferruginibacter sp. | reverse complement strand
GCAGGTGAAGGCAGTTCTGGAATATATGTGCGTGGTGGTGGACCAGATCAGAATTTAATATTGCTTGATGATGCAATTGTTTATAATACCGGTCATTTATTTGGTTTTTTTTCCATATTTAACGCTGATGCCATTAAGAATGTATCGCTGATAAAAGGTGGAATGCCGGCACAATATGGTGGCCGTTTATCGAGTGTTTTGGATATAAGCATGAAGGAAGGAAACAATCAAAAATACCAGGTTGAAGGTGGGCTCGGATTAATAGCGTCAAGGCTTTCTGTACAAGGTCCAATTAAGAAAGACAAATCATCTTTTATTATATCCGGACGTAGAACCTATGTTGATGCACTTGCAAAAGGCTTTATAAAAAAGACCAGCGCTTTTTATGGTTCGGGCTATTATTTTTACGATCTTAACGCAAAAGCAAATTATAAATTCAGCGAAATAGACAGGGTTTATTTGAGTGGATATTTTGGGAGAGATGTTTTTGATTTTAGAAACGGCAAACAAAGTTTAAAAGTAAATATTCCTTGGGGAAATGCTACAGGAACACTCCGTTGGAACCATGTTTTTAATAATAAATTGTTTACAAATACTACCCTGGTTTACAACGATTACAACTTTACATTTAACGGTCTTCAAAATAATTTTCAGATACAACTCGCATCCGGAATAAGAGATATAAGTTTAAAACAGGATTATGATTTTTACCCCGCCTCAAAACACAAAATAAAATTTGGATGGCTATACACTTACCATCGTTTTAAACCTTCGGTTGTAAGCGGTAAGCAGGATTCAATTGTTTTTAATCCTCAAAATGCTCAGATAAAATTTGCGCATGAGGCTGCAGTTTATGTGCAGGATGACTGGGACATTTCCAATAAAATAAAAATAAATGCAGGGCTGAGGTACAGCGGTTTTCAACAAATAGGAGCTTACAAAATTTTTAATACTGATTTGTTTGGCAACAGACTGGATAGCACTATATTTAAAAAAGGGCAGCCAGTAAAAACATACGGTGGTTTAGAACCGAGACTTACCGCACGTTACGAATTAAATGAAGCAACATCACTTAAAGCTTCTGTAACAAGAAACCTGCAATATATACATTTGGTAAGCAACGCAGGTACAACTTTGCCTACAGATTTGTGGGTGCCCAGCACTTATAAAGTAAAGCCACAGATAAGTATGTTATATGCTGCGGGTTTGTTTAAAAATTTGAAAGAAAATACCTACGAAACATCTCTTGAAGTTTATTACAAAAAGATGGAAAACCAAATTGAGTATAGAGAAGGTTACACGCCAAACACTCTAAAAGATACTGAAGATGATTTTACTTTTGGAAAAGGATGGAGTTATGGCACAGAACTTTTTATTAATAAAATAAAAGGCAGATTGACCGGATGGATAGGCTATACACTTAGCTGGACTTACAGAAAATTTGACAAACTAAACGAAGGGAATAAATATTTTGCCAAATATGACCGTAGGAATGATATGAGTATTGTAGCATTGTACAACCTCAATAAAAAATGGAAATTTTCTGCAACATTTGTTTATGGCACCGGCAATGCAACAACTCTACCGCAACGGTTTTACATCGTTGGTGGTGTGCTTACACAAGAGTACAGCAACATTAACCAATACCGTTTACCATCTTATCACCGTTTAGATTTAGCTGCTGTGCTTACACCAAAAAAGAATGAAGGCAGAAAACTTAAAACGGAATGGGTTTTCAGTATTTACAATGCTTACAGCCGCCAAAATCCTTACTTTATTTATTACGACCAAACAGGAAGTCCTTATGATGGATCTTTAAAAGTACAGGCAAAACAGGTTTCTCTGTTTCCAATAATTCCTGCAGTAACATGGAATTTTAAATTTTAAAAGCTGTTTAGTTTTTACCTAATACTCTTTTAAATGGCCTGATATTCTGACCAATAAAATCTTTGGGCATTTGGTCTTCATCGGGTAATCCAATAGGCAGATAAGCATCATCTTTAGGCCAGTAATTGGTACGAAAAATATAATCCCATACGCTTAACGTAATGCCATAATTAAAACCGTTTAGATGGTTTTCAGGCATTTGTTTAGCATGATGCAGCAAATGCATTTGCGGGCCATTAAAAACATATTTAAAGGGACCTAAATTTATTTTTAAATTGGCATGCCCGAGTTGCCCTGTTACAAGCGTAAAAATGTGAACAATAAAAAAATCGCTTATGCCAAAACCAATCATGGCCAGCGGAATATATTCAAGGCTGCGATAAATTATATTTTCCATCCAGTGGTATCGCATTAATGCGCCAAAGCCCATTTCTTTTGTACTGTGGTGCACTTTATGAAACTCCCACATCCATTTTACATTGTGTAAAAGTCTGTGTATAGCCCACTGCATAAAATCTCTAAAAATAAATATAAAAAGAAGTTGTGACCATTTAGGCCATGTAACAACATTTAAAGCTACTGTATTAGTTATCCCAAAAAAACCAAGAAAATCTCCAAAAGCATTAACAGCAACCATGCTTAATGCGTTGTAAGCAATTAAAGCAAATAAGAAATAATTCCAAAAAAGATAGAAAGCATCCAACCAAAAATGTTCCCGTATCAAAGGCTGGTTTTTTCTCCAGGGAAACAAAATTTCGGCAATCCATATAAGAAGGGAGGCACCGACAAGCCAATAAAAATAATTATGCCAACTGGGTGTCAAAATTTCATTAACGAAAAAATTGGCGTAACCGCTGTAGGCATCCTGTATTATTTTAAAATATTTATTCATTGTAGATTATCGCAAAATTACATATTAAACACTTGCAGCCTTTCCGATTATGGTTAAAATGTACGTAAAGTAGCTTCTGATTGTTTTTTGTAACACTTACATTTGTCACAATAATATACCAGCATGAGTATTTCAAATAAAATAACAGCATTATACGACCGCATTCCACGCAGGCATACAACAGATAATGTAAAAGACATTTACAGCATTATCGAAGAATATGAAGACATTTTAATAGAGATTGAATCAATCAATTCATTCTATGAACAAAACATAGGAACTTATTTTGATGCTGCATCAATTGCTAAAGCTGCCATAAAGAAGTCAACTGATAACAAGGCTTCCAAAAAGAATAAAGATTCCTTTTTTGATGAAGGCTCCGGGATTTTAAAAGAGAGTATGCAGGAATTGCTTGCGTTTTTTGGTGACGGAAGCAGGGTAAGTTTGTAGAATTGCGATGTTAATTTTAAATTTATATTCTACTAATCTTTATTACGGTGTTCAACTTAATTATTACTCTCTATATAATTGTTGATTAAAGATACAAAGCCCAAAGGCGCAGGGATGGGAAGTAGTAACCCGCAACGCAGCGCAGCGGAGAGAGGATTACTACGGACAGCCCGTTACAAATGCTCAAAAATGGTAAGTGTGTATCGCCCCAAACCTGCCCCCTAAAAAATATATTTTGTACATTGCAAAGAATTAATACAGTAGAAAAATCATTATGAATAAGCAGCATACGGCCGACGGCAAAAAAAAATCATCACAATCAGAAATTTTAAAGGGCAAATTGGAAATAAGCCGCAGCGGAATGGGCTTTGTAATAGTGGAAGACAGAGAAAAAGATATATTGGTAAAGCCAAATGATTTTGGCAGGGCTTTTCATGGAGATACAGTGAAAGTACAGGTGATGAACCCGCAAGACAGATCGAAAAGACCGGAAGGAAAAATATCATCGGTAGTTGAAAGGAAGCAAACAGAATTTATAGGTAACATTTCATTAAAAGAAAAATCGGCATTTTTTATAGCCGGCGGCAACAGCCCGATGCCGGACTTTCACATAGATTTTAGTAGACTGAATGGCGCAAAAGATGGAGATAGAGTAGTGGCAAAATTTTTAAAATGGGATAAAAGCGATAAAAAACCTGAAGGAGAAATTATTGCAGTAATGACTGCAGAGAATGAGGCTGACATGGCTATGAAAGAAATAATTGTTCATGCCGGTTTTCCTTTACAGTTTGATGATGCAGTTTTAAAAGCTGCAGATGCATTGTTGCCAAATATTTCGAGAGAAGAATTAAAGAAAAGAAAAGACTGCAGGGATATACTCACTTTTACGATTGATCCGGTAGATGCAAAAGATTTTGATGATGCAATTTCTATTCGCAATTTAGATAACGGTAATTATGAAATAGGTGTTCACATTGCTGATGTGAGCCATTTTGTAACCCCTGGAAGCATTATTGACAAGGCTGCATACGAGCGTGCTACAAGCGTTTACCTGCCTGACAGAGTGAACCCAATGTTACCTGAAAAAATATCAAATGAACTTTGTTCATTAAGACCAAATGAAGATAAATATACCTTCTCCGTTATTTTTCAGATAAACAACCGGGCTGAAGTTAAACACAAATGGATTGGTCGTACGGTTATACACAGCAACCATCGTTTTTCTTACGAAGAAGTACAACAAATTATTGAAACAGAAGATGGATTGCACAGTAAACCCATTTTATTGTTGGATGGGTTAGCAAAGCAATTTAGAAAAGAGCGTTTTGATGCAGGTGCTATTAATTTTTCATCGCAGGAAGTAAAGTTTAAACTGGATGAAAATGGCAAACCCATTGGTATTATGGTAAAGGAAAGCAAAGATGCAAATAAGCTGGTTGAAGAGTTTATGTTGCTTGCCAACCGCACTGTTGCAGAGTACGTTTCTAAAATAAAAGTAAACAAAGAACCAATTCCTTTTTCGTACAGAACGCATGATGATCCTGACCCGGAGAAACTAAAACCGTTTGTGGCTTTTGCAAAAAAATGCGGGTATGAGTTTGACATGACAGATGATAAAACCATTGCAAAATCTTTTAATAATTTATTAAAAGAAGTAAAGGGAACAACGGAAGAACACGTGCTTGGTCAGTTGGGTATCCGCACAATGGCAAAGGCAAAATATACATCAGAAAATGTTGGTCATTATGGATTAGGTTTTGAAAACTATTGTCATTTTACATCGCCCATACGCAGATATCCGGATGTGATGGTACACAGGGTTTTGCAAAGCATTATTGATAAAAATCTTTTTATTGATAAAGCCATGGAGGAAAAAAATAAACATTGCAGTGATAAGGAACGTGCTGCCATGGAAGCAGAACGTGCAAGCAATAAATACAAGCAGGTAGAGTTTATGCAGCAGTTTTTGGGTAAAGAGTTTGAGGGAGTAATTTCGGGTGTTTCGGGTTTTGGTTTTTGGGTAGAAACTGTTGAACATAAATGTGAAGGATTAGTAAGCGTTAAAGATCTTTCTGACTACGATGATTTTAAACAGGATGAAGTGGATTATTCATTGGTTGGATTACGCACAGGCAGACGTTTTAGAATGGGCGACCATGTTACCATAAAAGTTATAGCTGCCAATTTAGATAAGCGACAGCTGGACTACGAGTGGGTGACAGAAGTGGAAGGAAAAGCAAAGCAGGTAAAAGGAAAAGCTACAAAAGTGCCAAATAAATCAGCATCTAAAACAGCAGTAAAAAAAGTTACAAAGAAAAAATAATTGCAAGAAATGTTTTTTAATGTTCTTGATTTTTCTTTTGCGTTAACCAGTTAAAAAAGTTTATTATATTATTATTTTTAAAGATTAGTAATGGTTTACACAATGCTTACTACTTATTATTTAGGTTTTAAAATATCATCTTCAAAGCGCTAAGACGCTTCATAAATTTAAAAGCTTATGCTTCTTAGGGCGAAAGCGGCTATTAAAAATTCATGCATTCATTTCAGGAATTATCTGCTCAGTTTGAAGAAAGATTTAACGTAAGACACTTTCCTACAAATCCTCCAACATTATATGATCCGGCACAATATATTCTGGGCATACAGGGAAAAAGGATAAGGCCTGTTTGTGTTTATCTGGCAAATGAATTATTTACGCCAGTTAACGACGATGCATACCATGCGGGAGCTTCCATAGAGCTGTTTCATAATTTCAGTTTAATACACGACGACATTATGGATAAGGCTCCTTTGCGTAGAGGCATGGAAACTGTACATCAGAAATATGGCAATAATACAGCCTTGCTTGCAGGAGATGTAATGTTTGTAACTGCATATGAAAACCTTGGCAGAATAAGCGCACGCTATCTTCCCCGAAGCATTGAAATTTTTAATAAAACGGCTAAAGAAGTTTGCGAAGGACAGCAACTGGATATGGATTTTGAAAAAATGCATGATGTTAAGTTTGATGATTATTTAAAAATGATTACGCTGAAAACTTCTGTATTGGTTGCAGCAAGTCTTCAAATGGGCGCTGTACTTGGTGGCGCAGGTTTAGGCAACCAAGATCATTTATATGAATTCGGTAAAAATCTTGGCATCGCTTTTCAGGTTCAGGATGATTTTCTGGATGCCTTTGGTGATGCAAGTAAAACCGGTAAGCAGCAGGGTGGAGATATTCTTGCAAACAAAAAAACATTTTTGCTTATTCATGCCCGTGAATATTGTAGCAATGCAGCTAACACGGAGTTAGATAACTTAATAAAAAATAATTCCGCAGATAAAGTTGAAAAGGTGTTGCAGATTTACAAAGACTGTAAAGCAGATGATTGGTCTGCAGAATTAAAAGATAAATATTACAACATTGCAATCAAACATTTAGAGGATGTCGCTGTTTTAGATTCCCGCAAAGGCGAACTTAAAAAATTAGCCGCAGATTTAATGATGAGAGAAAAATAAATATCCTGCTAAATACTACCCACATTCTCTTCGTGTAAAAGAGGTAGCCATTTTCATATTTTTTTCTTACTTTCCGTTTACTAAACAAAATGTTACATGAGTAATTCTTTATTCAGAAGAAAAAATATTTCAAACATATTAAATGAAGCTGGTGAGGATACACATGGTGGCCGCGGTTTAAAACGTGTACTTACTGTAAAGGATCTTACATTTTTTGGGATAGCTGCTATACTTGGCGCAGGTAGTTTTAGCAGTTTAGGTTATGCTGTTTTTAATGGTGGTCCAGGCGTGGTTGTACTTTTTGTTATAACAGCAATTGCCTGTGCATTTACAGCATTTTGCTATTCTGAATTTGCCAGCCGTATACCGGTTGCAGGCAGTGCATATACTTATGCTTATGCAAGTTTTGGGGAATTGTTTGCATGGATAATTGGTTGGGCACTTATTATGGAATATTCCATTGGCAATATTTATGTCGCTTACAGCTGGAGCGATTATTTTACTTCATTTCTTGATAAGGTTGGTGTTCATTTGCCACAATATTTATCTACCAGTTACATGGAAGCAAAACATGCCATTGAAGGGGGAAGTACAAAGCCTGAAATACTTGATGCCTGGAACAATTCCCCCATGATTGGTTCACTTAAAATTATATTGGATGTACCAGCAATTGTTATTAATGTAATGATTACTTATTTGGTATACCGCGGTATAAAAGAAAGTAGAAATTTTAGCAATGCGATGGTGGTATTAAAACTTATTGCTGTTTTTTTAATTATTGCAGTAGGTGGTTATTTGGTTTTATCAAACGGACTTACAGCCAATTGGTTTCCTGAAAATACGGAGAAAGTAAGATCGTTTATGCCAAATGGCTTTAGTGGTGTTATGACAGCAGTGGCAAGTGTATTTTTTGCATACATTGGTTTTGATGCCGTTAGTGTAATGGCAGAAGAAAGCAAAAATCCACAAAGGGATTTACCAAAAAGTATGATTTATTCTTTGGTGATTTGTACCGTAATTTATATTTTACTAACCCTTGTTTTATCCGGGGCAGTCGATTATAAAAATTTTGAAGGAATAGGAGATCCACTTGCATTTATTTTTGAAAAACAAAATTTGAATGTGGCCTGGATGCAATTTTTAGTATCTATTATTGCTGTTGTTGCAATGACAAGTGTATTGCTGGTATTCCAAATGGGGCAGCCACGTATTTGGATGAGCATGAGCCGTGATGGTTTGCTGCCACCGGCTTTTCAAAGAATCCACAAAAGATTTCAGACGCCTTCCTTTGCTACAATTGTTACCGGATTTGTAGTTGGTGTACCAATTTTATTTACAGATAAAACTTTTGTACTCGATTTTACCAGCATAGCAACATTGTTTGCTTTTGTACTTGTTTGTGGCGGTATTTTATTAATTCCACGTAAAGAAAAACAACCCGGGAAGTTTAATCTCCCTTATATAAATGGTAAAATAATTTTTCCTGCAATGGTGTTAGGCGCTGTTATTTTAATTTCTCTTTTTTCAAAAAACTATTTTGCAGATAAGCTGGATTTTACCAAAGAAAAGAGAATAGATGCAGTTGCAAATATGTTACCTGTCAACGTTTCAGAAAACGAACAAGCGGTGCTAAACATAAATAGTTTAATAGCTGCTGAAAACAAAGTTGAATATGTTTCTTTAAGAGATTCACTTAGCAAAAGAACAACAACCGAAAGTAAAGTGGCTTATACAAAAATGTTTGTTGCAGATGCAAATACGCAGCAAAGCAAAACGATGAAAGTTTCTGTAATTATATTTTGGCTAATTCTGATTTCGCTGGCAATAATTACCTTTTTTAAGAACTATTCGCTGATACCGTTACTTGGTGTAACATCATGCCTTTATTTGCTTACAGGTATGACATTGGCTAACTGGCTATGGTTTGGTGGTTGGTTAGGTATTGGTTTAGTTGTTTACTTTTTGTACGGTTATAGAAAAAGTAAACTGGCACAACCAACTGTATAATTTAAATTTCAGTTCAAGCTAAACGGCGCAAAGTAATTTAACTTTGCGCCGTAATATTTTTAAAGAATAATAGCTATGAAATACGAAGTAGGTGATAAGATTTTGGTACTGGCTACAGATGAGGAAGGAAAAGTAGTGGAACTGATGAATGAAAAAATGGTAATGATTGAAGTGCGGGGCGTAAAGTTTCCTGCTTACATGGACCAGATTGATTTTCCATATTTTAAAATGTTTTCCCAGAAAAAAACGGTTGAGAAAAAAAATATTTATGTTGATAATATAAAGAGAGAAAAGACTGTACCCCGAAAAAAAATAGGTGATGGTGTTTTTCTAAATTTTTTGCCGGTGTTTGACAAAGATGTTTTTGATGATGATGTTGTGGAGAAATTAAAAATTTATTTGATCAATCAAAATGAAGAAGGTTATGATTTTAAATATGACCTGGTTTTTAGTGGTGAAAGCTCTTTTAGCCTTAAAGCAAATATTGGCGGTCTTTCAGAATTTTACCTGCACGATGTAAGTTTTGAAGACATGGGCGATGGGCCAAAATTTGAATTTGATTTTTCATTGACAAACCCTGATAAAAAGAAGGCTGCAGGACATGAAGTTTTTTACAAATTAAGAAGCAAGCAACTTTTTAATAAAATAGAAGAAACTCAAAAAAAGAATGAAGCTTCTTTTAGGTATGAACTTTTTACCCATTATCCTGATAGAGTTGATGAAGAAAAAGTAGATATGAGTATGCTTGGCAATGCAGGTTTTAGGGTTTACAATGCAGACAAAATAAGAGAAAATTTATCACCGGCCCGTTCGGTTGTAGATCTGCATATTGAAAAACTGACAGACCATTGGCAACAGCTGACCAACTTTGAGATATTGACTTCGCAGCTTAATAATTTTGAAAAATATTACGAGCTTGCAGTAGCGCACAAACAAGCCACACTTATTGTAATACACGGCGTTGGTGAAGGTATTTTACGAAATGAAATACACGATATTTTAAAACTGAAGAAAGAAGTAAAATCTTTTGTAAACCAATTTCATCCTTTGTATGGATACGGTGCTACAGAGATATTCTTTAAATAATTAGGCTTGAAAACTTTAAATTATTTTCTCTGTTAATAATTTTTCTGCTACCATTTTACTGAGCATCTCGTTATTCTTTTTTGCGTATGAAACTGTTACTGTTCCATCAAATACTTCTGTAGATATTACTTTTACAATAAGACCAAGATGAAGCCCTTTTACATTTAAAAACTTTAAAAAATCTTCTGATGAATGTGTAACTGCAGCCAGTTTTATTTTATCGCCGGGCTTACAATCGCTTAATTTTTTAAACTCCAGCCAATGGATTTTTCCGTTCTTATCAGGGATGGGAGAACCGTGTGGGTCTACATTTGGGAAGCCTAGCAATTCGTCCATCTTTTCGAAAAATACAGGTGATTGGAGGTGCTCAACCTGCTCTGCAATTTCGTGTACCTGCTCCCAGCCAAAGCCCATTTTTTCTACCAGGTACATTTCTGTAAGGCGGTGTTTGCGAATGATGAGCCCTGCTGCTTTTTTACCTTTATCTGAAAGTTTTAGAGGCTTGTAACTTTCATATAACACCAATTTTTTTTCTGCAAGTTTTTTTATCATACTATTTACAGAAGGCATTTTTATTTTTAGTTCAATACTTAATTCCTGCACAGTTACTTCGCCATTTTCGTTGCTAATATTAAAAAGTGCTTTAAGGTAATTTTCTTCTGCATAAGTATTCATGCGGCTAAGATAGTTAAGTTGGTGATTGTATTAATTGTTGAAAAAAGATTTTAAAGCTGAAAGGCTGGCGGATGGGAAGCAGTACCCCACAACGAAGCGCAGCGAAGTGAGGAGTACTGCGGACAGCCGCAACAAATGCTGAACAAAGTTTTAATACCCGCAGCCCCAAAGCAATTTGGTACAGCAAATAAAACAAACATATTTTTACAATTCTATCAGCCGGCTGTCGCTCCGTATTTATGCGGAGAGGAAAGTCCGGACAGCGAAGGGCAATGCACCGGTTAACTGCCGGCTGTTTTAGCAGTAAAACAAGAAAAAGTGCCACAGAAAATAACCGTCGTTTTGCATGCAAAACGATAAGGGTGAAAATGTGAGGTAAGAGCTCACAGTCCTGCTTGGTAACCTGCGGGATGGGTAAACTTTGCATGCTGTAATGCCACATATACCGCTGGTGCT
>JAYTCO010000195.1:0-1938 GCA_043736415.1 Ferruginibacter sp. | reverse complement strand
AATGGAATGTTTCCCGTGCCGCACAGGATGAATTTGCAGCTGCAAGTCAACTAAAATATGCAGCTGCAAATAATGCGGGAAAATTTAAGGAAGAAATTACAGGTGTAAAAATTATGCAGGGTAAAGCCGAAATATTATTTGAGAAAGATGAACACCCAAGACTTTCTCCGGTAGAAAAACTGGCAACATTAAAACCCGCATTTATAAAAGATGGAACCGTAACTGCGGGCAACAGCAGTGGAATAAATGATGGTGCTGCAGCAATGTTACTGGCGAGTGAAGCTGCAGTAAAAAAATACAATTTAAAACCAATTGCAAAAATTGTAAGCATGGCTGTTGCAGGTGTAGACCCTGCAATAATGGGCATTGGGCCTGTGCCTGCAACACAAAAAGCATTGCTGCGAGCAGGCTTAACAATTGCTGATATAGATTTATTTGAGCTTAATGAAGCATTTGCATCTCAAAGTATTGCTTGTATGAGGGAACTAAATATTGACCCCGAAAAAGTAAATGTAAATGGCGGCGCTATTGCACTTGGTCATCCGTTAGGTTGCAGTGGTGTGCGTATTTCCACCACATTGTTACACGAAATGCAAAAGAGAAAAAGCAAATACGGACTTGCCACTATGTGTGTTGGTGTTGGGCAAGGAGCAGCTATTATTTATGAGAATATTGTTTAAATTTGGACATGCCAGAAAGTAAATTTGAATTATTGTATGCTGATTTGGGGAAAGCTATATCCGCTTTAAACACTTCTTTGGAAATAAATTTGCAACTATATGATAGTAACGTAATAGATACTTTAAAAAATGGGCAAATTCAAAAGTTTGAGTATAACATGGAATTACTTTGGAAAACGCTTAAAGCATATTTTTTTGAGGGAAGAGGAATAAGCTTAAAATATTCTAAAGAAATTATAAAGTATTATTTTGAAGAACAAATTATTGATGAAAATACATTTCTGATTTTAATTGATGCGTTAGATAGTAGAAACGCATTGAGCCATATTTATAAAGAAGAAGTATTTTTAGAAATTTATCCAAAATTAAAGACGTATGCCGCTGCAATTGAAACCACTTATCTTACCCTTAAATTACGAGCCATTTAAAAAAGACTATGTACAATTTGCAAAGAATTATGTATTAGAAAATTTAAAAAACTTCGATTGTAAGGTATTTATGTATGGAAGCAGGGCAAGAGGTACAAATCATAGGTGGTCTGATCTTGATATTGGAATCATTCCTCAAAAAGATAAACGACTTCCTATTTACGACATACAAGACTGGCTTAATTATGAGTCTATCGTTCCTTTTAAAATAGATATGGTAGATTTTTCCATAGCAGATGAAAAGTTTAGAAAGCATGCGCTTGAAACCATCATTTGGTGGAAGGAATAATCATAATTTATACAACTGCGTTTTTATTAAACGATAAGTAAAAAATATACAGAGTACAAATAAGAGGAAACTTATACCAATCACCTTTAAATCTAAAAAAGGTGAAAGTGCATCCTGCCCTGCAATAAAATTTGTTTGGAAAAAATACTGGAACATTTGTGTTGCTGCCAATGCAGTTAAAATAATGATTGCATATACCGGTATCCATTTTTTGGCCACCGTTTTACTTAGCCACAATGGCGAGTAACCGAGTGTGAGCAACAGTTGCAGGTTGTCTTTGCTTCTGCTGATCATCAATTCCAAATAAAAAGAAAAGAGTAAAACAGATAATAAAACAACCAATAATGCAAGTCCACCAAGTCCTGCAACAATTGCCTGAAGTGTACTTTTAATTCGGCCAAATTTTGTTTTGTCTTTGTTTACATGATAATTATTTTGTTGAAGATAATTTTGCAGTGCTACACTGTTAGCGTCTGTTGTCTTAATGTAAACCCTGGCTGCAGGCTGCTGAGATTGTGAACCAAACATTTTGTTGCCCCAG
>JAYTCO010000194.1:0-1939 GCA_043736415.1 Ferruginibacter sp. | reverse complement strand
GGTTCACTGGGTACACACAATTGTTTGGGACTAGCTAAAGCGAAAAATGCCCGCATACTTGTTGCAAGTACAAGCGAAGTTTATGGTGATCCACAGGTTCATCCACAAAACGAGGAATATTGGGGAAATGTAAATCCAGTTGGTCCTCGTGGTGTGTACGATGAAGCAAAAAGATTTCAAGAGGCCATCACTATGGCTTATCATACTTTTCATAATCTGGAAACCAGAATCATAAGAATTTTTAATACTTACGGTCCAAGAATGAGGCTGAATGATGGGCGTGCATTGCCTGCATTTATTGGACAGGCATTAAGGGGAGAAGATTTAACGGTATTTGGTGATGGCAGCCAGACAAGGAGTTTTTGTTATGTAGATGATTTGGTAGATGGTATTTATAAGTTGTTGATGAGCGATTATGCCCAACCAGTAAATGTTGGTAATCCTGATGAAATTTCATTGAAAGATTTTGCGGAAGAAATTATTAAGTTAACCGGAACAACTCAAAAAATAATATTTAAACCTTTACCGGTAGATGACCCAAAACAAAGACAACCGGACATTACAAAAGCAAAAGAAATATTAGGGTGGGAACCAAAGATTAATCGTGCTGATGGACTTAAAATAACTTATGAATATTTTAAAAATTTACCAAAAGAAGAATTAAATAAGCTGCCGAAAGAATTTACAAAAATTACTTTTTAAAATACAAAACACTATTAATAAATGTATCAGGAATTAGTTCAAAAAAAACAAAAGCTTGCTGTTATAGGATTAGGTTATGTTGGCTTACCAATAGCATTAGAGTTTGCAAAAAAAATTGAAGTTATTGGGTTTGACATAAATGCAGACAGAGTAAAAATGATGCAGAATAGAATAGACCCAAGTAAAGAACTGGAAGCATCTGCCTTTGATGGTTGTAATATAGAATTTACAAATGATCTAGCCGTTTTAAAAGAAGCAACATTTTTTATTGTGGCCGTCCCAACACCTGTAGATGAACACAATGTACCCGATTTGATACCGGTAATTCGTGCAAGCGAAACTATTGGTAAAGTAATAAAAAAAGGCGATTATGTAGTGTATGAAAGTACAGTTTACCCTGGTTGCACCGAAGAAGATTGTGTTCCCGTTATTGAAAAATTGTCGGGGCTGAAAATGGTTACAGATTATAAAATAGGCTATTCACCGGAAAGAATAAATCCGGGCGATAAAGAACATACTATTACAACCATTACAAAAGTTGTAAGCGGTTGCTGCGATGAAAGCCTGAATGAAATTGCAAAAGTGTATGAACTCGTTGTAAAAGCGGGTGTGCACAGAGCCTCATCCATAAAAGTTGCAGAAGCTGCCAAAATAATTGAAAACACACAAAGAGATTTAAATATTGCATTGATGAATGAACTCTCCATCATCTTCGATAAAATGAACATAAATACTTTCGAAGTTTTAGAAGCTGCGGGAACAAAATGGAATTTTTTACGCTTTCAACCCGGGCTTGTAGGCGGTCATTGTATTGGTGTTGATCCATATTATTTGACATACAAATCAAAAGAACTTGGTTATGATAGCCAGGTAATACTTGCAGGTAGAAATATAAATGATGGAATGGCAGGCTATGTAGCAAAAAAAGTTTTACAACATATCATACAGCATACCGGCAATATCAAAGATGCCAAAGTGTTGGTGATGGGTGCAACTTTTAAAGAAAATGTAAGCGATATCCGCAACAGTAAAGTAGCAGATGTTGTGAAAGAATTGAAATCTTTTTCTTTAAATGTAGATATTACTGATCCACATGCAAGCAGTGAAGAATTAAATCATGAATATGGATTTGAACTCGCTGAAACAATTGGAAAAGATTATGATGCCATCATAGTTGCGGTGCCTCATGCTGGTTATAAAGATTTTGATGATGCTTATTTTGCATCTGTAACAAAAC
>JAYTCO010000193.1:0-4667 GCA_043736415.1 Ferruginibacter sp. | reverse complement strand
CAAAAGTTTATGCATTTAACACCATATTCAACAGGTGGTTTTGATGTAAGTTATATTGCCTTTAAAACGCTGTTTGGAAAGTTTGATCCAAACAGGGTGTCGCAAACTTTTAAGACTTTTCAAAATAACAGGGCAACACTATCAAGAAGACTTGGTAAAGCAAATCCATACACAACCTCTCAACCCGGTGGAGGTTTGCAAACAGATGGTTATTATTACGGCTATGGTAAATATGCAGTTGACGTTTTGATACCCTCGTTTATAGCAGCATATACAGGTCAAAATCCAGACAACGTATTCTTAATTAAGCAGACGGACGGTCGCACAAAAACAAATCCTTTCAGATCTATTTTGCCAAAACCCAACTGGAACATCAGTTACAATGGCTTAACAAAAATTAAAGGGCTTGATAAAATTTTCAACAGTTTTAGTGTATCCCATGCATACAACGGAAGTTTAAGCATGAATGGATTTACTTCTGCATTACTTTATCAGGATGTATCCAGATTTGGTTATCCATCTTTTTACGACACCGTTTCAAAAGCATTTATTCCATTTTTTCTTGTACCCAATGTTAGCATACAGGAACAGTTTTCGCCATTACTTGGGTTTGACATGCAGTTTACAAACCAGTTTCAGGCAAAGTTTGAATATGCAAAATCCCGTACACTAAGTTTAAGTTTATACGACTACCAGTTAAGTGAACAACGCAGTACAGAATTTAGTGTTGGCGCAGGTTACCGCAAAAGAGGGTTGCAATTATTAGGAGGTTTAAAACTCCCTAAATTTTTAGGTGGAGGAAAAAAACTGGAGAATGAAATAAACTTTAGAATTGATTATCGAATTCGGGATAATGTAACTGCAAACAGCAGGCTTGATCAGGATAATAATTTTGCTACCGGTGGCAGCAGGGAGATAACTATAACACCAACCGTTGATTACTTTTTAAACAACAGGGTTAATTTAAAGTTCTATTTTGATCAGCGCAAAGTAAAACCTTACATATCATCCAGTGCACCAACCACAAATACGAGAGCAGGCGTGCAGGTGCGAATTTCATTGGCTCAGTAACCATGTATAATGAATCAAACTTTAATGAATATATGGGTGTGAATTGGAAGAATTAAAACCTAGCCTTTTTTACTATCTGACTTTTGAATATTTTAAAAAGTAAAATTGTATTTATGATAAATTTAATTGCTGCGAAAATAAAACTGTAAAACTTAAGTTTGATTGCTATAACGTATGGGTTTATTATATGCTTATAGACAAATAAGTATTTAAGAATTGAAAGATATTCCCGACCCAATCCCAAAATATTTTATAAAAAAAAAGAGACTACCATTACTTAAACAGTCTCTTTTTAAACTATTAATTTTTGAAGGAAGTATTTTTTAAGGCTTTACTATCTTTTTAAAGATCATAAAATATCCGCAAAGTTCTTTTTTCTTTTTATTGATTTGCACAGGTTTTATCATGTGGTATTCAGTAAACTGCGGTATGTAATCATAGTTAATAATATTACCATCAACATCACCCCACATTTTACGTTGGAATACCACCTGCTTTTCGTTCCAATCAAACATTCGCACTTCATAAACCCTCGAAGTAATATCCCCTATAAAAATTACTCTATACCATGTTCCCTGTCTTAAAGGAACAACGACAGGAATTTCATAATCACTTTCCATTGGCATACTAGCTTCTTTTGCAAGTATAAAACCCTGCTTTTCAAATTCTTTCTTTAAACTGTCAACCTGTTGTAGTATGGCTATATTATCGCATGTTGTTTGCTTTGCCATTGGCTGTGCGGTTACTTTTGTTTGTAACCCAATGAATAACATTATAGCAATAATGGTAAAGCGGTTTTTCATTTGAGACGGATAAATAGGATTTTTTGGACTAAAAAACACAATTAATTTACAAACGGAAATCTAGTTCTGTTATTGTGCTTGAAACGTAGTTTTGTGTATCTTGTTTTGTAGTTTAAGTACTACTGTATTAATTTTTATTAAATAAAGTTGCATTTGCTTGTTGTAAACAGGTAATAGTTAAATCATTAATGCAAACATGATCTGGTAGAGAAGCGCAATAAAAAATGGTTTCTGCAACATCTTTTGCTGTTAATGGAATGTAATTTTTATAGGCAGCATCTGCTTTAGCTTCATCTCCTTTAAAACGAACGATTGAAAATTCTGTTTCTACAGCCCCAGGATTTATAGACGTTACTTTTATATTGTGTTTTAAAAGATCAATACGCATTGATTTTGAAATAGCATCAACTGCAAATTTACTTGCACAATAAACATTGCCATTTTCATAAACTTCTTTTCCTGCTATTGAGCCTAAATTGATAATGTGTCCTTTAGTTTTTTTTATGAAAGGCAGTAATGCCCTACTTGTGTATAAAAGTCCGTTCACATTGGTATTCATCATGGTCTCCCAATCAGTAATGTCTGCTTCATCAAAAGCATCTCTGCCAAGAGCAAGACCGGCATTGTTTATCAAAACATCGATAACAGTTGTTTCCGGTAAAAGTGCAATTGCATTAAAAACAGCTTCTTTATTTTGAACATCGAAACACAATGTTGTAACCTGCACTTTAAATCTATTTTCTAATTCTTCTTTTGCATTTTTTAGTAAAGCTTCACGCCTACCGGTAATAATAATATTATAATTATTTTCGGCAAATTTTTCAGCGCAGGCTTTTCCTATGCCTGATGTGGCACCGGTAATAAAAACTGTTTTATTCATATTGTTTTTGGTTTTTTAAATACGGCCTCAAAAATTTTATTAATTATCTTATTAAAATTACTGAGCCTTTTTTAAATACTTTTTTGTTTTTATAATCTGTTGCATTTGCCTGCCAAACGTAAGTGCCGGGATCTTGTGCTATTCCTTTGTACTTACCATCCCAACCATCATTAAGTTTACTCGTTCTGTATAACATAACTCCCCAACGATTGTAAACGCTAAAAGATTCCAATGATTTTATACCCAGGGGAATCGGTCTAAAAATATCATTTTTTGTATCTCCGCCGGGCGTAAATGCAGATGGAACATAAATATCAGGAGGAAGAAAAAATACTTTTACATTAATTGTATCCATAGCAACACAGCCAAAAGCATTACTTACTGATACTGTATAGGTAATATTATTTTGTGGAATTGATATGGGCGCTGCAATGTTTGGGTTGTCAAGATAAGTTGCAGGATTCCATAAATAATTAATGCTGCCGGTTGCATTTAATTGCAAAGGCTGGCCTAAAACCACTGAAGTATCTGAAGGGCCGGCATCTGCAAAAATTCTTATAACATTTACTTTAAGAGTTTTTGAAATGGGCTTTGGGCAGCCAAAAGTATCCTTAACTGAAACCGTATATGTTATAGATTGTTTAGGAAAAACAGCTACAGGATTCGGAATATTAATATTGTTTAAGTATGATGATGGCGACCATAAATAAATACTTCCACCGGTTGCATTAAGTTGCAGATTGCTCCCAAAGCAAATAGAATCCTTACCCGAAATTCCAGCTACAGGATAAGGCACTGTTTTTACAACAACTTGGGCCTCTTTAAAACATTTATTAGAAATAGAGGCAAATACATGAAAGGTTGTGATTGAATCTATAGGAAATATTATTGGGTTTTTTACTCTTGGGTTTAAGATAACATTAAAAGGCGTCCAGTTAAAATAAAGTGCATCAGTATTCAAAATAAGCTTGGTAGTATCGGTTCTGCAAATGGTAGTATCATTGGCAGAAAGCAGGGTTACTTCATTGACAACTTTTATCAAAACACTCGCCGTATTATTACAACCTTTAGGGTTTTCGTAGAAGGCTGTGTACCTCGTTGTTACATCTGGACTCACCAATGGATTATAACTGCTGGTATCATTTATCATATACCTGGGTGTCCAAATAACTTTACCGGTTGTTGCACTGCTTCGAAGTTGAATTGTATCAACTGTACAGATTAACGTATCTTTTGAAATGGAAAAATCCGGAATATCTACAATTTTTACAGGAATGGAAAGTGTATCTCTGCAACCTTTGCTGGTACCAACTATTAATTGTGCCAGATAATTACCTGCGGTTGCATAAGTATATGTCGGGCTTTTTATTCTGCTTGTATCTGCTGTTGTGGTTTGGTCTCCAAAATCCCACTTCCAATAATTTACTGAGGGATATGTAGCAGTTGTGATATCATTAAACTGCGCAGGCACGCCTTTACAGGTACTGGTAACAGTATCTGTTGCAGGAAAAAAACCGGGATAAACCTTTACGATCGATGTATCGCTTGCGGCACAAGGTGTACCTGCATTCACCGTTAATATTAATCGGTAATCTCCTGCTGCTGAGTATTTGTGCTTTGGTGTTTCTTCATTGGAAGTGTTTAATGCACCTGTTGAAGGATCTCCGAAATTCCAGTCGAATGTCAGGTTAAGTGCAGAATTACTTTCATTTTTAAACTTCACTGTAAGGCTATCGCAGTTTACAAAGCTGGTTTGTAGTTCAGAACTTGCAAAATCACATGGGGCGACCGTTACAATAAAATCTTTTCTGTGATCAGAAATAAAAACACCGTTGCGGTATTCTTTTACCAAAACGCATACAATATATTTACCTGCAGCAGGTGCAGTGCCGGAGATAAAACCTGTCGATGTG
>JAYTCO010000192.1:0-4674 GCA_043736415.1 Ferruginibacter sp. | reverse complement strand
CAAAGAAATGATTTCTAATAACGAATTAAGTACCGACCAAAAAGTTATAGCCATTCAAAAAGAAGTGGAAGAAGCTACTTCGCTTGAACTGCCTATGCTTGAAAAAAATCTTGTATTCCTGTCTACCATTGCATCCCTCGCAACTTTAATCGGTTTGTTGGGAACGGTGGTTGGTATGATACGTGCCTTTGGTACATTAGGTGCCGATAGTGGGGGAGCAGCTTCTGCCCAGGCGCTTTCAGTAGGTATCTCCGAGGCCCTTTATAATACGGCTTTGGGTATTGGTACATCGGCATTTGCCATTATGTTTTACAACATATTTACTACAAAGATTGATGGTATAACTTATGGTATTGATGAGTCTGGATTTACTTTAACTCAATCATTTGCATCTTTATACAAATAATTGTATGGAAAAATGCAACAGTTGCATCTAATAAATGTGTAACTACTGTACAAAACTGGTAGGTAGTAACAAGATGATGTTTTTACTGATAAATTGTAACAAGTAACTCTTAAAATTTTTTATAAATGCCAAAAGTTAAAATACCAAGAAAAAGTACAGCTGTAGATATGACGGCTATGTGCGACGTGGCGTTTCTTTTGTTGTCATTCTTTATATTGGCAACGAAGCAAAAACCACCGGAAGTATTGGCTGTGCAAATACCTAACTCTGTTTCGAGCAAGGTTGCACCAGATAAAGCCATACTTGTAACACTAACAAAAGATGGTCGTACTTTTTTAATGTTGGGAGATGATACAAAAAAAGCTGACATTCTTGCAAACGTAAATTTAACCAAAGGGTTAGGTCTATCGCCTGCCGAATTGCAGAAATGGGGTAAACAGGGTTTTATTGGTCAACCCCTTGGTCAAATTAAAAGTAGTCTTGCACAAAGCGTTGACATTGATCCGGCAAAAATGCCCGGTATACCAACAGACAGTACCAACAATGAAATGGTCGACTGGATAAGAAGTGTAAGTAATGTATATGCAGGTGGAGATATGAAAGCCTTGCAGGAAATGCTGCTGGTTAAAGGAGATAACGATGCTTTGTATCCTGTTTTTAAAAACATAAAAGAAGCTTTTAAAAAGAACGAGATCTATAAGTTTAGAATTGTTACCAATGGTGCGGCACCTCCTGTAGGATCTGAACTTGCAAGTAGTCCAACTACAAAAGCAAATTAATTAATTTAAAAAATACTGACATGGCAGAAATGGATACCTCGTCGGGTGGCGGACATAAAAAAGGACCCGGCGTAAAAAAAGCGGTAAAAAAATCAACGAGAGTAGATCTTACTCCGATGGTGGATCTTGGCTTTCTTCTCATAACATTCTTTGTATTTACTACAACAATGAGCCAGGCAACGGCCATGAACATGAATGAGCCAAAGGACAGTAAAGATGAGCAGATAAAAGTAAAAGAATCCGGTGCAATGACTATTCTTTTAGGAAAAGCAGACCAGGTTTATTATTATTTTGGTCAACTGGATCCTTTAAAAATATCTGAGCAGTTTAAAAGCACAAGTTTTAAGGCAATACGAGAAATTATCGTAACTAAAAAGAAAGCTACTCCGATAGGTGATTTAATGTATGTAATAAAGTCAGATGATAAATCTACTTTTAAAAATGCAATAAATATACTCGATGAGATGACCATCAGTGGTATACCACCGGGGCATTATGCAGAAGATAAAATATCTGAAACAGAAAAAAAATTAATAGCAGCGACTGAAGCAGCAAACGGCATAAAATAAATTTATGGAATCCGTTTATTTTAGAATCTAATTCATAAACAAGTTTGTAATGGAAGCAAATAAAATTTTAGATGCCGATATTCTTGATATCATATTTGATGGCAAGAACAAAGCATACGGTGCATATCAGTTAAGAAAAACTTACAACAGCCGTATGGGTAAAGCCCTGATAGCGGTTGGTGTTTTGTTGATACTTGTTGTAGGTGGTGTCCTGCTTGCAGGTTTTATTAGCGCTAAAAATGCTAAAGATGAATTAACTGTTGTGGACACACAAATGGCAGAAGTTAAAAAAGATGAGCCGCCACCGCCACCGCCACCACCACCACCGCCAACACCGCCACCACCACCTGAGATTAAGCAGATACAGTTTACACCTCCAAAGATTGTAAAAGATGAAGAGGTTAAAAAAGATGAAGTAATTAAAGAACTGGAGCCGGATGCTGTAATCAGTACAAAAACTGTTGAATCTGACAATACAAAGCAGGTAGTACAAGCACCAGTAGAAGATAAGGGTACTCAAGTAGTAGAAGTTCCTGTGAAAGCAGTAGAAGAAGATAAGGTTTTTACAAAAGTTGAAATTGAGGCGGAATACCCTGGAGGTACAGGAGCATGGAAAAAGTTTCTGGAAAGAAACCTTAATGGTCAGGTTGCAACAGACAATAGTGCACCAACAGGTACATATACAGTTGTAGTAAGATTCATTGTAGCCAAAGATGGTAGTGTAAGTGATATAACACCGGAAACAAGTGTAGGTTATGGTATGGAAAACGAAGCAGTAAGGGCAATAAAAAAAGCACCAAGATGGACTCCTGCACAACAAAACGGTAATGTAGTAAAAGCTTATCGCAGACAGCCGATTACTTTTAAAGTTGCGGAAGAGTAATATTGTTTAAAATTTTATTTAAAGCCTTCGTAAAAGCGAAGGCTTTTTTTATGTTTATTTTTTATGAAAATGTAAAAAAATAAATGCTTTTCTGACACAGAATATCTGAATAAATAATATGGAATTAACAAGTAGTTTCATCTTATTAAAAACAGTATTTATGGCAGAAATAATAAATGACCAAAAGCAAAAAAAGGGTAAACAGCTCATTAAGAAAAGTACAAGGATAGATCTTACTCCAATGGTTGATCTTGGTTTTCTATTAATTACTTTTTTTGTTTTTACTACAACCATGAGTACTACCAAAGCAATGGCAATGGTTTCACCAAAAGAAAACACTGATGCAAATGATGATATTTGTGAGAGTTGTGTAATAACCTTGTTGCCTGCGGGAAATAATATGCTTTTTTATTACGAAGGCTCAGAAAAAAATGGAGTACTTAAAAAGACTTCATACAATGCTGAAGGTCTGCGGGCTTTGCTTATTGACAAAAAGAAGCGAGTTGCTCAACTGCATAGAGAAGCTATATTAATTTTAAAAAAACTGGTGCTGCATCAACTTTTAAAAACCTTATCAACATTATAGATGAAAGCAATATTTGCATGTATAAAAGATATTATTTAGATAAAATAAATGCCGCAGATGAAATTACATTAAAGCAGTAGTATTTAGTTCGACGCCTTTAATTTTAAAGAAAGCCTTTTTATTACCTTCGTTTTATGATGAATAAATTAACCGGCTGGGATGATACAATTGTTGCATTGGCAACGCCGCCGGGCATTGGAGCAATAGCAGTTATCAGGTTATCAGGCAAAGATACTTTCAGTATAGGAAGTTCGCTTTTTCCATCAAAAAATATCGCTGATCAACATACCCATACCCTTCATGTAGGCATGTTAAAAGACGGGGAAAAAGCATTAGATGAAGTGGTACTTGCATTGTTTAAAGGACCAAAAAGTTTTACGGGAGAAGATACTATTGAAATAAGTTGCCATGGAAGTACGTTTGTGCAACAACAGATACTGGAAGCCTGTATAGCAAGAGGAGCAAGGCTTGCAAGAGCCGGAGAGTTTACACAACGGGCTTTTTTAAACGGTAAAATGGATCTGACACAGGCAGAAGCTGTGGCAGATATTATTGCAGCAAATACTGAGGCTTCGCAAAAAGCAGCCCTTCACAACATACGGGGTGGCTTTTCGCATGAGTTAAGTAACATGCGGGAGCAACTTATTAGTTTTTCAGCATTGATAGAACTGGAACTTGATTTTGCAACAGAAGATGTAGAGTTTGCAGACAGAGAAAAATTTTATGCGCTCATTAAACAGATACATCATTCTGTGAACAGACTGATAGCATCTTTTACGCTGGGTAATGTTATTAAAAACGGTGTAAGTGTTGCAATTATTGGTAAACCAAATGCAGGTAAATCTACATTGCTCAATGTTTTATTGAACGAAGAAAGGGCTATCGTTTCTGCTATTGCAGGCACAACAAGAGATACGATAGAAGAAGTAATAAACATAAACGGAATATTATTTAGATTGATAGATACGGCAGGTATCAGAGAAGATTCCGGTGATGTTATAGAGAATTTTGGGATAGAAAAAAGCCTGGGTAAAATGCGGTCTGCAGATATTGTGTTGTATATTTTTGATGTAAACACTGAAACGGAAAGTGATTTAAAAATACAACAAACCGTGTTTGAAAAAGAAAATATCAAATACATTTATCTTGGTAATAAATCAGATATTAAATTAAGTGAGCAAAAATATCCAAGTAAAGATATTCTCCATATTTCTGCTAAGAAGAACGAAGGAATTGATGAGTTAAAGCAGGTCATTTTTGTTGCCACTGTGCATGCAAATAATTATGCTGAAAACAATATTATTACCAACACACGCCATCTTGCATCGCTTAAAAATATTTCTAATTCGCTCTCTGCAATAAAAGATGGGCTCGATGCAAATGTTTCAGGGGATCTTTTATCATCTGACATAAGAACTGCCCTTTATGATTTGGGCGAAATAACCGGAGAG
>JAYTCO010000191.1:0-11007 GCA_043736415.1 Ferruginibacter sp. | reverse complement strand
GGGTCGAACCTACATGCCTTGCGGCGCTAGATCCTAAGTCTAGTGCGTCTGCCAATTTCGCCATATCCGCAAATGAGGTGCAAATTTAGGGGAATTATTAAGAACTGTAGAAACAAATTTGAATATTTTATTTTCAATAATTTCTACAACTTCCCTAACGGTTTGCACCATTCCACACAAAGAAGATTGATAAAATTATTCTCCCGCTTTTATTTCTCTTTTGTAAAAACAAACACACCTCCACCCTGCTTCAAAGTCATTTCGTTTTTTGTGCTGTCAAATACCAGTTCAATTCCTGCGGGGGCAAAAGTAAAAGTATCTTTTGCACCTGTCGTTAATGGAAACTTTTCCTGCCCTGTAGCTTCTGCAAACAAATCTGTTCCTTCTTTTGTAATAGTAATTTTAATTGGTATTTGTTTGGTAGAATATACACCCAGGTATTTATCCAGATCAGTAGTTTTTAATGCATTTGGATCAACTTTTTTTGTGCCCCAGCTGTTATCCTTATTATTGGCATCCATGTATAAATCACCATCTAAATTTAAATAAGTAATCTTCTTTTTTGTGTTGATGTTAATCGTAGTTGCCTGTTGGTTCTTTTCCCAGATACCTGCAGTTTGGTGTATTGTTTCTTTACTGCCATCAGCATATTCAATCACAACATTTACAGGCACAACATACCCGCCAACATTTTTTATGTTTATGCTGTAACCGGTTTTTGTAACAGCTACATTTTGCACAGCCACATCCATATAATTACTTGTAAAAAACCAGTTGTTCCAAAACCAGCTTAAATCTTTGCCAGATACATTGGAGAAACTATTAAACATATCCCATGGAATTGGGTGTTTACCATTCCAGCGATCCATAAAACCATGCAAAGACTTTTTAAACAACTCATCGCCCAACATATCTTTTAATGCCAGGTAAGCCAAAGCGGGTTTGCCGTATTCATTGTTGCCCATTGCCTCCCCACTCAAAACATTTACTGGAGTTATAATGGGAATCTGCGATTCATCTGTTGGGTTTAATGCCCAGTTGGCAACCCTAAACTGCTGAAAAAATTTATTTGCTTTTTCCTTGCCCATATCATCTTGTGCAATCATATTTTCAAAAGCGGTTGTCCAACCCTCATCCATAAAACCATAACGGTGTTCGTTTATACCCATGTAAAAAGGAAAGTAACTGTGCCCAACTTCATGCTCGGCAATAAAACGCTGCATTATATCATCATCCTGCGGACTGTCATTTGCCATCATCGGGTACTCCATATCTGCAAAGCCCTGTATAATAGTACTTTTTGGAAATGGATAAGGCACGCCAGGAAAATTATTACTGTACCAATCCAGCGAATGCTGAATATGTTTTACCTGATTGACAAATTTGCCCGCACCAAAAATATAGGCCGATTGGCAACTTGCACGGCGACCAGTTTTTTTATCAACTAAAACACTTGCAGCATCCCACACATAATGATCACTTATGCAGAAAGCAACATCACTAATATTTGTTACCTTCCATTTCCATGTATTTGTTGCATTTTGTGTTGTAATATTTTTTGCTTCTAAATCTGATTTTGTTACCACATTTATAACTTCATTGCTGGTAAAACTTTTATTAAATTTTGCTAAAAAAGCAGGCTGTAATAATTCCGGTGCATTTTGTAAATCGCCGGTGCCCCACACCAAAAAGTTTTTTGGTACGGTAACAGAAACTGTGTAATCATTAAAGTCGTTGTAAAATTCCTGCGCATCTGTAAAGTTCATTCTGTCCCAGCCATGCACATCATCCAGCACTGCTATGCGTGGATAAAAATAGGCAAGAAAAAAACTTGTGCTGTCCAGCTTTCCTTCTCTTCCACTTTCTTCGCTTAACTCATAATGCCAGTTAAAACTTAAAGAAATACTATCACCGGTAGCCAACGGTTTTGCTAACCTAACCTGTTGCATGGTTTGTCCACGGGGATCATTAAACTTTTGCTCTGTACCGTTTTCAACATATTTATCTATTATTATTCCTTTAGTTAAATAATCTGCCGAAGCATTGTTTTGCCTTGCCGTACCGGGATTGTGAATGTTTAAAATTAATTTAAACATCAATGTCTTTAATTCTGTTGGGCTGTTGTTAATGTAGCTGATGGTTTCTGTACCCGTTACTGTTTTTGATGGCGGTGCTATCGACACGTTTATATTATACTTACCATGATTTTGCCAGTATTTTTTACCCGGCTTTCCATCTGCACTTCGGGTTTCGTTTGTAAATGCTTTTTTAATATTCTGCGGCATCATTAAAGGTTGCTGTGCAAAAATATTTGCTGAAATAAGGACAAAGCACAAGCTTATAATTTTAGTCATTGTATGAGTTTATATTAAATGAAATTAGAGAGGAAGATAATGCTAACCTATTTTTTAAATAAATTTATTAGGAACGGTAATGACAGAATTTAGAATTGGTGAATTAGTACAGATTTAAAACCTGCTTTTGCAAATGGTGACTTATGCTTTTCGAATTGCCGAAAAAAGATAAACTGCTGAAAGGCTGCCCGATTGCAGTGAAAAGCCCGCAAGCGAGGAACGAGTGCGGACTTGCAACGTAAAGCGGGAACCCAGGCTAAACAATGCTTTGCTGTACACAGCCCCCAACCTTCTTTTTCTAAATGTTTTACAGTAAATTCGTTATGAATGGAAGTGACTACTGAAAATATTGTAACGCCTTACACACTTGGTGAGGAAGATGAAAAAAAGCTGATACTGCGCCATTACCGGGCTTTGCTGCGGGCTCTTAAAACAAAATTGAAACCGGGAGATAAAATGTTGCTTCGCAATGCTTTTGAAATGGCAGCCGAAGCACATAAAACAATGCGGCGTAAAAGTGGTGAGCCATATATACTTCACCCTCTTGCCGTAGCTATGGTTTGTGTGGAAGAAATTGGGCTTGGTGTGCGGAGTACCATCTGTGCTTTGCTGCACGATACGGTGGAAGACACTGATATTACCCTGCAGGATGTAACCCGTGAATTTGGAACAGAAATAGCAAAAATTGTTGATGGCCTTACAAAGATTTCTTCTGTGATGGACAGCAACAGTAGCCAGCAGGCAGAGAACTTTAAAAAGATTTTACTTACCCTTACTGATGACCCACGGGTGATTTTAATAAAGCTCGCTGACCGCCTGCACAACATGCGCACTATGGACAGCATGAAGCGGGAGAAGCAATTAAAGATTTCATCTGAAACCGTTTATGTTTATGCACCGCTTGCACACCGCATGGGGCTGTATAATATTAAAACAGAAATGGAAGATCTCTCCATGAAATATATGGAGCCGGATACGTTTAAATTTATTGCACAAAAACTGCAGGATACAAAAAAAGAACGTACCAAATACATCAACGATTTTATAAAACCTATAAAAGAAAAGCTTGACAGCACAGGCTTGGATTGTGAAATTTATGGTCGCCCAAAAAGTATTCACAGCATTTGGAGCAAAATAAAAAAGAAAGGCGTTGCTTTTGAAGAAGTGTATGATTTGTTTGCTATCCGCATTTTAGTAAATGCACCAACAGCCAAAGAAAAAGAAGAATGCTGGAAAGTGTACAGCATAATTACCGATGCTTACACACCAAGCCCTGAACGGCTAAGAGACTGGCTAAGCAACCCGAAAAGCAACGGCTACGAAGCTTTGCATACAACTGTTATGGGACCACAGGGCAAGTGGGTGGAAGTACAGATACGCACCAAACGCATGAACGAAATTGCAGAGAAAGGATTGGCAGCACACTGGAAATACAAAGAAGGTACGAGCGAAGAAAGCCGCTTTGACCAATGGTTTCAGCAGATACGGGAAAGCCTTGCAAACAACGACAGTGAATCAATTGATTTTTTGCAGGATTTTAAAACCTCTTTTCTTACAGAAGAAATTTATGTTTATACGCCAAAAGGCGATGTAAAAATGTTGCCCATTGGTGCCACTGCGCTGGACTTTGCTTTTGGCGTTCATACTGCAATAGGCAGTAAATGTATTGGTGCAAAAGTTAACCACAAACTGGTGCCGATAAGTTATAAATTAAAGAGTGGCGACCAGATAGAAATTATAACCAGCGCCAAACAAAAGCCTAATACGGAATGGTTAAAATTTGTAGTAACCAGCAAGGCTAAAGATAAAATAAAAGACACCCTAAAAGAAGAAAAACGTGCCATTGCAGAAGATGGAAAGTATACATTGCAACGCAAGATGGAAGCCATTGGGGCAGCTATGAGTGTCGTAAATATGGAAGAGCTTTGCCAGTTTTATAAAATACAAAGCACGCTGGATCTGCAGTATGAAATTGCCGTTAAAAAAATTGATCTGCGGGAGCTAAAAGATTTCACTGTTCATGGTGATAAACTGGTTGCACCCAAGCCAATAAAAATAATAGAAGAAAAACCTGCCTACGATCCTGAATACAAAGCACCTAGTAAAAAAGATGCAGAACTTATTATTTTTGGCGAGAGCAGCGATAGAATAATGTATACCCTTGCCAACTGCTGCAAACCAATACCTGGCGATGATGTGTTTGGTTTTGTAACCACTGGCGAAGGTTTAAAAATACACAGAACCAATTGCCCCAATGCTACCAGGCTAATGGCCAATTATGGGCACCGGGTTGTAAAAACCAAATGGGCGAAAAACAAAGAAATATCTTTTCTTACTGGTTTAAAAATTATTGGGTTGGATGATGTGGGCGTAATACATAAAATTACGAACCTCATAAGTGGTGAGTTGAAAGTTAATATTTCAGCTATGACGATTGAAGCAAAAGATGGCATATTTGAGGGCAATGTAAAAGTGTTTGTACACGATAAAGATGAACTGGAAAATCTTGTAGGAGCTTTGCTTAGATTGCAGGGAATTGAAAGAGTAGATAGATATGATATTGATTAGAGCGGGCTCCTTGGTCCCCCGAAGAGGGAAGTTGAGTCTTTGAAAATGGAGCGTGTTTTTTAGAAATATAAGTACCGGTACTTTTTATTTGGATGATATTTTTTCAAGGACAAAAAGAATTTTTGTCCAAACTAGAACACAGCATTGGTCAACATCGTTGTGTCACTCACTTCAGGGTCATACCTTTACTGAACATTATAGACCTTAATAGATGGAATAAAACATTTAAAAACCAAACTAACATGAAAAAACTACTACCAATGTTCACTATTCTGTTTTGTGCAAATGCATTCGCACAAAAAGATAATTTACAAACAAAAGCCATTGCGGCAGCTGCTACAATTGAGCAGAAAGTAATTAACTGGCGCAGAGATTTTCATGCCAATCCTGAATTAGGCAACAGAGAATTTAGAACGGCAGAAATTATTGCAAAACATCTTACATCATTAGGAATAGAAGTAAAAACCGGTGTTGCTAAAACCGGTGTAATCGGTATTTTAAAAGGTGGTTTACCAGGACCGGTAATTGCGCTGCGTGCAGATATGGATGCATTGCCAATTACTGAAAGAGTAAATATTCCATTTGCCTCAAAAGTAAAAACAACATACAACGGGAACGAAACCGGTGTGATGCATGCTTGCGGACATGATGCACACACGGCCATGTTAATGGGCGTTGCAGAAGTATTGGCCGGCATGAAAAAAGATTTAAGAGGTACAGTAAAATTTATATTTCAACCGGCTGAAGAAGGCTCACCAGTGGGCGAAGAAGGCGGTGCAAAATTAATGGTTAAAGAAGCTGTGATGGAAAATCCCCATGTGGATGTGGTTTTCGGGATACATGTAGCGGCAGATATGCCGGCCGGACAAATCGGCTATCGCCCTGCAGGGTTTATGGCAGCAGTTTCAGATATGAAAATTATAGTCAATGGTTTAGGCTCTCATGGTGCATCTCCGTGGATGAGTATAGATCCTATTGTAACATCTGCACAAATCATAAATAATTTACAAACAATTGTGAGCAGAAATCTAAGACTGACAGATAATGCTGCAGTAATTACCATTGGCGCAATAAATGGCGGTAACCGTTCAAACATTATTCCGGAGAAAATAGAAATGCTTGGGACTGTAAGAACATTCAGCGATGCAGATGAAAAACTTTTCTACGAAAAAATTAAATTGATCGTTACAAAAACTGCAGAATCTAACGGTGCAACTGCGGAAGTGATTATACCTTACTCTTCAAAATATCCCGTAACCTTTAATGATCCCGCATTGGTACAAAAAATGTTACCTTCTTTGCAAAAAACAGTTGGTGTAAACAATGCAATTTTAGTCTCAGCGAAAACTGGTTCGGAAGATTTTAGTTTTTACCAGCAAAAGGCACCGGGCTTTTTCTTTAACCTTGGTTCTATGCCTGCAAATGCAAAACCTACAAGCCACCACACACCGGATTTTTTTATAGATGAAAGCAGTTTTAAAATTGGTGTAAACGCATTTACAAATCTGGTATTGGATTATATGGATATGAACAAAGTGAAATAAAATTATGGAAGAGCTGGTAAATAAAATAAGCAACAACGCAGGAATAACTGCTGAACAAAGTATGAAGGCTTTAGAAGCTGTAAAAGATTACGTAAAAGAAAAGTTCCCTATGATGGCAGGGGCAGTTGATAAACTATTTGAAGGCGGAGACAAAAAAGAAGAAGAAGATTATTTATAGGTTTTACTCTGCAATATAGTTTTGGCAGTAACGCAGAATATCATCAATATCCTGGTCTTTTAAATTAGGGTAAGGCAACATAGGACTTTGTTTGTATTCATCGTATAATTTTTTAGCGTAGGCGTTTCTGGAAATAACTTCCTGAGAATTTCTTACAAATGCATACAGCAGTTCTTTGCTTTCCCACCGGCTTACAACGCCTTGTAATGCAGGACCAACATAACGTTCGTTGGGTTTGTGGCAAGATGCGCAATTGGCTTTAAACAAATTTTCGCCATTTGTATTTGCTACAGCAATGGAATGCTCGGTATTTGCGGTATTATTGTCAGCGCTATTGCTATGACAACTTATTATAAAAATCAGTATAATTAAATAGTTAAATTTCATTTACTAAAATTAAGGAAAATAAAAATCTTATAACCAATGTATAGCACAGTTTTAATAACCAAAATAAAATATTTTAAAGCTCTCTCAGCAGTTTATTGATTTAAGAATTCTATTTTTAAAAAAAATTAATTTCATCCAATACAAACCAAATTAATTCAGCCAGGCATGCAACTGTTTTCTGCCAAAAAAATAACTTTTTTACTGCAGCAAAAAACAGTTTATATCATTTATTTTGTTACACTTGCTGCAATAAATTTAGCTACCGTATTTGCAGGCAAAATGAACACCTGGAATATTTATAGAAGTGTATTTTGGCATTTCGTAAAGCACGATGATATTTATAAAGCTTACCCAGCAGAGTTTGGAGATCAATACCAATATAGTCCCAGTTTTCCTGCGCTCTTAGCACCGTTTGCAAGTTTGCCAAATTATGTTGGATATTTCCTTTGGAATAATGCAAGCATGTTGCTTATCCCTTTCCTCATCTTTAAGTTCAGGCATTTTTCAATAAAACAAAAAGCAATTATTTGCTATTTCTCTTTACTGGAAATGCTTGTTTGTCTACAAGGCACCCAAACAAATGTTATGATTGCCAGCTTGATTTTATTATCATTTTTATGCTTCGAAAACAAACAGCAATGGCTCGCTGCATTTGCACTGGCAGCAGGCATTTACATTAAAGTCTATCCGATAGTGGCAGTTTCTTTGTTTTTACTTTATCCCAATAAGATAAAGTTCTTAAGTAAATTTTCTGTTGCAATGGTCGTGTTAGGTGCATTGCCATTACTTATTTTTTCTCCTGCAGAGCTAGGTATAATGTATAGTAAATGGTTCATTATTATGAAGGAAGATCCAGGAGTAATTCCGGGAAGTATTTCATTAACAGGAGTGATGCAGGCTTATTTTAATATTTCTGATTCATCAAAATTAATTGTACAATTAATAGGTGTTGCAATATTTTGTTTAATGTATATCAGGACAAATTTGTTTAAGGAATACTATTACCGCATTTATTTTTTATGCAGTATTTTAATATGGGTTGCACTGTTTAATCATGTGTCAGAAATTACTACTTATTCTATTGCTATTTGCGGAGTAGGTTTTTGGTTTATTCATCAAAAGCAAACAAGAACAATCAAAATATTTATGCTGTTTTTTGTTTTGGTTGCAACTGTTTTATCTATTGATCCTACACCACGATTTATAGTAAATTATATTTATGAACATTCCCTTAAAACGGTTCCTTTTGCTATTATTTGGTTATGCATATTATACCAAATGCTTACAAAAAAGCAGGAATTTTTTAAACTTACGTCTAAGCAAAACAGTTTGCATATGTCTAATAAATTATAACGGATAGTTTCAGAAATTAAAAGAATTTAAAAACTGTAATCAATCCATCTCATAAATAAAAGGGTTACAAAAAACCCCGAAAGAAATTTTCGGGGTTTTTATTATTTAAGAATTTCTCTTCCTATAACCAGTTTCTGTATTTCACTTGTTCCTTCACCAATGGTACAAAGTTTACTGTCTCTGTAAAACTTCTCTACCGGAAAATCTTTTGTGTAACCATAACCACCAAATATCTGCACAGCATCTGTACTTATTTCTACAGCTATTTCGCTGGAATAATATTTTGCCATTGCTGCTTCTTTTGTCATTGGCATATATTTCATTTTAAGATCGCAAGCCTGGTTTATCAGCAACTCAGCACATTCAATTTTGGTAGCCATATCTGCCAGTTTAAAAGATATTGCCTGAAAGTTTGAAATAGGCTGATCAAACTGGTGACGTTCTTTTGAATACTGCAACGAAGCTACGTAAGCACCTTTTGCAATGCCTAATCCAAGTGCAGCAATAGAAATTCTGCCACCATCCAATATCTTCATAGACTGTTTAAAACCCTCTCCAACTTCACCCATTCTTTGCTCATCAGAGATGATGCAATTATCAAAAATCATTTCAGCAGTTTCGCTTGCACGCATGCCGAGTTTGTTTTCTTTTTTACCGGCTGTAAAACCTGCTGTTCCTCTATCAATAATAAAAGCGGTACAGTTATTTTTTGCACGTGGCTCACCGGTTCTTGCAATCAATACTGCAACATCTCCACTTTTACCATGTGTAATCCAGCTTTTTGCACCGTTAATAATCCAGTTGTTGCCATCTTTTACAGCGTTCGTTTTCATGTTACCTGCATCACTTCCGGTATTGGGTTCTGTAAGTCCCCAAGCTCCAATAAACTCTGCGGTAGCTAATTTTGGAAGGTATTTTTGTTTCTGTACTTCGTTGCCAAAAGCAAGAATATGCCCGGTGCACAAAGAATTGTGTGCCGCTACAGACAAGCCAATAGAACCGCACACTTTAGAAATTTCCTGTATAATAGCGCTGTACTCATAATATCCCAAACCTGTACCGCCATAAGCCTCGGGCACCAAAACACCCATCATACCAAGTTTTCCTAGTTCTTTAAAGATATGAACCGGAAACTCCTGACTTTCATCCCACTCCATGAGGTGTGGTTTTATGTGTTGTAAAGCAAAATCTTTAGCGGATTGAGCTACCTGTTCGGTAAGTTCATTGTTACGGAAATCCATTTCGGTGCAATCGTTTTTTTAATCCGCAAATTAGCGAAATTATAAGTCATAATTTCAGGCCTTTGCAACTATTAAATTATGAGATAGGGAGATATTTTATTGTACGTTTCTTCGTCAATCGTCATTATTTTTTTCAAATCCTGCAAAGTTTTAAAATCTCCATGCTGCTTTTTATATTCTGTAATAACTTTTGCAAGTTGCCAGCGTATGTAAGGATGCGCCTTTAGCTCTTCCTCTTTTGCAGTATTTACATTTATTTTTTTTACATCGTTCCCTGATATTTTAAGCAACGGTTTTATTTTTTGAAATACAGAATCCGGCAGCCCAAAAGTTTCTGCAATCTGTTCTACTTTGTAAAAACCGCCAAGCCTGTTTCTAAAATTAATAATGCGACGGGAGTAGCCGCCACCAATGCCAGGTAAGGCATCAAAAGCTGCGGAATCACCTGCGTTAATATCTACCGGAGCTATGACTTTTTTCTCATAAGGTTTCTTCTCGTAGGGTGTGTAATTATTTGTATAAGTCGGTTGCGCAATAGCTGTAATACGCACATAAGGAATAAGTCTTTCTTTTTCGTCATCCCGCAGTCCCCAAACTTTTCGCAAATCATCCGGCTCTTTAAACCGCCCACCTTTTGATAAATATTTTTGCATAGATGCAATCGTTTTATCTTTTATTCCCAGCCTCTGCCAGCCTGCAGCATCCAGCGTATTGGGATCAAAATAAAACATGGTTCCGGTAAAAGTGTTGTTGTATGTTTTTTTTGAATAAGCCTGGTAACCTTCGTCTGCATTGTAATCAGTGAAAGCATTACTTTTTTTATTTTCGTCTTTTTGTTTTGCCAGCAAAGAATCAGTTGCTGTTGAAATATCAGCAATTGCAACCGGCTCATCTTTAATAATGAGCGGATAAATATATTTTGCAGAAATAAAAATGGCAACAATTACAACAAGTAAAACCAGAATACCCGTTCTGTCTTTTTTTGAAAAAATAAATGGATTTTTTGATTGCTTGTTTAGCATTGCATGGCTTAATTATAAAATAAATTTACTTTAATAAATGCATTGCAAAAATTAATTTAAACTAAGCTGTAGCCCATCATATGCAAGCGCATTACCCGCAGGCAATACTTCAGTAACTTCTTCATGCAGCCCAAGCTGGTGGCTTATATGCGTAAAATAAGCCTGTGGAATCTGT
This sequence comes from Ferruginibacter sp., assembly GCA_043736415.1. Taxonomy (GTDB): domain Bacteria; phylum Bacteroidota; class Bacteroidia; order Chitinophagales; family Chitinophagaceae; genus Ferruginibacter. Next base: position 185 of record JAYTCO010000191.1, on the reverse strand, counting down.
AACTCTGCGGCAAGATTAATGGCTTCCTGCAAAGTAAAATGAGAGATATGGGGCTCATTTCTTAGTGCATTTAAAACCAGTATTTTGCTGCCTAATATTTTAATAGCTTCTGACTCTTCAATTTTGTTTGCATCTGTTATGTAAGTAAAATTTCCAAACCTAAAACCCAAAACCGGCATGTTGAG
>JAYTCO010000190.1:0-11018 GCA_043736415.1 Ferruginibacter sp. | reverse complement strand
CCGGTGAAGTAAGAAATCCTAAAAGGAATATTGGTCTTAGTTTATTTTTTGGAACACTGATTGTTACTTTAATTTATGTAGCTGCAAATTTAATGTACATAAGTGTTTTGCCTTTATCAGATATTGCATCAGCCCCACAGGACAGAGTTGCAGTAAGTGCAAGCAAAGCAATTTTTGGAAATATTGGTACTTATGTAATTGCCATAATGATAATGATATCCACCTTTGGTTGTAACAACGGGTTAATATTAGCCGGTGCCAGAGTTTATTACACCATGGCAAAAGATGGATTGTTTTTTAAAAAAACCGGTACGCTAAATAAAAATAATGTTCCCGAATTTGCATTGTGGATACAATGTCTTGTCGCATCTATACTTTGTTTAAGCGGTAGATATGGCGATCTTTTAGACATGATTTCTTTTGTTGTGGTATTATTTTACGCACTCACCATTGCCGGTATTTTTATATTAAGAAAGAAAATGCCCAATGCTGAAAGACCTTACAAAGCATTTGGTTATCCTATATTACCTGCAATATATATTGTGATGGCAATTGCATTTTGCGTATTGCTTATTTTTTATAAACCAACATATGCAGTATGGGGACTGGCAATTGTTTTGGCGGGTATACCCATCTATTACATTGCGGTAGCTAATAATAAAAATGTAACTAATTAATGAAAGCTGCAGAATTTGATAAATTATTTGAATCGTTTTCCTTTTTAAAGATTGGAGTTATTGGCGATGTGATGCTTGATACCTATTGGTGGGGTAAAGTAGAAAGAATTTCTCCTGAAGCTCCTGTGCCTGTGGTGGCTGTGAGCAATAAAGAACAACGCATTGGTGGTGCAGGCAATGTAGCTATAAACGTGGCTTCGCTTGGGGCCAGTGTTAGCATAATAAGCGTTACAGGTAATGATGATGAAGGCAGTCAACTCATTACTTTACTCAATCAAAATAATATAAATACGGACTACATTGATAAAAGTGAAGATCGTATTACCACAAATAAAATAAGAATAATAAGCCGCAACCAACACATGATGCGGCTTGATGCTGAAGTAACCACTTCATTAAACTCATCGGAAGAAGAAAAACTTATTACCGCTTTTTTAAAATATGCTACTGAAGAAAAACCGCAACTGGTTATTTTGGAAGATTACAACAAAGGTGTATTAACAGAAAAAGGAATCAGGGAAATTATTTCTATTTGCAAGCAGCATAATATTTTAACAGCCGTAGATCCAAAGCGTAAAAACTTTTTCGCTTACCAAGGAGTGGATATTTTTAAGCCTAATCTGCACGAAGTAAAAGAGAGTTTAAATATTTTAGGCAATCGAATTTCTGAGGAAATACTGCAGGATATGCACAAACATTTAAAAGAAAAATTACATCATGCAATTTCATTTATTACCCTTTCGGAAAAGGGTGTTTATTATGAAAGTGAGAATGAAAAAGCAATCATCCCAACACATATACGCAGCATTGCAGATGTAAGTGGTGCCGGAGATACTGTTATAGCAGTTGCATCTGTAGTTTATGCTGCAAGTAAAAATATTCGGCTTATGGCAGAAATGGCAAATATTGCAGGCGGACTTGTTTGTGAAGAAGTTGGTACAGTTGCCATCAATAAAAATAAATTATTGACAGAATGTAAGCATTTACTTGCTGTTTAATTTCTTTTAAAAACTATAATTTCAAAAAGGTATTTCTTCTTATTAAAATAAAAATATTTATGCAACCATTCTCTATAGTTATTCACGGCGGAGCCGGAACAATTTTAAAAGAAGATATGACACCTGAGCTTGAAAAAGCATACAGCCAAGGTTTAGATGAAGCTTTGTCTGCAGGCTATGCAGTGTTGGAACAGGGAGGTGCAGCGTCAAATGCAGTAAAAGCAGCTATTGTTGTATTGGAAGATAATTTACTTTTTAATGCAGGCAGAGGTTCTGTATTTACGAAAAAAGGTGTCCAGGAAATGGATGCCGCAATTATGGATGGAAAAAATCGTGAAGCCGGGGCAGTGGCAGGAGTAAGGAATGTAAGAAATCCGATTGAACTCGCAGCAGAGGTGATGCACAACAGCAACCATGTTTTTTTAAGTGGCAAAGGGGCAAATGATTTTGCTATAAAACAGGGAATAAAATTAGAGCCTGATGAATTTTTCTTTTCACAATTTAGATACGACCAATGGAAAGCTATGCGGGATAGCGATAATTATTCTTTGGATCATACTCACCAGGGCTTAGAAGAATTAATGAAGGATAAAAAATTTGGAACAGTGGGAGCGGCTGCTTGTGACAAGGAAGGTAACATTGCTGCAGGCACAAGCACAGGTGGAATGACAAATAAAAAATACGGCAGAATTGGTGACAGCCCTATTATTGGCTCAGGTACTTATGCTAACAATACTACTTGCGCTATTAGTTGCACAGGACATGGCGAACCATTTATAAAAGCAGTCGCAGCCTACGATGTGGCGGCACATATGGAGTATAAAGGGTTAAGTCTGCATGAGGCTATGAATGAGGTAGTACATAAAAAATTAATAGCATTAGATGGTGAAGGCGGAATGATTGGTGTAGATGCGAAAGCAAACATCAGTATGATGTTTAACAGTGCCGGAATGTACAGAGCCATGCAGCATAGCAATGGACAAAAAGTTATTTCAATTTATAAAGATTAATTTTTTTAACGAATAAGAGTATTAGATAAATTAAATAGAACGGATGAAAAAATTTGCAATAATTGTTGCCGGAGGAGCCGGAACAAGAATGAACAACATTACACCCAAACAGTTTCTGTTGTTAAAAGGGAAACCTGTACTTTTCTATGCAATAAATACTTTTTTAGAAACCTATGATGACTGCAAAATTATATTGGTTTTGCCTGAAGAGTATGTAGGGGTGGGGCAGGAATTAATAGATGCTTTTTTTGATTATAAAAAAATTCAAATTGTAATTGGAGGACGGACAAGATTTCATTCTGTACAAAATGCACTTAAAATTGTTAACGAAGAAGACAGTGTTATTTTCGTACATGATGCTGTGAGACCCTTGCTCAGGAGTAATTTAATAAACAGATGTTATAATTCAGTTTTAGAATTTGGTACGGCAATTCCTGTTGTAGATTGTAAAGACAGTGTTAGAATTATTAATGAAAACGGTAATGAAGCTGTAGAAAGAAGCACAATAAAACTAGTGCAAACTCCTCAAGCTTTTCATAGTAAAATATTGCTACCTTCTTTTTTCGGAATAGATTATAAAGATAAATTTACGGATGAGGCCAGCGTTGTAGAAGCCTTTGGATTAAAAGTCTCTTTAGTAGAGGGAGAAGAAGAGAATATCAAAATAACTAAGGCAACTGATTTGTTCTTTGCTGAAGCAATATTAAATAGCAGGGAAAAGTTTTAATTTTTCAAATACCTAAGCAGAAAAGGCAAATGGTTAAAGTGGTAAAAGAAAACCGAATCATTGAGTGGTGAAAATTTTTTAAGAAAAAATTGAACACCAGGAAGATCTGATCCAACAAAATCCAAAACAATATCACTTCCGCTAAACTCCTTGATTAGATAATTAAATAAAAATATAGCGGCCTCTTTTTGTCTGCCAATTTCTGTTGAAGGATTTATTATTGTATAAATTCTTTTTCCATCTAAATAACAAATTAATGTACATAAAACACTCCCGTCTTCACAACAAATACTTCTCGTAAAACACATGTTTTTTTTTATAAGTAGGTTACAAACCTTTATAAAATTTTCATAATCTTGAAAAGACAGCTGTGGTGTTCTTTCGGCATAATTATCTTTATAAAGTTGAACTGCGTATTCTATTTTAATATGTTTAGAATAAATTATTTCATCCTTTCTTTTTTTTCTTAAAATTCTTTTAAGATCAGGGGCATAGTTTTTATAAATATTTTCATAACCTACCTGAAGGTTTAATACAAAATTGGTTCGAATAGTGACTAACTCAACATCAATTACGTTTGCGTTGTTAAAAAATATATCCCCAAAATTTATCTTTCTTTTAATTAGATCAAGAATTTCATTTACGTTTATTGATGGATTCCGACCAAATAATCCAAGTTGAGAAGTAAATGCGGGAATGTATAAATATTTTATACCAAACTTTTTTCTGACAGGTAAAGGAAAAACCAGTTCGTAATCGTTTATAACAATCGCCTCCCATTTTGGTGCCATTACATCAAGAAAATAGGAAAATGCGTAAACCAAGGAGTTTATTGATTTGCTTACACATTCATCCCATTTACATTTATCAATTTCGCTATGCTTCAAATATTTTATTATCACGTTTATAAACTTGGTTGTGAAAATAATTTACTTAAACTTAGCTGCTGTATGTCAATGCTGAAAGAAATATTTTTCACAAATCTTTTTTCTGTTATGGTTGATTTAAAATAGTCGCCGTAAACTTTGCTGTAAACCAATGGCAAATAAACGTTCAGCACGTCTTTAAACAATGATAATTGCAAACCTGCATCGTACAAAAAGCGACCTGAACTATTGTTTTTTTGCCAGGCTTCTGCATAAGTTCCAAAATCAAAAAATAGTTTAACAGGTATTTTTACCGGCAGCAATTCTAATGGATTCATATTTTTAGGAATAGATGTAGTAAGATTTATTGCTCCAAGCCAATCGTCTGTTTTACCTATTTTACTGCTCAATAAATCTGTACGAACCTTAAAAAAACCATCACGGTTCATTATCTGCTGACTTGCAAAACCATCAAATTCATTTCTTCCAACAAAATAATTACTGTAACTGTAATCTTCAAAACCCTTTGGCCCGCTCACGTTTAAATGATAAATATCAGTTCTAAACTGGTTGGTAAAACTTTTATCAACTGTGTAAATAAATTTGCCTGCAAACAACCGAACGTTTAAGCCACCTTTGTGAGCATAATTGAAAAAATAATTGCCGGTCAAATTAAGTCTTACAAAACCATCGCCCTGTTCACCCTGTATTACTGCATTATAAGGATAAAGAACCCTGTTGTTTTCTAAACTAAATTGCAACTGATTTACATAACGTTGTTGTTTCGGATAAGTAATTACATCAACGTTATTTACAATATCCCTTTTAAATAATACACTCGCTTCGTTTATAAGAAATGTTTTAAACTGTACAAATTTTTTAACCTGGCTGCGGGGATCTTTATTTGCAAATAAATATTTTAAAGAAGGTGTAAGTTTGGAGAACTGTAAAGGGTTTTTTATATCTGTAGAATCTGTAAAAGAGCCACCCGTAAATTTTGCTGCACTTAAAGAGAGCGTTAACTTATCTCCATTAGCTGAAGGCAACCAAAAATATTCCACCCTGCCAATACCATTTAACTTTTTTGTACCTGTTGCAAACAATGGGGTTACTATAAATTGAAAATTACTGGGAGGTAAATTGTAGTTATGTACGATGGCCCCAATCATAAATTTATCGTAATAATTGTAGCCCAAAGCAGGCGCCACAGATATGTAATGATATTTAGCTGTTTCTTTTAAATTAAAAAAATCGGTCAGCTTAATTTGTTTTTTTTGTGCCGTTTCCAATTCTCCTTTTTTATTTAAAAGGTCAAATAATTTTCCAAGGGATTTGCCGGAAACTTCCTCTGCAACTGTCTGAAAATCTGTTGGAGTTGGATGTTTAAATTTCCATTTTTCATAGTATGCACGCATGACATTATTAAAAGTTTCGATCCCCAATTCCGTTTCCATTTTCTTTAACCAAAATGTAGTTTTTGTGTATGCTATCAGATTATAATTTAATGCTGAAAACTTTTCTGAAATGGTATTTATAGGTTGATCCTTTTTTAGTTTAATAAATGTTTGTAACAAATTATTTTCAGGGTATCTAGTTATTTTTTTACTAATAAAATTATTATTGATTTTACTGCTGTTGATTTTTGTTACAAATGTTTCATTAAATTTCTGATCATAAAAACTGTTCATTCCCTCATCCATCCATGGATATTGTCTTTCATTTGTTGCGAGTATACCGTAAAACCAATTATGACCTACTTCATGGTTTATAACAGATTCCAATGTAGTCTCTGAACTGCCGGCAGTTAACAAGGTAATGGTTGGATATTCCATTCCACCGCTTGTGGGCGAGGCATTATCAACTGCGCTAACAACATTATATGGATACTCGCCCAACCATTGGCTTTTCGATACTATTGCTTTTTTTATAAACGATAAACTGTTTACCCACAACGTTTGATTAGATGATAGAAAAAAGGCAAAAATATTTACCACTTTGCCTGAAGAAAGTACCAAGGTATCTTGTTTTACGAGAAATTTTTTATCAGCGAACCATGCAAAATCGTGCACGTTATTTTGTAAGTATTTTAAAGTTTTTAATGATGTTGAAGAATTTGGTACGATACCCTTCTCTAAATCTTTTTTATCTGTTTTTAAACTTAGTGAATTGCTTTTTTCTTTTAACCATAATTTTTCATCTTCATTCTGAAGAACACCGGTAGCGGCTACAATATAATTTTTGGGGACATTTATTTCAACATCAAAACTTCCAAACTCGCTGTAAAATTCTCCTTGGTCTAAATAGGGCATTTCGTGCCAACCATCTTTATCATACACGGCAGGTTTTGGATACCATTGTGTTAACTGATAAGACTGTTCGACATGACCACCTCTTGAAAAATTATAAGGCAATTTTACATGAAAAGGGGTTTCTATTTTTATCATTTTACCGGGTGATAAAGGTTGTGGCAGCAATAGTTTTATAATATCCTGATGCTGCGGATGATCTTCTGTTAAGGCATTTATTTTATCAACTTTAAAGTTTAATTTATTGATATATCCTTTTTTATTTTCAGGTGAAAAATAGAAATCTGTTCTGCCGTTTTCAAGCAACTGATCGCTAAACGCAGTTCGGTCGTTTTTATATGCATTTGGCCAAAGATGTATCCAAATAAAATTTAGTGTATCAGGAGAATTGTTGTAATAATCAATTTGCTCAAAACCAGTAATGCTGTTATCTACATCATTTAAAGTTACTGAAATTTTAAAGTCGTTTTTTTGCTGCCAGTATGTTTGCTGGCAATAAGTGAATTGCACAAAAAATAAAACAATGTTTAACAGCAGTGGTTTTTTCACAAAATTATTTTATCAAAAATAATGAAATCAGAGAAAACACTAAGCTAAGGAAATTACTTTTCTAATGGCTAATTCTTAAACACAATTGCACAATAAAAGCTGAAAAAAGTTTTGCTGCTGAAGGGCTGCGTTGCTTAGCTGTAAACCCTTTTGTTGTCTTTGAACAAAAAAGTTGGAGGCGGGCGACGAACTTTTGTTGATTTATATTAAATTGATAAAAGCCCTTAATTTGATTATTTACCTGTGCCTGAAAAGATAATTCGGATAGTATGCAGCATTATTTTAAAGTCCAGAGAAAGAGAAATATTTTCTACATAAATAAGATCGTACTGCATTCTTTCTATCATTTCATCAAGCGAGGTTGCGTAACCAAATTTTACCATTCCCCATCCTGTAAGTCCGGGCTTAACTTTAAAAAGATATTTATATTCAGGACTTAACTTTATCAGTTGGTCAATGTAAAATTTTCTTTCGGGGCGGGGGCCAACAAGGCTCATGTTTCCAATTAATATATTCCACAATTGTGGTAATTCGTCTAACCTCCACTTGCGCATTGTTTTACCCCATGGAGTTATTCTGCAGTCGTTATCACTACTTAACATGGGGCCTTCATTTTCTGCGTCTATTTTCATAGACCGAAGTTTAAACATATTAAAAGGTTTGCCTTTAAAACCTATGCGCTCCTGTGAAAAAAATACCGGGCCGGGTGAGGAAAACTTTATTCTTAAAACAGTATAGATAAAAACCGGAGAAATTAGTAGACCGCCAATAATTGCTAAAAAAATATCTGATAATCTTTTAATATTTTGTTGCCAAAGGGGCATTTCTCCAAAGTGTACATCTATTAATGGAACGCCCATTACGTTTGTGTTTTGTAGCGCTCCGCTTAAAATATCGAGCGTATCCGGCGTTATCTTTATGTTCACGTTTTTGTTGCTTAATTTATTCATTATCTCTGTAATCATGTTTCTATCGTTGTTGTCTACAGCAATAATAATCTCTTCTATATTTTTATAAATAATTATTTCTGAAATATTTTCTATTGTATTGTAATATTGAATAGTTGTAAGTGGAAACTTAACATGACTAGGTCCTAATTCTATGTAATCTGTTATAATAAATCCTGAATAATCATTGGTCTTTGAAAAGTTTTTATAAAATTCATTGGCTTTATTACCTGAACCTATCAGCAGTGAGTTAAAAAAAACCTTTTTTTCTTTAAGCTGTTTTTTTGTTTGCGATAAAAATATCATTCGTATTACTGTACTGCAAAACATAACGGGAAACAGCAGTAAATAAAATTCAGCATAATAATCGTAGTTATTTGTTTTTGGGTTTTTTAGAATAAAAAAAAAGAGTAAAAATAAACAGCCGATAACGGTTATAAATATTGTTTTAAAAAGCTCTACCACACGTGATTTTTGATAAAGAGAAATATAAGTACCTGCAATAAAATGAAGACATATCCAACCGGTTACATACATTACCAAGCCGATGTAAAAACCTGAAGGAATTATAAATTTATTACCATAAAGTTGTGTGCGGAAATAATAAAAAGCCACCCATGTAAATACTGCAACAAGTAAATCTGCAAATAAGTACCAGCCAATATTTATCCTGGGTTGTTTCAAAGATTTGATACTAGTTTATAGGTGTGTTTATTTTGGCCAAAATCTGGTGAGCAACTTCCATCGCTCTAAACCCATCAACTACGGTAACAGCAGTTTCAGTTTGATCTAGTATGGCATTTTTAAATGCTGTCAGTTCTTCTTTCATTGCGTTGGTATCGGCAATAATTGGGTTAGCAATTGCTACGGTTTTTTTCCCTTTACCCGTATCAATATCAAACGTAAATACATTTTTATCTGTTGTTGCGTTTTGGCTGATAATCTCTGTTTTCTTTTCTAAAAAATCAATACCGATGTATGCATCTTTTTGAAAAAGTCGCATCTTTCTCATTTTTTTCATTGAAATGCGGCTGCTTGTAAGATTGGCCACACATCCATTGTCAAACTCTATTCTAACGTTGGCAATATCTGGGGTATCGCTTAATACAGACACACCGTTTGCAGAAATGTAATTGACATTGCTCTTTACAAGTTGTAAAATAATATCAATATCATGTATCATTAAATCTAAAATTACACTTACATCAGTACCCCGAGGATTAAATTGTGAAAGTCTGTGTACTTCAATAAACATTGGATCCAGTGTATAATTTTTTAAGGCAACAAATGCAGGATTAAACCTTTCTATGTGCCCTACCTGAAATTTTAAATTAGATTCAACAGCAAGTTTTAAAAGGGATTTTGCTTCGTCCATTGTATTTGTAAGTGGTTTTTCTACAAATACGTGTTTGCCTTTTCTCAATGCAAGGGCACAAAGCTCGTAATGCTGTGTTGTTGGGGCTACAATATCTACAGCATCACAGTTATCTAACAATTGTTCAAATGTATTAAATCTTTCGATTTTATATTTTTCAATAACTGCTTTTGCATTTGTTTCGTCTGTATCACAGAAACCTACAATAGTTACGTCTTCTATTTCAAGCCAATTGTTTAAATGAAATTTTCCTAAATGCCCTACACCTATAATTCCAATCTTTAGCATATAATTAATTTAACCCAGGTTGTATTTGTATTGTTTTACTCTTCCCAAAAGCCCATATTTCCAAATTTTTTTATGCGGTTATCAACTCTTTCCTGTGCGGGGATTTGTTTTAATTCCTGTAATGTTTTTATAAGATAATTTCTTAGAATTTCTGCAGCTTCATCATAATCCCAATGTGCTCCGCCAACTGGTTCAGGTATAACTTCATCCACCAAACCAAAGGCCAGCATATCTTTACCCGTGAGTTTTAATTGTTCTGCAGCAGTTTCTTTTTTATCCCAGCTGCGCCACAAAATACTGCTGCAACTTTCAGGCGATATAACAGAATACCAGGTATTTTCCATCATCACTACACGATCGCCCACACCTATACCCAAGGCTCCGCCACTTGCACCTTCTCCAATAATGACACATATTACAGGCACTTTAAGGCTAATCATTTCAAATATATTTCTGGCAATAGCTTCACCTTGTCCCCGTTCTTCTGCTTCAAGCCCTGGGTATGCACCCGGCGTATCTATTAAAGTTATAACGGGTTTATTAAATTTTTCTGCAAGCTTCATTAAACGCAATGCTTTTCTATAACCTTCAGGATTTGCCATTCCAAAATTTCGCAACTGGCGTGTCTTGGTATTTGTGCCTTTCTGCTGACCAATAATCATTACCGTTTCTCCATTTAACTGAGCAAATCCCCCAACCATGGCTTTATCGTCTTTTACGTTTCTATCACCATGCAGTTCAGTAAAAGCAGAACACATTTTTTCAATGTATTTTAATGTGTAAGGCCTGTCAGGATGACGACTCATCTGCACCCTTTGCCACGGCGTTAAATTTTGGGTTATTCCTTTTTTTGTTTCAGTAATTTTTTCTTCAAGCAGCCCTATCGCACTGCTCATATCCGTATCAGATTTATCTTGCGTAATAGTTAATTGTTCTATTTGTTCATACAATTCTTTTAGTGGCTTTTCAAATTCGAGGTATTGCCTGTTCTTAAGTTGTGGCATAATATTTAACCTTTAAGGAAGTTTAGGGGTGTAATATAATTTGTAAAAATAGGAGTTACATTTTTTTTTAGAAAGTTTTGTTTATAAAATATAAATTGCTGTATATTTGCGCTCCGGAAAAAAAGCTAAATTATTAGAATTAAAAAAGCTTTTTTAAGGAAATGGGTTGGTCGTTCAGTTGGTTAGAATGCTGCCCTGTCACGGCAGAGGTCGCGGGTTCGAGTCCCGTCCAGCCCGCAAAAATCCTCAGAGAAATCTGAGGATTTTTTGT
>JAYTCO010000189.1:0-1954 GCA_043736415.1 Ferruginibacter sp. | reverse complement strand
TTTTCAGGTGAATGTTATTTTTGATTTATTGAAGTCGGTGCTAAATAATTAGAGTGTCAGACTGAGCTTGTCGAAGTCAATGAGGTACCAAAAAAATTGAAATTATTTTAAAATTTTAATTTGACAACTTCGTAACCCAAAGAAGAAAAATTGCGGTAAAATCTTATGCATTTAAAATTTATCAGACTGAGCTTGTCGAAGTCGGTGTGAAAATAAAAATAATTTTTTTCCACAGGTTCACAAAAAAGCAAAATTCATGATAAAACTTTGAAGGGCTGCGGTTGACGAAGCGGTGTGCTATAATGTTGGCGTGGCGCAGCCATACGCCTGCATTATAGCACGGTACAGCGTAGAAGACCGAACAAAAGATAATAGAATTGATATTGTTGAAAGCCCCAAATGAATTTAAAAATTATTACTCAGCAATGCACGATGCTGCCAGCATTTGCATGTATGCAATTCCTTTTGTTTTTGCAAAATCAATATTTTTTTCAGGAATTGAATCCGGGTCATCAAAATTTTCTAAAGCCTTTGTAATACTGTCTTCCCGCAAAATATGCAACATGGGATAAGGTGAGCGGTTAGTGTAATTTGCAGGGTCATTTGCATTGCTGCCCGCAAATAAATATTGAGGATGAAAACTTGCAAGCTGGTAAACGCCTTCATAGTTTTCTTTTAAAAGCAAGCGTTCTCCTTTATCTACCAAATCTAAATATTGTGAAAAATCCGTGAAGCCGTCAGAGAAAATTATAAAGGTTGTTTCAATATTTAAGTTGCTGTTTAAAAATTCAAACTCTTCTGCTAATGCAGTGAGAGCAGATTTAAAATCAGTATTTTGTATTATTATATAACGTACTGTTTTTTTTGCCAACGCTTTTGCAGCAAAAGGGCAAAAGTTACAGCCTATAACAACCTGTTTTATCCAATTTGCCGTGTTGGTAATTTCTATAGAATTGTTGTTTACAGTAATGTTTTCTTTCGTCAATTTGTTTCGTATTAATAAGTTAGTCAAATCAAATTTCGTTTTTTTATTGCAAGGTTATTTTTATTGTTTTACTAATCTTATTTTCTGGTAAAGTTTTTGAATCCATTCATTTTTTTTATATAATTTCATTTTCTAAATTTTTAAGCTATGGCATTACACATGGTAGATGATCCTGATGGACAAGACGATTACGTTGATAATGGCGGTGGTGGCGGTAACAGAGGCGGTGGCAGTGGTGGTGGTTTTAACCTGGGTGGTTTACTTGGCTTTTTACCTTTAATACTCGGTCTTTTTGGTCGTGGAAGAAATTCTGACAACAACAGCAATGGCAATAGCGGTGGTGGAGGAGGTTGTGGTGGTAAAAGTTTAATTGTTCTTTTGCTTATTGGTGTAGCAGCTTATTTTCTTTTTTTTAGAGGTGGCTGTAATATGCTCAACAATACAGGCGGCGATACGCAAAGCAATAATCAGTTTTCTCAAAGCGGTTATAATTTTGATGCGAACGAAACAAAAAAAGCTCAGGTGTATGAAGGGCTGGAGGATGACAGTAAAAAAAACCCTTTGCCCGAAATGGTATCACTTGCTGCATTTGCACCAAGCAGACAAAACCAGGGTAAGCAGGGAAGTTGTGTGGCATGGAGTAGCATGTATGCGGCACGAACAATATTAGAAGCAGCGAGTACAAGGCAAGACCCAAATAGTGTTGCTTACAGTCCCGCTTTTTTGTATAATAATATTGCTTTACAGGATTGCCAGGGTGCTTATATACAAAAGGCCATGGAGTTTATGCAGACAAAGGGAGCTGTACCTTTTCAAGATTTTAAGTACGATGAAAATGATTGTACCCGTCAGGCAAATGGCTCATTAGAACAGACAGCTTCTCAAAATAAAATTCATGGGTTTCATCGGCTAACAGAAACAGATGATGTAAATGGAATAAATATTCGTGCAATAAAAGAGCACCTTGCA
>JAYTCO010000188.1:0-4699 GCA_043736415.1 Ferruginibacter sp. | reverse complement strand
TAAAGGAAAGAAGTTTTGACCTTCTTTTGGTTCTTTGTTAGCTACCACAGTTGCTAATAAAATACAGTTGCCTTGACGAACTGTAACTGCACCGTCAGATTGGCGAGCCATTTTACCTGTTTCGATTGTAACCATTCTTCCACTACCTATATCGAACGTAATTGATTTTGGTTGTAGTAATGCCATTTTTAATTATTTATCGTTGAAATTAATTTTCAACACGTTAAAAAGATAGTAGGTATAAAGAATAAATCCCAACAGTATAATACAGTTGGGAAAAAATTCTAATAATTACATAATATAAATTATTTACGAAGACCTAATTTTTCAATTAAAGATCTGTAACCTGTAAGATCATGTTTGCTGAGATAAGTAAGCAATCTTTTACGTTGTCCAACCATTATCATTAAACCACGCTGAGAAGAGAAATCTTTTTTGTTGGTTTTAAGATGCATAGAAATATGATTGATGCGCTCCGTAATCATTGCTATTTGCCCTTCAATAGAGCCAGTGTTTTTGGCGGTTCCGCCATAAGTTGAGAAAATAGTTGCTTTTCTCTCTAAAGTTAAATGCGACATTAATTTTTTGTTTAAAACGGTTTGTTTTACTTTTTTTAATTGAGTGCAAAAGTATATAATAATTGCTGAATAATGTGGAAAATCAAGCTTTTTTTTGAATATTGCGGCTTATGAGTCTACGATTTGCAATAATAGGGTGTGGTCGAATTGCTGAAAAGCATGCAATTGAAATAAAAAAAAATGGAATATTGGCTGCTGTATGCGACATTGATAAACAAAAAGTTACAGAATTTGCTAACAAGCATAATTCTACACCTTATTTTTCAATAGAGGAAATGCTCGCTGATAATACAATTAACATTGATATAGTAAGTGTATGCACTCCGAACGGCTTGCATTATACTCACTCTATAAATGCACTTAATGCGGGCAAAAATGTGCTTTGCGAAAAACCAATGAGCATTAATAGCGACGATGCGAAAGAAATGATACGCTTAGCATCAGCATTAAACAAACAGCTAATTATTGTTAAATCTGCCCGGTACAACCCAATTCTTATAGGCTTAAAAAAACTTATAGAGAACGGAGATTTAGGTAAAATCTGCAGTTTTAGTTTAAGTTGTTGTTGGAATAGACCTGATGCGTATTATGCAAACAGCTGGCGAGGAACAAAAGAACTTGACGGTGGCATTCTATTTACTCAATTTAGCCATTATATTGATATCATTATTTGGTTATTTGGCGAGCATTCTGCCATTTCAGGATTTAGAAAAAATTTTTTACATTCCGAAAGCATTCAATTGGAAGATACCGGGGTAATAAGCCTTAAAACACAAAACGGCATTATCGGATCTGTACATTATACTGTGAACACAGCAATAAAAAATCAGGAAATTGCTTTAAATATTATTTTTGAAAAGGCAACCGTACAACTAGGGGGAGAATACATGAACAAAATAATTTACCAAAATCCTATTGTACTTCATATTGATAAAAATGAACTACCAAATCCTGCAAATGATTACGGCTTTTATAAAGGATCTATGAGCAATCATGATAAAGTATATGAAAATGTGATAAATGCATTAAATGGTCGGGAAAATAATATTACAAATGGCTCCGAGGCGTTAAAAACAGTTCAATTTATAGAAGCATTTTATAAAACTGCAACTTTGTTTTGACAATTATTTCTAAACATATTGTCTTCACAGTTACAAACGACCTGAATTATGATCAGAGAATGATTCGCATTTGCAATACGCTGCAAACTACGGGCTATAGAGTTACATTAATAGGCCGCAGAAACAATTGTTCTCTTCCTTTACAGCTAAAAGCATTTCAACAAAAAAGACTTTTTGTTCTTTTTAAAAAAGGTCCATTATTTTACATCTATTACAATATTTATCTTTTTATTTATTTATTGTTTATAAAAGCAGATTGCATTTGCGCAATAGATCTTGATACCATTATTCCGGTATATTTTGCAGCCTCATTCAAAGGCACGAAAAAAACCTACGACGCACATGAATATTTTTCACAGCTAAAAGAAGTTGTAACTCGACCACACATTTACAAAATGTGGCATTTTATTGAAAAGAAATTTGTTCCAAAATTTAGGCATGGTTATACAGTAAGCAAAAGCATTGCAGCAGCATTTAGAAAATTATACGGCGTAAAATATCTCACAATCCGTAATATGCCACTTGCAATAATGCAGGAAAATAATATTATTTCAGAGAAAGCCATTATTTATCAAGGTGCAGTTAACGAAGCAAGAGGTTTTGAATATTTAATACCCGCTATGGTTAACGTAAATGCTCGACTATATATTTGCGGTGATGGCAATTTTGAAAAGCAAGCCAAAAAGCTTGTAATAAAATATGGCCTGGAAAAAAAAGTTATTTTTAAGGGTAAGTTTTTACCAAATGAACTAAATAATTTTACAAAATCTTGTTACGTAGGCATTAATTTAGTGGAGCCTTTGGGATTAAATCAATATTATTCACTGGCAAACAAATTCTTTGATTATATACAGCAACAAATACCTCAAGTTACAATGAACTTTCCTGAATATAGCAGTATTAATCAAGAATTTGAAGTAGCGGTTTTATTATCAGATTTAAAACCAACAAGCATTGCAGAAGGCATTAATAGATTACTGAACAATACAGTGTTTTATGAAAAGCTTCGTTTAAACTGTACTGCAGCCCGAGAAGAATTTAATTGGCAAAAAGAAGAAAAAAAGTTAATTAAATTTTACAATGAGTTACTGTCTAAAAATTAAATGCAGGATCAACATCTACATATTGTAACACATGATGTGCCTTATCCTGCAGATTTTGGTGGAGTAATTGATGCTTTTTACAAAATAAAAGCACTACATGCAATTGGTATAAAAATTAAACTTCATTGTTTTTTAAACAAAAGACCAAAACAAAATATTTTAGAAAATTATTGCGAAAGTGTTACCTACTATTTACGTAAAACTGTTGCAGGCATTTCAATTACGTTACCATACATAGTTGCATCTAGAAGAGATAAAAGATTATTAGAGAATTTAAATAAAGATAATTTTCCCATTTTATTTGAAGGCATTCACACGACATTTCATTTATTTAAAAATGATCTTAAAGACAGAAAGATATTTTTAAGAATACTTAATGTTGAGTACATTTATTATGATCATTTAGCCGGTCACGAAAAAAATATTTTAAAGAAAATATACTATTCTATAGAAACTAAACTCTTAAAAAAGTATGAAGCCAATATTGCAAACAGAGCCTTTATTCTGGCTTTAAGCATGGCTGATAAAGAAATTTTTCAAACCATATTTGGTTCAAAAAATATTCTTTTTTTACCTGCTTTTTTACCGGAAAGTCATTTAACATCAAAACATGGTACCGGTAAATATTGCCTATACCATGGAAATCTTACAGTAAATGAAAACGAAAAAGCCGCCATTTGGTTAACTGAAAACATTTTTTCGAAAATTGAAACAGCCTTTGTAATAGCGGGTTTTAATCCATCAAACAACTTAAAAAAGGCTGCAAAATCTTACAGTAACATCAGTATAGTTAACAGTCCTTCAAACATAAATATGCAACTGCTCATTCAAAGTGCGCAGATAAACATTTTGCCGTCATTTAATAAAACAGGCGTAAAATTAAAATTATTAAATGCATTATACAATGGCCGACATTGCATTGTAAACCAAGCTGGAATTGAAGGTTCAGGATTAAATGATCTTTGTTTTATTGAAGAAACTGCTGATGGCTTTATAGAAAAAATACATGAACTATTTACAAAGCCTTTTACTGTAAAAGAAATGCAGTACCGAGGTACTGCATTAAAAAAATTATATAACAACCGTCAAAATGCACTTATTATTAGTGATATGATACAGTAGCGTTGTCCCACACTTTACCATCTTCCGTTTTCATTGTTCGTGCCGGAAATTTATTTATTACCACATAATCATGTGTAGCCATAACAATCGTGGTTCCAAAATCTCTGCAGATATGAAACAGTAGCTGCATAATTTCATCGCTGGTTTCGGGGTCAAGATTTCCGGTAGGCTCATCAGCCAAAATTAATTTCGGCGAATTCAGTAAGGCTCTTGCTACATCGATTCTTTGTTGTTCGCCGCCACTTAATTCAAATGGCATTTTAAATCCTTTCGTTTTTAAATTTACTTTTTCTAGAACATCCGACACTTTATCATCCATCAACTTTTCATCTTTCCAGCCGGTTGCACGTAATACAAACTTTAAATTTTCGTTGACATTTCTGTCAGTCAGCAATTGAAAATCCTGAAAAACTACACCTAGATTTCTGCGAAGAAAAGGAATTGTTTTCCAGGTTAGTTCTTTTAAGTTATGCCCTACAACCCAACCCTGTCCTTCTGTTAACTCGAGATCGCCGTAAAGGGTTTTCAGTAAACTGCTTTTTCCAGTTCCTGTTTTACCAACGAGGTAAACAAATTCACCTTTATCAACCGATATATTTACATCACTTAAAATAAGTGTTTCGCTTTGGTAAATATTTACTCCTTTTAATTCTATTATAGATTGGGACATAAGTGATTTATTATTTTTTGATTAAAGCAAATGTAAATATTCATGTAACTGATATAAAATATTTTTTTATATGCATCATGTTAAATTATGTGGATAACTATATTT
>JAYTCO010000187.1:0-28322 GCA_043736415.1 Ferruginibacter sp. | reverse complement strand
ATAACATCTGCTATGATGAAAATGGCTGAAATGAAAAATTAATTAAGATGATCGTAACTCAAAAACGAAAACCGAAAGCGTTTCATAAAAAATGAAACGCTTTTAATTTTATCGCTTAAAATGGAATTGTTTGCGGCAGTGAATAAAAAAGTTTCAATCATTGCAGAAGTAATAATGCCGACACAGAGAATAGCCTTTATAACCTCGAAAATGTAATCATCCATTAAAAATAATTCATTGAAAAAGTTAATCCACAAGGCACAAATAAGGAAATGCTGAGCTGGCTTAATGAAGTATAAATAAATCGAAAATATGTTATTATGATCTCTGTCATTATTCCTGTATACAATGAAGAAGCATTTATTGAAAAAACCTTGTTGCAATTGATGCAATTAAAACATGAGGCAGATATTGAGATCATAGTATGTGATGGAAACAGCACAGACAAAACTGTTGAAATTGCAAGCACTTATGCAAAAATTATTCAATCAAGAAAAGGAAAAGGAAAACAGCTTAATGAAGGAGTAAAAAATGCAGGAGGTGATATTTTATTCTTTGTTCATGCTGATATGTATGTACCTGAAGGGGCATTAAAAAAGATAACAAAGGAGATTTATGAAAATGGATTTGATGGTGGTGGATTTTCTAATCTTTTCAAAGAGCATAACAAAAAAATAAAATTGCTGGGGCGTATTTTGCATTTAAGAATAAACCATGAAGGTCAGTCAGAAAGAAAAATATTTTATGGCGACAATGGAATATTTGTAAGGAAAGAAGTGTTTCAAAAAATGGGAGGATTTAAAGAAATATCTATAATGGAAGATTATGATTTTTCAACCCGGCTGCTTGCAAAATATAAAGTTTGCCTTATTAAAGAGCCTAAGTTAGTTGTTGATACACGACGGCATATTAAAGATGGATTTTTGCGAACAAGGTTAAAATGGATGTTGATAAAAAGACTGTACCTGATGGGCGTTTCGCCACAAAAATTGGCTGACTGGTATAAAGACATCAGGTAATAATTAATAACATTAATTCAAAAAAATATGACAGAACATGAATATGATATTATCGTAATTGGGTGTGGTTCCGGTGGCTTAAGCATTGGGTTATTTATGAATAAAGCAGGGTTTAAAGTGTTGATGATATCTAAAACAGATAAATCTATTGGAGGAGATTGTTTAAATGATGGATGTGTACCCAGCAAATCATTACTTCATGTGTCTAAAGTTATTGGTAATGCTAAAAAAGCATCAAGTTTTGGTTTAACTATTAGTGGTGATGTTGACATTAAAAAAACTGTTGAATATATCTATGGCAAACAGGAAGTTATTCGTAAGCATGAAAATGCTTCATGGCTTAAAGAACAGGGAGTGGAAATGGCTCTTGGCAATGCGCAGTTTACAGGTAAAAATGAAATACAAGTAAACGGAAAAAGATATTTCGGTAAAAAGATTGTTATCGCTACCGGTTCCCGACCAAAAAAACTAAATATACCCGGAATTGAACAAGTAAAATATTATGATAATAAGAACATATTTACAATTGAAAATCTACCGGAAAAATTATTGGTGATTGGCGGTGGTCCTATTGGTATTGAGATTGCTCAGGCACTAAGCCGCCTGGGAAGTAAAGTAACTATCATTCATAAATCTGATCGCATTCTTGAACATGACGACCCTTTTGTTACAGCTGTATTGATGGAACAGTTACAAAAAGAAGGGGTTGAAATAATATTAAATGCCAGGACTGATAAATTCATTTCAGCCAATGAGGGGATCATTATATTAAAGGATGGGACATCTAATAATATCAAATTTGATGCAATATTCGTGGGAATAGGAAGGGAATTGAATATCGAAGAACTTGAATTGGAAAAAGCATTCATTGAAGTAAACGAAAAAAAAATAGTTACTGACAAATATTTGAGAACCACAAATAAAAATATTTTTGTTTGCGGAGATGTTGCCGGTAATTTACAGTTTTCTCACGCTGCAGAGTTTCATGCAAAAACTATACTCAATAATCTTTTTTCACCCTTTAAAAAAAGACTAAACAATGATCACATGTCTTGGGTAACTTTTACTGACCCTGAGTTGGCAACATTTGGTTTAAATGAAAAAGAATTAAAGAAAAAAAATTAGTTACGAAAAACTTGAACAAGAATTTGACCATGATGACAGGGCGATTGTTGATGATTACCGCTATGGCAAAATGATTTTATATATCAGTTCAAAAGGTTTTTTAAAAAAGCAAAAATTATTAGGCGGTACAATGGTATCTCCAAATGCAGGTGAATTAATACAGGAATTAATATTGGCAAATAGCACCGGTTTATCTATTAATGCCATCTTTAATAAAATTTATCCATACCCTGTTGCATCCCGAATCAATCAAAAAACCATTGTTCAATACAAGCAAAAATTACTAACTAAAACTTTGAAAAAGCTTTTAAGAATTGCTTACAGATTTTTTAGTTGATTTGGGCTATGTGGTATCCTCTTATTTTGTATGGTCGATCTTTAATTGAAAGGTTAAAAAACTTGAAAAGTATATTTAAGTAATTGCTTAAATACTTATCTTTATTTCATGAACACAACTTGCATACGTCCCTACGCAGACCAGGTACTGATAGGAGAATGTAAAAAGAAACTTCAAAAATCCGAAATTTCATTTAGCAGGTTAAGTCAGGTGTTGAGCCTTGCCGGCAATAGTGTTCGCATGAAAATATTATATCTCCTGGAAGAAGAAAGTGAATTATGTGTGTGTGATTTAGCGGATGTATTAGAAATGACCATTCCGGCAGTTTCCCAACATTTAAGAAAACTTAAAGATGGCAATATTTTACAAACCCGTAGAAACGCACAAACCATTTACTATTCTCTTAAAGCAGAACATTTAGAAATTATAAAACCATTATTTGAGCACATAACTGTTGTTAACCGTAAAAGGCAAAAGGCATAAAATGATTCAAAAAATAATATGAATTCCAACCGCAATGTTTATTTGAGAATTCCATGTAGCAAATAATTATATAATAAAAACACATGAAAAAGGAAACATCATCAAAAGCCGTTGCTGGTGTAGGCATTTTTGCCGCAGTTGCTGCTTCACTTTGTTGCGTTACACCATTACTAGCATTGCTTGCAGGCAGTAGCAGCATGGCAGCAAACTTTTCGTGGATTGCTCCTGCTCGGCCATATCTGATTACTTTGTCAATTGTAGTATTAATATTTGCGTGGTATCAACAGTTAAAGCCAGCATCAAATGTGGTTGATTGTATTTGTGAACCGGCTACAAAATCTGCATTCTTGAAGTCTAAAAGTTTTCTTAGCATAGTAACCATAGGTGCAATTGTAATAATGACACTCCCACTATATGCAAAAATGTTTTACCCAAAAGCAAAAGCGCAGGTTGTGCCCGTAGCAATAATCAATAACAAAGTGCAGGTTAGTTATAACATCCAAGGTATGACCTGTGAGGCATGTGAGGAGCATGTAAACATAGAATTGTCTAAAGTAAAGGGAGTGGTTGCTTACGCAACATCTTATGCCAATAAAAACGGTACTATTACATTCGATAAATCAATTGTAGATATTAAAAAAATTGAAGCAGCAATAAATAATACAGGTTACAAAGCTGTTGATTATAAAATATTAAATCCAACTAAATAAAATGGCAAATACCATCAAATTACAGTCAACTATCACATGCCCACATTGTAGTTTTCAAAAAGAAGAAACAATGCCTACAAATGCTTGTCAATTCTTTTATACCTGCACCAATTGCAATACATTATTAAAGCCAAAAGCAGGTGATTGTTGCGTGTTTTGCACCTATGGCAGTGTACCATGTCCACCCATACAAGAAGACAAATCTTGTTGTAATTAATACATCCCAAAAATATTTTTGTTAAAGTAAGGATTTACAAAACTCTCCGAATAAATAAATAGTATGTAAAGATGTTGAAAATAATAGCCTACATATTCTCCTTAGTTTTGCTCTTCGTAATGGTGCAGCCTGTTATAGGCAGTAACAATAATGCTATGGGCAAAAATTGTATTAGTAATTGCTGCGATAAAAAACAGGATAAAAAACAACATAGCGAAAACAAAGATTGTAATCCTTTTCTTGCTTGTTCATTAGCAGCATGGCTGCAGTCTCCAAAAGTCACAGTCAATAATCCAGAAAAATATCTCTTTAAACAGCAATATTTTATATTTAACGATAACAGAATTATTAAACATTTATCATCGCTATTTCACCCACCAAACATGGTATAGTTTAAGATAGATCAATAATAATTTAAAAATTCAAAAAATATAAAAATGAAAAAAATAATCATAGGAATCTCAGCGTTAACGCTAATCACTTCCACAATTGTGTTTGCAAACAACAGTAATGAAACAAAAAAAGCAACAGTAACCTGTTCAAAAGGTTGCCCTAAAACAGTCGGTTGTGCATCAGGTACTACTTGTGCGGTAATGCCGGGTTGTGTTTGTAATTAAATAATCACTTCAAACTCAAAGCCCGCTACTTAATTGTAGCGTGCTTTTTTATTTCTTCAAATCATATTCTCTTTTATCCTGAATGTTAGCAAGTTAATAAGGTCTCACTACAGGCATGTTGAGCAAGCAAATGTGCCAACCCATTGCTTGCAGTTCAAAATCCTTTCGTTCGGGCAGCTACCTTTGTTCTGCTAACCCACTTTATTTCATTACTTCCACCGTTTCGTTTAAGACTATAAAATATTACGGATATTTTTAATCAATTATAAAAAATTCCATATTTATTATTTCTTTATTATCGTCATGCTTCCAACTGAAAAATCATTTTTTTTTAATTTTGTACTTCATATAGTACAACCTCTTCTTTTTTATTTTTTAGTTTAGATGACCCAATTTTTTGACAATTGAAAGACTGCTTCACCTTCTCGTAACAGGCTTCGTTAATCAGTATCTGACCACTTGCAGCAATGCTTTGTAAACGTTGTGCGGTATTCACTGTATCTCCAATTACTGTGTAATCCAATCTTCGTAAAGTAGCTGAGCCAATATTTCCTGAAATCATTTCGCCACTGTTAATACCAACTGATACTTTTGGTAAAAAACCGATACTGCCCGGCAGATCTTCTATTTTATTTCTAATTGAAAGGCAGGCCTCAATAGCCCTGTCTAAATGATACGGCCCTTTAAATACACCCATTATACAATCACCAATAAATTTATCTATTAAGCCGTTTTGTGCAATTATTTCTTTAACCATCAAATCAAAATACCGATTAAGTAATTCTACAACGGTATCAGGCAATTCTTTTTCACTGATAGATGTAAAACTGCAAATGTCAATAAAAACCACTGTGGCTTCTACTGTTTCATTGGCCATTAATGATGCTTCATATTCGCGGCTGCCCATAAAATTTAAAACATTTTCATCTACATACATTTTAAGAATATTATTTTCTTTTATAGCCTTTAGCGTATCCTTTATTTGATTTACATGATGAATTGTTTTTTCCATTGTTAAAGAAAGGTCTTCAAAATTAATGGGCTTGGTAATAAAATCGAAAGCACCACGGTTCATGGCAGTGCGTATATTTTCCATATCGCCATACGCAGAAACTATAACTGATTTTATAAGTGGACCGGTTTCGTTCAACCTTGATAACAGCGTTAACCCATCCATCTCCGGCATATTAATATCTGTTAGAACAATATCAGTATCCGGGTTCATCCTGATTTTTTCCAATGCGTCGTTACCGTTTACAGCAAAAATAAATTCATATTGTTGATCACGTATTTTCTGCCTAAATTTTTGTTTGATAAGTATTTCCAAATCAGTTTCATCATCCACAACCAAAATTTTTGCCATTAGTTTATATTTTTAAGTTTATCTTTTAATAAGTTGAAATCAAGCGGCTTGGTTAAAAAATCATCAGCGCCTAATTCTTTAGCCATATTAAAGTTTTCTGCATCACCGTAGGCAGTTATCATCATTACCACAGGAGGCGGTTTGTGGTATTTTTGTTTTATGTGTTTCAGTAAATCAAGTCCGCTCATGCCGGGCATATTTATATCAGATAATATTAATACTGCTTCATGCTCGTTGTTGTTAAGATAGATCAAGGCTTCTTCAGCAGAAAAAGCAAAAATAAAATCTATTCCACCGCCTTTAATTTCTTTTCTAAACCGTTGTTCAAACAAAATCTGAACATCATGTTCGTCGTCAACTACTAAAATTTTCATTTGATGTTTTTTAATTTTATACTGGTAAAGTAATTATAAATTCAGCTCCTTCTCCTTCTTTCGTCTCCACATGCAACTCTCCCCCATGCGCTTTTACAATATCATAGCTCATACTTAAACCTAAGCCTGTGCCCTTTCCCGTTGGTTTTGTGGTAAAGAACGGTTGAAATATTTTATCGATCACATTTTGGGAGATGCCGTTACCATTATCAGCAACTCTTATCTCTATTTTGTCATTTATTTTTTTTGTAGAAACAGAAACTGTCGGTGCATAATTGGCTATACCTGATTTCTTTTTTTCATCTACCACATAAAATGCATTGGTAATTAAATTTAAAATGACCCTGCCAATATCCTGCGGAATAACATTGATATTTCCTAACGATTTATCAAAATCCGTTTTCATTGTAGCGTTGAAAGATTTGTCTTTTGCCCGCAATCCGTGATAAGCTAACCGCAAATATTCATCCGCCAGTTTATTAATATCTGTTGGCTCTTTTGCTGCGCTGCTGCTGTTGCGGCTGTGCTGCAGCATTCCTTTTACAATGGCATCTGCTCGTTTGCCGTGATGATTTATTTTTTGCTCATTATCGGCAATATCATTTGCTAAAGCAATAGCATCTTCCTTATTACCGGCTTTTAATTCAACTTTCATTTCTTCAATCAACTCAATATTTACTTCAGAAAAATTATTTACAAAGTTTAAAGGATTCTGTATCTCATGCGCAATACCTGCGGTGAGTTCACCAAGGCTAGCCATCTTTTCGGATTGGATGAGTTGCGATTGGGTAGATTTTAAATCTGTCAGAGTATGTTCTAAAACCTTATTCGCTTTTTGCTTTTGTTTATTGTTTTTATAAAATACAAATGCAAGTATTGATAATAAACCTATGCCGCTGAATAAAGCAATTGTTGTGATTTTTGTTTTAGCATCCTTATTTTTTTGCGCTTCTTTTTCCAGCCGTTGCTGCTCATCAAAATTAATATTTTGATATTGGATAAGTTTTTCCTGGTAATCCTTGTTAAGGCTGTCTGATATTTTCTTCGATATGCCGAGGTAAGCATAAGCGCTATCCATATTTCCAAGCATTTTGTGGGCTTCTGAAATAGCAAGTGCTGAAGCCGAAATACCTCTTGCCGATTTTAATCCGGAACTTAAAAGAAATGCTTCTTTTGAATAATGCAAAACGGAATCTGCCTCACCTTTTGTTTTGTAAAAATTTGCCAAAGAAGTATATACAGAAGCTAATCCCGATATATTGTTCTGTTGCTTATTTACCAGGACCGAACGATTGTAATAGTAAGCAGCTGAGTCAATTTGATTGCGCTTTAAATAAATATTACCTACATTTTCTAATATTCTCCCTTCATAGGTCTTTTCTCCCGTTCTTTCGGCATATTGTATGCCCCGCAAACTGTAGATAAGTGCTAAATCCAATTTACCCTGACGTTGATAAATACTGCCAATATTCATATTGCTGTTAACAAGCAGATCTTCCGCACCTATTTGTTGTCCAATACGAATTTCCTCCTTATAATACATGATACTTTTCTCTTTATCAATTATTTCATTACCCAGTATATGATAGGCACCAGCCAACTGATACAAGCGGTATTCGTGCGGTTTGCCTGCAAACCTGTCTCCGGCTGGAATATGTATATTTTTTTCGTTCGCATCGTTTTGTGTAATCAGCAGCGCTTCGTTTGCAAGTTTAAAAGCTTCAGGAAGATTACCTTTACTTTCCAGAAAATAAGAATTGCCTAACAAAAAATTTGCAACCCATAAAGGTTGTTTTAATTGCCGGGAAATTTTTAAGCCCCGGTTGCTGAAATAAAACGCACTATCCCAATTACTTTCGCCATAAAAAACTGATAATCCAGCTAATGATACCATTTTTAAAGTGTCATTCTTAGCGGTTTTTAAGGCAGCATACAGGCTGTCCAATTTTTTTTGCTGACCTTGTGCGGCAACAAAAAATGAACAGAGAAGAAAGGAAAATACTATTAGAGTTGATTTCATTTGCAGTTTAATTGAGAGGCAATGTAATGATAAATTTACTGCCCTCACCCTCTTTCGTTTCTACTTTCAATTCTCCTCCATGCGCTTTTACAATATCATAACTCATGCTTAAACCCAAACCTGTTCCCTGCCCTGTTGGTTTTGTTGTAAAGAAAGGTTGAAATATTTTATTGAGTATTTTTTGGGGGATGCCGTTCCCGTTATCAGCAACCCTTATTTCTATTTTGTCATTAATTTTTTTTGTAGAAACAAAAACTGTCGGTACATAATTCTCTATATCTGATTTCTTTTTTTCATCTACAACATAAAATGCATTGGTAATCAAATTCAAAATAACCCTGCCAATATCCTGTGGAATAACATTGATATTTCCTATCGTTTTATCAAAATCCGTTTTCATTGTTGCATTAAAGGATTTATCCTTTGCACGCAATCCGTGATAAGCCAACCGCAAATATTCATCTGCCAGTTTATTAATATCAGTTGGCTCTTTTGCTGCGCTGCTGCTGTTGCGGCTGTGTTGTAACATGCCTTTTACAATAGCATCGGCACGCTTGCCATGATGATTTATTTTTTGCTCATTATCTGCAATATCATTTGCTAAAGCTATGGCATCTTCCTTATTACCTGCTTTCAATTCAACTTTCATTTCTTCAATCAGCTCAGTATTTATTTCAGAAAAATTATTTACAAAGTTCAGAGGGTTTTGAATTTCGTGTGCAATACCGGCGGTAAGTTCGCCAAGTGAAGCCATTTTTTCGGCTTGGATCAGTTGGGATTGAGTTGTTTTAAGCGTGCCAAGCGTTTGCTCCAGCTGATCTTTTTGTTGTTGCAGGAGTATCTTTGCATGTTGTTCTTTTCGCTTATTGCGCCAGAAAATAAATGCAAGTCCCATCAAAAAAATAGCTAATGCACTTATAAAATACAAGATCAATCGGTTTTGAAATTCTGCTTTTTGTGCTGTCATTTCCTTTTGACGTTGCATATCATTATATGCCATGCTCTGTGCCTGTTCTACCACTTTATCCCCGTATAAACTATCCTTTAACTTGTAATACCTTTCCAAATATAATAATGCACTGTCAGTATTGGGTAAAGCCCGGTAATAGTTACCCATTAAGGACAATGCACCGAGCTGTTGTGACAAATTTGAGGTCCTTGCATTATTATAGACCTCAGAGCTAAAATAGAAAGCAGAGTCCATATTTTTCTTTTGTAGATAATAAAAAGCATTTCGATGGGCTATATCGGTTTTCATTTGAACATTCCGAATAGCAAAGGGCATTAAAGCTGCCTGCTTGAAATATTGTAAATTATTTTCCTTAACATCAAACCCACTTAATTGTAAAAGACAATTCGGCATTGCCCCTTCAAGATTTCTTTCTACTGCTATTTTATAACTTTCCAGGTAATATGCTAATGCTGAATCATTTTTATTTTCCCGCAAAAACATACTTCCTAAATTTCCAAGGTCAAAGCATGTAAACATGTAATCGTTACCTAAACGGGCATACGCTAATGATTTTGTCATATAATCACGTGCTAACTGCGGGTTAGTAGGATAACAGTTTCCTAAATTATTATATGCTATTCCAATTGCCTGGGCATTGCGGGTGGCCTCTGCCTTTTCCAACGACTCATAAATAATTTTAAGCCCTCCCGCTGTATTTCCATTTTTTGAGGTTATGTAACCCAACTCAGCCATTACTACAGCCTCCAGTGCTTTATTCCCCCTTTTTTGTGCTTCTTGCAAAATAAGTCGGTGGTAGTAAAGAGATTTCTCGGGGGTAAGCTCATCGGAATATGATACAATATCATAAAACATAGCAACGCAATCTGCCGGTGAAGTAGATTGCCAGAGTACCCGCAATACGCTATCTCGGTTAAGCAATAAAGGGTGAGTACTTTTTTTTGACAGCGCAACACCCGTCAGGCTATCTACATATTTTTTGGGAAAGGTTTGCGCAATGCCGGTAATTGATAGCAGTAGAAAACAGGCAACAAAAAAATGTTTCATATATTTTTTAAGCAGTTGGTAATTGAATAATAAATGTTGATCCTGCCTGTCCGGCAGGCAGGCCTTCTCCCTCTTTCGTTTCTACTTTCAAATCTCCTCCATGTGCTTTTACAATATCATAACTTAAGGATAACCCTAAGCCTGTTCCTTGCCCAGTTGGTTTGGTTGTGAAGAAAGGTTGAAATATTTTATCGAGTATTTTTTGAGGGATGCCGTTGCCGTTATCCTTTACAGAAACAAAAACCCGCTCTCCTTCTTTTTTTGTAGTAACTGAAACAGTTGGTTGGTACCCCTCTATGCCTGATTTTTTCTTTTCATCTACTGCATAAAATGCATTGGTAATTAAATTTAAAATTACCCTGCCAATATCCTGCGGTATAATATTTATATCCCCAATTGTTTCATCAAAATCAGTTTTAATTGTGGCATTAAACGATTTGTCTTTTGCCCGCAGGCCATGATATGCCAATCGTAAATATTCATCGGCTAGTTTATTTATGTCGGTAGGTTCTTTTGTAGCATTGTTTGTGCTTCTGCTATGTTGTAGCATTCCCTTTACAATATCACCGGCACGTTTGCCATGATGATTTATTTTTTGTAGATTTTGCTTTAAATCCTCTGCTATTTGTTTTGCATCTTCTAAATTTCCTTTGGCTATTTCTACATTCATTTCATCAATCAACTCAGTGCTTACTTCAGAAAAATTATTGACGAAATTTAAGGGGTTTTGTATTTCATGTGCAATGCCTGCCGTAAGCTCGCCAAGGCTTGCCATTTTCTCGGCTTGGATCAGTTGGGATTGAGTAGACTTAAGGTCTTCTAACGACTGGTTTAAATCTCTTGTACGTTCACTAACTTGTTTTTCAAGAATTATATTTTGACTTTCTAAGAGTTCCTTTTTTTCTTCTGTTATCTGTAAAATTTTACTGGCATTTTGTTCTACTGCTTTTCTTGTTTCCTTAAACCACATAGAAACATAAACCAATAAGCCTATAGGAAAAATTGTAAGTAAAAACACAAGACTGATATACCTAAACGTATTTGATATACTAGGTTGAAATTCCAATAAAACGAAAAATACAAGCGTAAAACTTAAATTTAAAATTAACCCTAGTACAACTGCCCATCTAGCTCCTTTAATACTCTTGCGGGCGGAAATGATATAATAGATAGATATAAGGGCAGAACTGCCCATTAAAATTATTCTGAATGTACTGGTATAAAAATTAGTGATTTGACTAATAGCTAAAATAACTAAAAGAATACCTACAAAAATCCAATGGATTTTTGAAATCTTTTTAGATAATATAATACCAATGGTAAAAGGGGTTATTGTGAAGTATAGAATAAAAAAAGAGCCCCCAATAATTTCAAAAAAATTTGTAACAGCAAAAGATAAATCAAAAAATAGAGGAATACTGACCCAAGAAAGTAAAATAAATGAAACTGTTAGAGCTATTACTAAAAGGTGCTTTTCTTTTTTGTTTTGGAAATAGATTAACCAAAAAAGAAGGACCAAAGACAGTAAAAAAACTGAAACTCCTAAATTTAAATTGACCTGAATCCTTATGCTATTGTAGTACTGAGGGGAAAAAATGGGTGAGGTAATGATAATTAAATCGCTATAGGCAGATCGTAGTTTTTTATCAAAATTATATTGGTTTATTTTATCTGAAAAGTGGATAGCTATCAGGTATTCTTTATTCGTATTTACAGGAAACAGTATCGGGAGTTTATTTGTTGCATTATATTCTTTAAAAGGCTTTTTATTTAAGCCTGTATTACCAAATGAATGGAATAATTTTCCATTAATATAAACATCAGAAGCAGCCCATACAGCTGAAGTTAAACCAATGCCCGGAAGGGAGTCTTGCAAACTACTATCGAGTTTTATTTTCAGTCGGAACCATCCCTCAAGTTTGCCTTTTTCATCACGCATTTTTTCCGTGAAGTCTGCTGGTTTTAATTTTTTCCAATCGCCTGTGTTAAGGTTTGTATCGGCCCATGTAGTATCATTTCCTGGTTTAAAAATCCATCCATCCAGGTTAGAAAGTTTAACTGTGTTCTCTTTACTAAACATACTGGCAGTAAGCACCTGGGTACTGTTCTGACTAAAACAATTTGTAAAAAAGAATAAGAGAAAAGCAGTTAAAAGTGATTTCATTTAAATAAGATTATCCTGTAATTGGTAATATGATGGTGAAATTTGTTCCTATGGCTTGTTCACTAGTCACTTTAAATTCACGACCATGTGCTTTCACAATATCATAAATTATCTGAATCACGGAATTAAAAGGATTGATGGATGTCACGGATTTCATTTTTGTAATTTAATTTATCACTTAAGGCGGTCATTTTTATGGTATCATTAGTTGTTTGCATTACCAACATCTTTAAGCTATCGGCATATTTTTTTGTATTATTTGTTTGCGAAAAAGTAATTGTGCTTAAAAAAAAGAGCAGCCAGATTTGTATTATTTTTTTCATAATTATTTAAAGTGATTGGTAATTGCATTGTGAATGTTAAACCTGACTGACCGGTAGTAGGCCTTCACTTCCTAGTTTTTTTTCGATTTTATTCTTTAAAAGGCTTTTTACTTTTTAATACTTTTTTATAAAAAAATAGCCGAAATGCTAACATTCATTATTTACTAATTTTTTAAGATAGGATTGCTTGAAGTGTTCTTTATTTTCTATACAAAAATTAGTGAAATAGCGGTGGTTTTGTAAGAAAGAAACCTGTAATTGATTGAATTGCGCTGCAGTAAAGCGGGGATTGAAAGACTTTAGTTCTTTAAATAATTTGTTAGCAATTTTAGCAGCGTTTACTGTTCCTAAATATTCAAGATCAGCATCTGCTATTATTTGTTCTAATTTATTTGCCGGCGATTGGGGAATTTTAGTTGCCAGTATCATTCCGCAAATTATTTTTATGGAATCTGCAGTATAACCAAACTCGGGTAAATATTTTTTTACCAAATTGCATCCTTCTTCTTCATGCCCTTCATAAGCATTTATAAATCCTGTATCGTGCCATAATGCAGCAGTCCGAACCAATTCAATTTCTTCTGCTGAACACTGTTGATGTTGTGCAATTTCAGTGGCTTTATCTAAAACATATAAAGTATGTTCGGCATTATGGTAATAGTAAAATTTGTTAAGGTTTATATTTAATAACTCCATTACAAAATCTATCATCTTCAAATTATTTTGCATGTGCTTTGGCTTTTAATATACCTCCCGTAGCTTCTTTTATGCTGTTAATATAAATAAATGCTTTGGGATCGATGCCTAATACGCCATCCTCAATTTGTTTTATTTCTAAACGGGTTACAATGGTAACAATGATTTCGCAATCAGTTCTAATTTCAAAACTTCCCGGTAGGTATCCCCTTTCTCCTTTGTATACGGTAATGCCTTTACCCATCTCATTTACTAAAAAACTTTTTATTTCTTCCTGCTGGGATGAGATGATATTCATTGCAGTAAATTCTTCAATACCATCAACTACATAATGTATGGCTCTGGTTGCGGTAAAATAAGTAATGATAGAATACATAGCCGTTTCCAGGCCGAACTGTAATGCCGCCACCGCAAAGATGATGGTATTAATAAGCATGATGATCTCACTGTTGGAAAAACCTGTTTTTCTACCGGTAAATACTGCAATTACTTCTGCGCCGTCTATAACCCCGCCACCACGTATTACAAGGCCCACACCGGTTCCCATTAATATTCCGCCGAAAATAGCGATGAGTAATTTATCGTGGGTAATAGAGTTAATATCAATAAAAATCAAGCCGATAGCAAGCAGCAACACTGCTATGGATGTTTGTACAGCAAAGGTTTTACCGATTCTTTTGTAGCCGAGGTAAATAAATAAAATATTTAAAATAATTACTAAAAAGCTAATATTGATATGGAAGATCTCATGCAATAAAATGGAAATGCCGGTTATGCCCCCATCCATAAAACGATTGGGAATCATAAAACCTTTCATTGCGATAACAGCTAAAACAGTACCTATCAAGATGAGTAAAAAATTTTTAAGATTCAATACCTGTTTCCATTCTATGGCATCACTTTTATATTTTTTAATCATTATAGCGTTAGTTGGGTTGCGTTGTAAGATAACATACTATTTCTAATTTTATTTAATGTTATCTGTTATCACAACTACTGTAAATAAGTATTGCTTGTCATTGTCATTGTTATAGGGAGCCGTATTTTTTTTATGTTAAACAATTTGTTGGCAGCTTAGTTTTAAGGGTAAAATTAAGCGGCACAAAAGATTAAAATCCAAACCAACAGCAGCAATATATAAATAGTAAAAAAACAAAATCAATTTTTATATAGATGCTTTTAAAACCATGTACTTATAAAATATTATTTTCGCAACCAAAACAAAAATCTTTATGGCCTTAAAGAGTTTTATTCTAGGCAAGATTGCGCCTGAGTTTATCAAAGAAGAAACTTTAATTTCCTTACTAAAACCATCCTTCGAAAAGTTTTCCGATAAAAAGGTTTTAATTTTTAAGGAAACTTCAATTACCTACAAGGAATTAGATGAGTGGAGCAGCCAGATTGCTTTGTATCTGCAAGCCAAAGGCGTAAAATCAGGTGATTCGGTAGGGCTTTGGTACCCACGATGTTTAGAACTGCCTGTTGCAATTTTAGGCATTTTAAAAACAGGTGCGGCATATATTCCATTAGACAGAGAGATGCCCAAAGAACGTATTCAAAAAGTATTTACAGATATAAATGTTACTACGTATTTTTCAGATACAGATGCTGATATCCATTGCGAACCACTGCAAATACCCGCTTTTAAAAAAGATATTAAAACTTCTTTTTCTGAAAATTTTTCAAACGAAAACTGGGCTTATGTAATTTTTACTTCGGGCAGTACCGGCTCCCCAAAAGGAATATTAATTTCACATAAAAATATATGCCATCTAATTCGTTCAGAAAATGACGTACTGCAAATCAATTCAAGTGATAAAGTATACCAGGGCTTTTCTGTATCGTTTGATATGTGGTGCGAGGAAGTATGGATTAGTTTATTTGCCGGAGCCACTTTGTGGATAGCAGATGAATTTACCGTAAAAGCAATTGATGAATTAAGCAACGTTTTAATTGAACAGGAAATTACTGTTTTGCATGCGGTGCCAAGTATTTTAGCCATCATTGATGAAGTACCTTCTTTGCGTATTGTAAATGCCGGCGGCGAAGCCTGTACGCCACAGGTTCAGAAAAAATGGGCTAAATCCTATCGAAAATTTTACAATAGTTATGGGCCAACGGAAACTACAGTTACTTCGAATATGGCTTCATTACATGAAAATGATTTAATTACTATTGGCAATCCTTTACCAAATTATCACATAGCGGTTGTTAATGAAAAAATGGAAATTGTTCCCCGAGGAGAGCGTGGTGAAATGATCATTTCCGGGCCGGGCGTAAGCAAAGGATATTTTAATTTATCGCAACTTACTGCCGAAAAATTTTTACCTAATCCATTTTCAGAAATATATGGAGACAGCATTTATAAAACCGGAGATGCAGTTGTTTTTCAGGAAGATGGGTTTATAGATTTTCAGGGTAGAATTGATGACCAGATAAAACTTCGGGGTTATAGAATTGAGCTGGGAGAAATTGAAAGCAGAATAAATCAATTGGAAGGAATTGCAGCAGCTTCGGTAGCAATAAGAAAGGACAGCAACCAACAAGAACAATTGGTTGGTTATGTAAAGCTACAAACAGGTTATACTTTTGATGAAGTTGAAATTCGAAAAAAATTAGCCTCCTTTTTGGCTCCTTACATGGTTCCTGTTATTATTGTGGAATTAAAGGTAATGCCATCGATGCCAAGTGGAAAAACGGACAGAAAAAAATTGCCGTTTCCCGCATCGTTTACACAAACAAGCTCTACTGCCAAAGAATTAGTTTTTAATGAAAATGATTCAGTATCAACTAAAGTAATAAAAACATTACAATTTGTTTTTCCGGGAAAAGAGATTGATTTACAAAAAGATTTCTTTACAGATTTAGGTGGTCATTCTTTGTTAGCCGCAACATTGGTTTCTCATTTGAGGCAAAAAGCAAATTTAAAAAATGCTTCTTTAAAAGATATTTACGAACATAGGCCGTTACAGGCTTTTGCAGAAAATTTAGAAAAAACACAAACTAAATCGACCCATAAAAGAGAATCGTTTTCCCGTACCTCAACGATACAATATTATTTATGCAATTTCGCACAAACCATCAGCCTGTTTTTTATTTATGGATTGTTAGCTATTCAAATTTTCTTTCCATATTTAAGCTATTATTATTTTGTAGTAAATGATTACGGACATCTGGATGCTTTGTTGAGTGCATTTATTTTATACAGTTTAATTCCACTTGTATTTTCAACTTTTATTTTAGTATTTAAAAGATTGTTTTTAGGAAAATTTAAAGCGGGCGATTACAGACTTTGGGGTTGGCATTATTACCGTTGGTGGCTGTGGCAGGCAATGAAGCGATTGTTACCATCTCAATTTATTGTTGACACAGCTTTGTATCCAAAATATTTACGAATGTTAGGTGTAAAAGTGCACCCGTCTGCTACATTAAGTACTTTACAAATTGGTGCAGAAGATTTATTAACTATTGATGAAAATGTAAGTACAAGTTCGGGCTGTGTAATAGATAATGCAACGGTAGAAAATGGTTGGCTAAAATTGCGTACGGTACATCTAAAAGCAAATGCTTATCTGGGATCATCAGCAGTAGTTGGTGGCAACACAGTGATGGAAAAAAATAGTGAATTGCAGGATTTAAGTTACCTACAAACAAATCAAACAATAGGGAAAGGAGAAGTTTGGAATGGCAGCCCTGCTGTTAAAGTAAATACAGTTCCAGAAAATGAATTCCCTGTTGTAAATACAATTTCAAAACTGAAAAGAAATTATTACTCCGTTATCTATTTTTTCTCTTTATTTCTATTCCCGTTAGTTGTAATTCTTCCTTTGTTCCCCACCCTTTACACGCTTTATGTTTTGGATGATAATGCAAATAATTATGATTTTACCTACCTGTGGCAAACACCTGTTTTATCGATTTTATACCTTTTTTTATTTATAATGGTAATAAGCGGTCTTTCTCGTTTGTGCAATATAAACATGAAGGCTGGAACTTACTCTGTGTATAGTTTTACTTATTATAAAAAATGGTTTAAAGATCAATTAATGAATTTGTCTTTAATTGTTTTACATCCTTTATATGCGAGTATTTATATTTCAACTTTTTACAGATTGTTAGGCGCTAAAGTCGGTAAAAATTCTGAGATCTCTACCGCAAGTGATGTTACACATCATTTTTTAGAAATTGGTGACAATTCCTTTATTGCTGACGCAGTAATTTTAGGCGAACATGATGTTAGAAATCAAGAATTAATTTTACAAAATACCATTATTGGCAACAATAGTTTTGTTGGTAATAGTGCAGTAATTCCACAAGG
Source organism: Ferruginibacter sp. (assembly GCA_043736415.1). GTDB lineage: Bacteria > Bacteroidota > Bacteroidia > Chitinophagales > Chitinophagaceae > Ferruginibacter. Next base: position 10,539 of record JAYTCO010000187.1, on the reverse strand, counting down.
ATATACACTTGGCGACAATATGCTGATTGGTGTTTTGTCGAAACCACCTACTACTGAACAGTTACAAAACAGCAATGAAAAAGATTGGTTTGGCTCCCCTCCTATTGGTTTGCCAATGCGCCAACGAATGGAAAACTTTGATAAAGCACAAACTTTTACACCTGCTTTAAAAACTAAAATTGCCCGTGGAGTTGTAGAAGCTTTGCGCATTATTATTCCACAGACAGTAGTGATGATTAGTTCCGTATTGTTCATAGCTTTTAGTCATGATTTGTTAGAAGAAAGTATTCCTAAATTGTTGCTTTTGCTTCCTTTTTATTATTTAGGATTTATGGCAATTCCCGGGTTTTTGTTTACAGTTTTGTTGAAATGGATTTTGGTCGGAAAATATAAAAAAAGTGCATTCCCAATGTACCATTACAAAGTTTGGTTTAGCGAAGCTGTGACTTGTGTGTATGAGGCATTAAGCGTAATTTTCTTTTTAGACCAATTAAGAGGAACAATGTGGTTGCCGGTTATGTTGAGGTTATTAGGTGTTAAAGTAGGAAAAAAAGTGTGGCTAAATACAACAGATATTACCGAATACGATATGGTGAGTATTGATAATGAAGCAATGTTAAATGAAGACTGTGGCCCGCAAACACATTTATTTGAAGATAGAATAATGAAAATTGGTTCCGTAGATATAGGTAAACAAAGTACAGTATCTTCTCGTACAATTATTTTGTATGACAGTAAAATAGGAAATAATGTAACGGTAGATTCTTTATCATTATTAATGAAAGGAGAGGAATTACCTGACAATACTGATTGGATTGGAAGTCCGGTAAAGATGAAGTAACACTATTTGTGTAATTAAATTTTTATCCGGTTATAATTTAAAAATCTATGAGCCAAGAAATAGTAATACGGCAAATTTTAATAAAAGATAATTTAACCATAGTGGATGAATTGGTGGGTGCATTGCATGTTTCGGAGCTTTCATTAAATATAAAAACAGCCAATTGGAATGATATAAAAAAGGACTATTTGCAGTATATGATGGAATGTGAAGAAGAAGTTGATGGGAAATTTTTTGTAGCCTACGAACAGCAAAAAGCCATCGGTTTTATTTTTGGTTTTGTTGAAGTTAAAGACAATAGTAATTTTGAAATTGGTGAGGGAGACGATTTATATATTTCGGAGGGATATGTAAACGAAACATATAGAAATTTAGGTGTGTATGGTAAACTCAATAATGCTTTTGTAGAAAGTTATTCAAAACAACCAATAAGAAGAATAATACGTTACACATTAAACAACAACAAAACGATGCAACACTGGTTGGAAAAAAAAGGATTTATCGCTGTAAGATTGGTTTATGAAAAATGGTTGTAGTCTATCAAAATAAAATTTCTTTACAATCTATTTTTATTACTTTTTCTCTACTCGAAATAAAGCAACTATAATCAAGATCTAACAATATTTCTTTAAAAAAATAGTTTTGACCATTAAAGTTCGTTTTACTCTTTGAACAATCGATGGTTTTAAAATCTGCATTTATTCCAACACCGGATGCTTTAAGCAATGCCTCTTTTTTTGTCCACAAAGAATAAAAAAGTACTGATGTTGTTTTACTTTTTTGAAGTGCTTTTTGTTCCTGTAAATGCAAAAAGTCTTTAAATATTTCGGTATCTATATTTTTTTTAAATTCAATATCAATACCTATTTCTTGCGTTCTAGAAAATGCCACCACCACCAAATCTTCACTGTGGGAACTGGTAAAATGAATTGGTAGGTTTTTATAAATTGGCTTCCCATCTGTTTGTAAAAATTGTAAATCTATGTTCTCATTAGGAAACAAATCAGACAAGCCTCTTAACAACAATAATTTAGAAAGTATTCTTGCATTTTTATCCTGATCTAAGTTATATTTTTCAATAATTAACCGAATAGATTTAGGAAATGATAACAATTTATCATTTAAGAAGTGTGTATTGTTTTTGGATAAATAACTGTAAAGAAGAATATACATAAGATGATAAAATACAAAAACATTAAAGGTTTTTAATTTCACTTCAATATTGTGTAAATGTAAATTACAAATTGCTTTTTATACCCTTATCCGTATTACCAATTTAATTTTTAGACTTCGTCATAATACTGCATTACTCTCAACTGCTTGCATTAGTTTTTAATATACTTATATTTGAAAACCTAAGCCTGCTTTATGATTTCTTTACACTGTGCCTAAATAATTATTGAAGACAAAGTAGAATGTTTACAACGGAATACAAACATGAGGATCTTTATGAATTACTTTTTTAAAAATTAAAACTCAGTATAAAACTTTTTGAAAATTATTTCGATCATATTGTCTTTGGCTTTAATTTTTAGTAGCAACTTAATTGAATTATCGCTAAACATTACACTTGGCGAAGCAAGGTTTGAAGCTAAAGAAAACCTCTCCAAAGAACTTGCTACTAACCATCTTAAGATTATTAAAATACCTTCTACCTGCCACGATGTTATTTCTGGAAACGAATTGTGGTATAATGAAAAATTATATGATGTTGCCAAAACTGTAATAATAAATGACAGCATTTATTATTACGTATTAGAAGACCAGCAAGAGCAGGAAACTTTAGAAAATATTTATGAACACTTTAGTACTGAGTTTCAGGTGAGTAAATCTTTGGATCCAAAACTTAACATACATAAAGCCAGCGTAAGAGTTTCCAATATTTACTATTTTAATCTTTGCAGACAAAAATATTATCAAGATATTTTCTTATCAAAAAAACAATTCCGTCAGGATAACTATGTTACATACTCCTGCAAGGTTTTAACCCCACCTCCAGAAAGTTTTTTACTTCCCTAATTTACCATCTCCACACAATTTTTTACACTATTATCTGTCTGATTTTAGTGAATCATTTAATGTATAAATCTTTTTATGAAAAGAGTTTTATTGTACATACTTATACTATTTCAATCAATCAATACAAATGCTCAAAATCAAATAAGAGGTAATATTAAAGATATTAAAAATGGACAACCGCTATCTTTAGTTTCTGTTAATATTCCCGATCTTAAAATTGGCACCGTTTCCAATTCATTCGGTGAGTACCAGCTTAAAAATATTCCGGCAGGAAATTATCTAGTTGAGATAAGTTTAATAGGTTACCGCTCAATGGAAGCAAAAATAAATATCAGAGGAGTTTCAACATTTAATTTCTCTCTCACTCCTCAAAGTTTTGTGTTAAATGAAATTGTGCTTACGGGTGTTGCAAAAGCTGCTAAAAAAAGCGAAACTTCTATTCCGGTAACCATATTGGATAGAAATGATTTGCTCCAAATTGCCTCTTCTAATATAATTGATGCCATTAGTACAATTCCGGGTGTTTCTAAAATTACTGTAGGTCCATCAATTTCTAAACCTGTAATAAGAGGGTTGGGATATAACCGTGTTTTAGTAATAAATGATGGGGTAAGGCAGGAAGGGCAGCAATGGTTTGATGAGTTTGGTATTGAGATTGACGCAAATTCAATTAATAAAGTAGAGGTTTTAAAAGGGCCTGCAAGTCTAAGATATGGGTCTGATGCAATGGCTGGTGTAATAAACTTTCTTTCTCCTGCTGTTGTAAATGAAGGAAATATTAAAGGAAATTTATCGGGTAATTTTCAAACAAACAATGGGCTAATTGATGGGTCTGCAAACCTGGCCGGTAATCATAAAGGATTAAGTTGGGATGTGCTATATACCAACCTAAAAGCACACAATTACAAAAATAAATACGATAGTTATGTTTGGAATTCCGGTTACAGTGAAAATAATTTTAAAGGTATATTAGGTGTCAATAAAAAATGGGGCTATTCGCATTTGGTTTTAAGTATGTTTAATTTAAAGTTAGGGATCATAGAAGGATTAAGAGACAGCGCATCGGGTTTTTTTAAAAAGCATTATTTGGCTAGTAATGGAGCAGACAGTACAGACATAGCACCTACAGCTGAAAATAAAAAATATGATAACTATCCAATCATTCATCAGCATGTAAGGCATTATAAAGCGGTGCTGGATAACAGTTTTATTTTAGGAAGCGGAAGGTTAAATTTAAAAGCAGGTCTGCAATTAAATTACAGACAGGAAGCCAATGATATTACCAAGGGTGATATTTACAACAATTATTTTTCCTTAAAAACATTTAATTATGATGCCCAATACATACTGCCCGAAAAAAATAAATGGGAAGTATCATTTGGTGTAAATGGTATGCTGCAATCATCAAAAGACAGGGGAATTGTTTTTGTACTTCCGGAATATAATTTATTTGATATTGGTGCATTTTCTATCGTAAAAAAAACATTTAATAAATTATCTGTAAGCGGTGGCTTAAGAATTGATACAAGAAAATTACATGGCAAAGATTTATTTGTAGATTCATTGGGCATTCGTTTAACAAAAGTTGATAACTATGCTGTGCACAGGTTTACAGACTACCATTCAAACTTTACCGGCTATTCAGGCAGCTTCGGTTTTACTTATGATGTTACCGGAAACATATATGTAAAGGCAAATTTTGCCAGAGGTTTTAGGGCTCCTACCGCCGCAGAAAGCGGACAAAACGGAATACATGACGGTACACCATTTTATGAAATTGGCGAACACAATTTAAAGCCGGAGAACAGCTTCCAGATAGACGGCACATTAGGCATAAATACAGATGATATTACAGCAGAATTAAATGCATTTAATAATAGAATAAAGAATTATATTTTTCCTGTAAAATTAGAAAGTTTTACGGGTGGAGATTCGATAAGAGAAGATAATGTTGCCGGCTTTGCAGGGCCTGTTTTTAAATATATTGCAGGCAATGCAAATTTATCGGGCGGTGAATTAATGATAAATATTCATCCTCATAATATTGACTGGCTTCATTTAGAAAGCGCATATGCTGTGGTAAGGGCTATTCAGTTACACCAGGAAAATTCTACCAAACACCTTCCTTACACACCCCCAGATAAATGGCAATCTAAACTTAAGATTTCTGCTCATAAATTAAATAAAGCATTTCAAAACAGCTACGTCAGTTTTGGAATAGATCATTATTTTAAACAAGATAAATTTTATTACCAATTTGGAAACGAAACCGCTACGCCGGGGTATACTTTACTTAATTTAGGTTTTGGTACAGATATAAAAACTGCAAACAAAACTATTTGTTCAATTTATTTAACGGCTAATAATTTAAAGGATGTAAGTTATCAAAGTAATATGAGCCGTTTAAAATATACAGATATCAATCATGTTACAGGGCGTACAGGTGTATATAATATGGGGAGGAACCTTAGCTTTAAATTAATAATACCGATCGAGTTTCAAAATAAATAATCTTATTATTTATTTTAATTCATGTCATTAAAAAAAAATATTTTCAGTTTATGATGTATTGTAAACTGAAAATATTTTTAATTTATTTTGGTTGTTACGGATACTATTTTGACAAATTGCAAATATTTATTCCTTAAAAACTAAACCTGACACTTAATTGTCCTTGCGCACGGGATGTTATAGGATCTATTTGCCAGGGTGTAGAAACAGGATTATTAAAAATAAAATTTGGTTTTGTACTATTGGTAATACTTTGCAAAGTGATGAGCTGATAATTTCCATTTAATAAATTTGGTACAAAATACTGCCTTCCCCAACGCCGATTTATTAAGTTTGAAAGATTAAAAATATCCAACGAAAACGTAACACGCTGCTTTTTATTTATAAGAAAAGCATGACTTACTTTACAATCCAGTTCCTGATTCCAAGGTGTACGGGCACCATTTCTTTCAGCATACATACCTTTTTTTGTACGCAGATATTTATTACTGCTTATGTAATTATTCAGATCGTCCCATTGTTGCGCTGCTGTTCTTGCTACATTACCGCCTCCATCTTTTATATCAATTAAATTAGCATCTGCCAGGCTGTTGGGGATGTAAATTAAATCATTGTTTGGCGAACCATCCCTGTTTACATCACCGATATAAACAAAACTAAACGGGCTACCACTCTGTGCGTTGTAAATAATTGTAAATGCTGTCTGCGATTTCTTATGAGTAAATTCTTTTGTAAACAAAGCCAAAAAGCGGTTTCGAATATCAAAATTGGAATTGGACAATTTAGGATCATTTGGTAATATTGTCTGATTAAATTCCCAGTTTGCCTGTGGTGAATTTCTTACTCCATTTGCCACATCTTTGCTTACTCCATACGTGTAGGAAAAACGAAAATTAAATCCGGGTGTTATAATTTTTGAAGCACTTGCAGAAAGCGCATATTTGTACCCTTCGTTAGTATTGGTTAATAAAAATACGTTGGTAAAACCGACTCCTATTTTTTGTTGGTTTCGGCTTCCAAGATAAACTGGTCTACTATCTCTACTGCCAGATAAAGGAGCTGTACTGTCTTTTAAATTTATTGTTTTATATAATACATCCTTTAATGTTTTAGTGTAAATACCTTCTAACGTAAACGTCCAGTTATTATGTGTTTTTAAATCAATACCCAAGCTGCTTCTAAGCACTTGCGGCAGTTTAAAATTATTATCAAGCAAATTAACTTCACTAATATTCGGTTGATATACTGCGGCTATCTGTGACAAATTCGTGTTTAAAGGCACAACTGCACCATTGGGTCTGTAATCAACATTACCATAAGTAATGCCATCATTATAATAAGGATAAGCTAACCAGTTTAATGGAAGCCGGCCATTAAAAATACCAACACCACCCCGCAACTGTAATGTATTATTGTGCAACACATCCCAATTAAAACCCAGTCGTGGTGCTAGCTGTGGCTTATTTGATAATTTATTTTGATATTGATTAAATTCTTTTAAAGCTATTACATTAGCATTTGGAGATTCTTGATTGGGCTGTACAGTAAAATCGAAACGAATACCTGCTGTAATATTAAAGTATTTTGTAACAGCTACTTCATCTTGTAAATAAGTACTCAGCAAAAGCACTTTAAATTTTGCCGAAGGATTGTTTTTATTAAACTCGTAATCATTGTTTGTTTTATTATAAACACCCCGAATGCGAGAAGGTGTATTGGCAAAAAAACTTGCCGGACTACTATATGCCCATCTACCATTATACGCAGTTAAAAACCTGTAATCAACATCATAAATTTCGTTGTGCGTTCCAATGGTAATGGTATGTTTATTTTTATAGAGGACAACATTATCTGTAACCTCAAATGTTTTTAATTTTAATCCATACACAGCTGCCTCTCTGTAAGCACCCGCATAAATTATATTGGCAGTGTTATAAGTAATTTCTATATGTGGAAAAATAGTACCTGCAATATCTCTTTTATCATTTACTGTTGTGTACCCTATAATTAAATTGTTAGAAATTTTGTTAGAAAAATTACTTTTTAATTCCAGTACAGCACTGTTTGTTTTGCTGATGTGGCGGTAACCCTGGCTTTCAAAATTTAAAAAATTAGCTCCACGTTCAAGGTAATCGCTGAAAGCGTTTACGTAATTATTTCGTATCTGTAATTTATGGCGGGTGCTGATATTCCAATCGAGCCTGCCAAAAAATTTATTACTGTTTGTTGAGGAATTTACATCACCATAACTACCGCTATTATAACCGTATCTTTTAAATATGGTATCTGCAACACTTTTTGCTACATCTTGCGGTATTACAGCACCACCAGTACCCGGTGCAAATAAAATAGGCTCATTCTTTCTACCAATTTCTACAGATGTAAAATAAAATAATTTATTCTTTTTAACTGCACCTCCAATTCCAAAACCACTTTGATAATCATAATATTTTTCAATGCTCGTTCTTGCATCATCAGCACTTTTGCCCGTTAATAACTGATTGCGACCACTAAAAAATGCGGATCCTTTTGTTGTATTGGTACCACTTTTTGTAACCGCATTTACACTTCCTCCGGTAAAATTACCGGCTGTTACGGCAAAAGGTGAAACTGCAACCTGTATTTCCTGAATAGTTTCTAAACTTATTGGTTGTGTACGTGCAAGACTGCCCGGTGTGCCTGTAGCCTGCGAGCCTCCAGCACCGCTTGAAGATTCGGTATATCCAAATGCATCGTTTAATGCGGCCCCGTCGATACTTAAATTGTTATACCGATAATTACTTCCGGCAAAACTATTCCCATTAGCCTGCGGCGATAATTTTATAAAGTCTTGAAGGCTTCTATTGATCGTAGGCATCGTTTTTAATTGCTCTTCATTAATATTTGTAAAAGCGCCGTTTCTTTTTTTATTAAAAACAATATCTTTTCTTGCTAAAACAGTAATAGTGTCTTCCTTTTTTTGTGAAACTTTTAAAATGAAATTTTGTATAAAGTAATTGCCAAGTGTAAGTTGTATGTCAGTAAATGTTTCAGTAGAATAACCGATGTATGTACAAGTAATTGTGTAAGGCCCACCGGCTTTAATATTAGGTAAAATAAAATTGCCATTTGCCTGTGTAGAACCAACATATTTTTCTCCTGTCGATTCAAGTACAGCCTCAACAGTTGCATTTAATAAAGGTTTATTTGTAGGATCATATACATTTCCCTTAAAACCGGACGTTGTTACCTGTGCAAAATCAGCATTAATAACAAAAAATAAAAAAAACGATAAAAAAAATAGAGGGCGCATGCTCAATAATTTATTGAAAATTATACGCTATTAAGTATAATCTAAAATTAAAAAATAAAATGAATTAAAGGGTAATGGCAATCAAGGAGGGTGGACCTCTTAATGAAAAAGCATGAATGAATAGATTGTCAACTTTTACAACCGTATAGGTAATTAAATTTGAAAGTTTATTGAATAATACAAACAATAAGTTAAGAAATGCAGAAGCCTTTTTTACATTTATCTGCTTAACCAAATCAGCAATAGAATTGAGATCTTTACTATGTTGAATGAAGCTGATTTTAATGGAATTGTTATCTTTAAAATAGCAAATAAGTTCACTTAAAATACGAGCAGTGCACCAACTGAATGATAGAAAGTTTTTTCGTAAATAATTCTTTTTTTGCAACGTAAACAAATAAAAACCACCATTTTCATCAGCACCGATCAAATTTTTACCACTCGAAGATTTATGTGCATTTAGCAAAATATTTTTTGTGAGTGTAGCACAATCTGTACCTACAGAAATCACTTTGTCAAATCCTTTGCTAAAACAATATTCTAAGGCATTGCAATATTTTTCTCCAAAATTATCTCCATGTTGCAATGTTTCATCCACAACAATGGTGGGCAATTGCGTAGCTTTTACTGCCTCCATTGTATTATTGTACAATGCTTGGTGCAGCAATAAATTTTGAGCAGCATTGCTGTGCAATATTTTTACTTTGCTTTCCGCTTTTGCTGATCGGCTAAATACTAATATGACAGACTTTTGATCCAAATATAAATTTAAAGTCAATCTACGTTAAATGTTTCAGAAAAGTTTTGCAGTTATAAATTTGCGTTCGCTGACCTTGATGATTTTATTTTGAGCTCCTCAATTTTAAAAAGTGTTTACGTTTATCTTCTTTATTGGTACGTATGATTGAAATCCTATAAAACGATGCATTCAGTCTATGATTTTTACTGTTTTAAAATCGATTGGCGTAATTTTATTTTTTTAAACTTAAATAGTTTTGCATGCTTTTTACCCAAATAAATGAAACTGTTTTATTCTTAGAAAAGAAAGGGATAAAAAACCCTTCAGTAGGAATTGTAATGGGTACAGGTCTCGGTGCGATGGCTGATAAAATTGAGAACCCGATTGTAATACCTTATAAAGAAATTCCAAATTTTCCGGAAGCAACTGTTGAATTTCACAAAGGCAATTTAATTTATGGTAAAATAGGAGATGTAGATGTTATTGCTATGCAAGGCAGGTTTCATTATTATGAAGGTTATACCATGCAGCAAATCACTTTTCCTTTAAGGGTTATGAAGGCATTAGGTGTTACTGATTTATTTTTAAGCAATGCAGCCGGTGGTCTAAATCCTCAATATAAAAAAGGTGATTTGATTATAATAAATGACCACCTAAATTTTTTACCGGATAACCCTTTGCGGGAAATAAGCGATCCTCAATTTGGTGAACGTTTTGTTGATATGAGCCAGCCTTACAACACAGTATTAATCGAAAAAGTTTTACAAGCAGCTGCTACAAACAATACAAATATGAGTACAGGAACTTATGCTGCTGTTATGGGACCGAATCTTGAAACAAAAGCTGAATATAAATGGCTTCGTTCTACAGGTGCTGATTTAGTTGGTATGAGCACAGTGCCGGAAGTAATTGTTGCTAACCAGATTGGTCTTAAATGTGCCGCAATAAGTGTTGTTACTGATGAATGTGATCCTGAAAATTTACAACCGGTTAATATTTCAGAGATTATTGCCGTTGCAGCAATTGCCGATAAAATTTTGACTGCCATTTTATTTGAAACCATTAAATCTCTTTAGTGCAACTATCTCACAGATGATGATTCTTTAAAATCAAAAAATAAAAGCAACGCCATGCCTA
>JAYTCO010000186.1:0-1956 GCA_043736415.1 Ferruginibacter sp. | reverse complement strand
GGAATGTGCCGTCCAGGGGCTTTGCAATGTTGTGCTTACAGGCGTGGACCATGAAATTCCATCATCAATGGAATAAGATTTATATATATATCCCAAGGAGGTCCTGATAAACATTATAAGCCTTCCGTCTGTCAATTGCCCTATCGTGGGTTCGGCAAATTTTCCCTGGTTAATTGACGTAGCAGTAGTGCCAAAACCGAATTTGTTGGGCCCTTCTATCCAACTTAACCCCCCGTTATCACTGTATAAAATATTTACTTTAAAACGATTTGGATCATTTCCCATTTGGCCATAATGAAATGGCACAATAATCCGGCCCGTATTTGTTTTAGTAATATTTCTAGCGGACATAATTAGCATTTCGCGTTCTGCACCCGATAACATTTTTTGCGGAGCACTCCAGGTTTGTCCTTCATCAGTTGAATAGCATATGACAGGAATACCCCCTTCAGAAGTGCCTGCTACTTCTGCCACTCGGTTCAATACAAGAAAAAGTTTCGAGTTTAATAAAAATAAGTTGCAAGCGGTAAACTTATAACCGTTGGGATTAGGAAGGTTGATATTTTGTGGGGTACTCCATGTAACTCCATAGTTATAGCTATATGCTTTATGAAGGGTTGTTTTATTTTGATTCTCAAAAGTATTTGCAAATATTGCAAGTAGCGCACCTGTACTCAATTCAATAATTTGCGCATTTTCGAAACTGTTGCTGTCAGTTAAAATACCAGGAATTCCTTCTATTTGTTTTGAAGAAATCAGCGTTTCGAAAAAGTCATTTTCGGCATTGATAACATTAGATTTTGAAAAATCTACTTTTCTGCATGAAAAAGTAGCGAAAAGAATTATCAATAAAAATTGATAAGAAAGTAGGATTCGCATATGTAAAAAATATATTTAAAGGTATTGTTGTCCGACTAAAATACGTAATAAAATGCTATAACCCTTAATGGCAAAGGATTAGGAACATTTTTATAGTTAGGGATTATCAGGACACCTTATGTTTTCATTTACGGTGAAAATGCAATTGCCTGATTGTATGTTTTTCTCCAGGCTTTGTAAGTATCTTTTATGAAGTAAAGTAATTCAACATAACTCATTAAATGCAGTCTGATTACGGTTATCATGTTTGAAAATGACTTTTTTGTTGCAGCTTTTTTTCTCAACACCACCATTAGCAACTGGGCTATCAGGACGCAATAAACCTGCATTTTTATTGCATTTTTACTTTCTCCCCAAAAGTATCGCAAGGGGAAGTTTTGTTTGATCTGCTTGAATAACAATTCTATCATCCATCGGTTTTTATAGATAGTAGCAATTTGCATTGCCGGAAGGCTGAAGTTGTTGGTAATAAACACGTAGATGCTTGCATCTTCAGATTTAAAAGTGATGCGCCGGAGTTTAAATCGACTGACCTCAGCGCCATTTTTTCGAAGTGGCACCGTAATGTATTGCTCTTTTAATACGCCTGTTACCCTTTGTTGTTTTGTTTTATCTATTAATACTTTTGTCACGTGGAAGCCGGCATTTTCTTTCATTCGGGTAACAAACCATATACTTTGAGCAGTCCATTTTTCAAACTGGTAATAGGCATTGTAGGCCTTATCAAACACCAGCCAGCTGTTAGCGGAGAGTTTTAAGTGATATAGGAATCCGCGGTCATGCTCCCTGGCAGCAGTCATGCGTACAAACTCGGTGACCCCACTAAAGGCATCCATCATAGCATGTACTTTGAAACCGCCCTTCTTTCTTGCTCCATCCTTCACATTACGGCCAACGCCTCTGAGAATCTCACTAAACAGTTGTATGGTGGTGCTGTCTATAATCTTCAGGTTGCGAATGCTTAATCCTTTCAAGCGGCTGTCCGAGATAAAGCCGTGGTATTTATTGAGCAACTCCTGGTAAATGGTTTGAAAAACCAGGTAACTGCGCTTTGTGTTTGCATCAGAAATAGTACTG
>JAYTCO010000185.1:0-4701 GCA_043736415.1 Ferruginibacter sp. | reverse complement strand
AAATTTTCATCAGCAACATTCGCTTTTTTTATCACCAATAATCTTTCAATAAAAACATATACCGCAAGTGCAAATAAAATTCCAAGGGGAATCATTATCGGTCCGCCTTTGCTCAACATACCAATAACAGATTCTGATTTTGCAGTAGCAGCCGCAACTGCAGCAGTACTGTCTACCTGTAAAAAAATATTAACCATATTTTGAAGGATTATTTAGATGTTGTTTTAGTAATATTCTTATTACTTCGCAATTAAAGGAAATTAAAATAGAAAAGCTTAAAAGAAATTGTTAATCTCCAAAAAATAAAAATGCCCCGTTAAAAACGAGGCATGATAAAATGTATGTAATACTATTTATTTTCTTGCAGTTGCTGCATGGCCATAATTTGTCTCATTGTCTTTTCCATCCCATCGCTGCTGCCATCAAGAAAAATTACATTCCCTTTTCCATATTCAGCGAAGTTTTTAATTGCTTCAACCCACATACTGAAAAGAATTACATTTGTATCAAGGTTAGCCTGTTTCATTTCTGTTGCTGCCTGGCTCATACCCTTTGCTACTTCTTCGCGGAACAGCGCCACGCCCTGACCACGCAACTGTGCGGCCTGTCTTTCTGCTTCAGCAGCAATTTTAATAGCATTACCCTCTGCTTCTGCCGCTTTTGTTTTTGTAATTAAAAGTGCCTGACCTTCATTTTCTGCAGCGGCTTTTAAGTTATTACTGGCCACCACTTTGCTCATGCTCATTATAATTGCTTCGTCAAAAGTAATATCGTTTATCTGCAGATCCTGCAAATGATAACCCCAGCTTTCCAAAGCTACATCAACCTGCTCTTTTACATTTTCAACAATATCTCTTCTTACATTTAAAACTTCTGCCTGTTTCTTTGTTGATACAAATGCACGAATACTTCCTTCCACCGTTCTTATTAAAGCCTGCATTAAATCTTTATCGCTTATAAATTTAAACGCTACTTTTTGTATTGTATCTTCCTGCTCGTTTTGTACAGAATACAACAACATCGATTTGAAATAAACATTTGCCTGGTCCACCGTTACCGCCTGAAACTCAAGTTCAACAGAACGGTTTTGAATACTTACTCTTTTAAATATCTGATCTATAAATGGAATTTTCCAGTTAAGCCCGGCACGTTTAATTCCTGCATATTTACCTAGTCGGGTTATTACTCCAATAGTGCCCTGGTTAATGGTAAACAGCCCACTGGAAATAATGGCTAAAATAGGAATGAGCCACCAATAATCTCTTAGTAAATCCATAATACGTTGGTTTTTATTTAAAGCAAGGTAGGTAATAAACATCAATGATGAGTTTGATTAAATTCATCAAATAGTTATGGTATTTTTGAAATAATTAATAAGAATGAAGATGAAAGTTGTTGGATTTTCTTTTATAAAAGATGCGGTAAAAATGCAGTATCCTATTGTGGAAGCAATACAATCTATTTTGCCTTTGTGCGATGAAGTTATTGTAGCGGTTGGCGCATCTACAGATGGGACAAGAGAACTCGTAGCAAACATTGATAAGAAGGTAAAGATTATAGATACTGAATGGGACTTTACGCTCAGTGCAAACGGAAAAGTGCTGGCATCAGAAACCGACAAAGCTTTTAAACAAATACCTGAAGATGCTGACTGGTGTATTTATATACAGGGTGATGAAGTATTGCATGAAGATGGTTTTAGAGAAATAAATAAAGCCATGCACAAATTTAAAGATGATAAAAATGTTGATGGCCTTTTATTAAAATACCGTCATTTTTTTGGCTCATATAATTATGTTGGTGTAGAAGCCCACTGGTACAGAAATGAAGTAAGAATAATAAAAAATAATAAAAATATTTACTCCTACAGAGATGCGCAGGGTTTTAGAAAAGATGATAATAAAAAACTGAATGTAAAAAAATTAAATGCTTTTATTCATCACTATGGATGGGTGCAAAGCCCCGAGGTAATGAAATCGAAACAGGACTATAAAAATAAAATTTACCACAACGGCGAGTACGATGAAAACAATTTAGTAGTGCCTGATGATTATGCTAATAGTCTGGTAAATGCGTTAAAAATTTATGACCATACACACCCAAAAGTAATGCAGGACCGCATTGACAATGTGCATTGGATTTTTAATTACAACGAAACAAAAAATAAATTGTCTTTAAAAGATCATTTTAAAAATATAACTGAAAGGCTTTTTGGGATAAGGTTGTTTGATTACAGAAATTACAAGGTTGTATAATAAATTTTAACCTTAATATTTTTAAGTAAGCTGAAAAAAGATTTATTGCCGACCGGCTGCGGGATTGAAGTGGAAATACTTTTGTAAAGCACGAACAAAAGATTGTAACGTATAGCCCGAACAACTGATCCACAATGCTTTTCAGCCAACAGGCCCAAAAAAATTAACTAGCTTTTCTCCTCCCACACCATGCACAAATGCACAATTGTTTCTGCAGCTTTCATCATATCGTTTACGCCAATCCACTCCTGTTTGCCATGTATATTTTGCATACCTGTAAAAATATTAGGGCATGGCAAACCCATGTAACTTAAACGACTTCCATCTGTACCGCCACGAATATTTTCCTGTATAACCGCCAGCCTACTGCGTTTGATGGCTTCAGCAGCATTGGCAACAACCTCGGGATGCTGGTCTAAAATCTCTTTCATATTTCTGTATTGCTCCGTTTGCACATACTCCATTGTAACACCTACATATTTTGCAACTACTTCTTCAGCTATTTTTTTAAGACGGTTGTGGTGGCTCAGCAAACCTTCTCTTGTATAATCTCTCACTATGAAACCGATGGTCGTTTTTTCGGCAATACCATTTACAGAAACCGGGTGCACAAACCCTTCACGCTTTTCTGTACTCTCAGGGTTCCATTCGTTTTTGGGGAGTGCATCTAAAATTTCTCCGGCAATTTTTATAGCATTTTTTAATTTATTTTTTGCATAACCCGGGTGTGCAATTACACCGTTAATAGTAATGGTAGCGCCATCTGCACTAAAAGATTCATCTTCCAAACTGCCCGCTTCTCCGCCATCTAGAGTGTAACCAAACTGCGCACCTACTTTTTGCATATCAATTTTTGCTACACCTTTTCCAACTTCTTCATCAGGCGTAAAAACAATTTTTATATCCCCATGTTTTATGGTTGGGTTGTCCATTAAATATTGCGCAGCCTGCATAATAATTGATACACCGGCTTTGTCATCGCCACCCAATAAAGTATTGCCGCTTGCTGTAATAATATCGCCGCCAATTTGCGTTTTTAAATAGGGAGATTTTGCAACACTTAAAATTTGTGTAGCATCATCAGGTAATGTAATATCAGTACCATCATAATTTTTATGCAGAATTGGTTTTACATTTTTACCGCTGCAATCCGGCGCTGTATCTACATGTGAGCAAAAACAAATTGCAGGAATATTTCGTTTTTCACTGTTGCCGGGTATTGTCGCATATACATAACCAAACTCATCAAGCTCCACATTTGAAAGCCCCATTGTTTGTAATTCTGCCGATAATATTTTACTTAAATCTTTTTGTTTTTCTGTTGTTGGAAAACTGTTGCTCTCAGGATCACTCTGCGTATCAATCTGCACATACCGCATAAATCTTTCTACCAAAGCCTCTTTATTTATCTGTATCATTATTGTTTTTTTTGTAAGTGTAAATTAGTAATTCGCTTGGTAACCTCAAGGACGCTAAGGCGCAAAGTAAATTTGATGGACTTTAAATAATATTTTGTCATTACTAAAAATTCACAATAAGAAAGCAGCCATAGGCTGCTTAAAAATTTGCGTCTTAGCGCCTTTGCGAAAAAAATTATTGACCAATCTCAACTAACTCAATATCAAAAACCAATTCTTTTCCTGCTAAAAAATGATTGGCATCTAAAATAACTATGTCGTCTTTAACTTCTTTTACAACTACCGGAAAGGGTTGTCCCTGCTCATCACTAAGGGTAAGCTGTTGGCCAATTTCCAGCTTCATATCTGCAGGTACATTCTCTTTGGGAAACTCAATAATTGCTGTTTCGTCTATTTCGCCGTAGCCGTCCTTTGCTACAATATTGATTGTTTTTTTATCGCCTACTTTCATACCCGGCAATGCCGCATCAAAACCTGCAATCATTTGCCCTGCACCAACCGTAAATTCTAATGGATCTTTACCGATAGACGAATCGAATTGCTCACCATTTGCTAGCTTACCTGTGTAATGCACTTTTACCACATCACCGCTTATAACTTCTGCCATAATTGTATTTTTTTTGATAATTATTTTTTACGGCTGCAATTTAATTAATAAGAACATGCAGTCATTTAAAAATATATCGGAACTTTATAAAATGAAGCTACAATTATTATTTATTGCCATTTTAGGGGTTATTAATTTAAATGCCACCGCACAGAAGAAAAAAAATCAAATTATTACAGGTGCTGACAGAATGGAAACTTATTTACCCCTGCTCAAAGGAAAAAAAGTTGCAGTTTTTGCCAACCAGACAAGTACAGTTGCCGGTATACACTTAGTAGATACTTTAGTAAAACGAGGAATAAATGTGGTAAAAATATTTGGACCCGAACATGGCTTTAGAGGCACTGCAGATGCGGGAGAACATGTAGTAGATGGCATTGATAAAAAATCTGGATTACCTGTAATAAGTTTATACGGCAAT
>JAYTCO010000184.1:0-1959 GCA_043736415.1 Ferruginibacter sp. | reverse complement strand
CCTGGTGAGAAAATTATTGTTGAGAAAATCGCTCCATTTAAAGATCCTATTTCTGTTTCCGTAGCGGGTTATACGCTGAGTTTAAGGTTAAATGAAGCTGAGCATATATTAGTTGAAGAGTTGTAAAAAATTAAATTATGAAGGTTGGTTTGTATTTTGGTTCTTTTAACCCAATTCATATCGGGCATTTAATAATAGCCAATCACATGGCTTATAATACAGAATTGGATGAGGTTTGGTTTATTATTTCTCCCAAAAACCCACTTAAAGAATCTGCCAGCTTATTAAATGAACATCATAGATATTCACTTGTAAAAATTGCAATCGAAGATGAAAAGAAACTTAAAGCAAATAATGTAGAGTTTTTAATGCCCAAACCATCTTACACAATAGATACTTTAATATACTTATCAGAAAAATTTAAACAACACAGCTTTACCTTAATAATAGGAAGTGACAGTTATTTAAATTTTAGTAAATGGAAAAACTATAAACAAATTATATTAAATTATAATATATTAATTTATCCACGACCATCCTTTCCCATCCAAACAGATTTACTGGAAAATATTAAAATAGTTGATGCCCCGCTTTTAGAGATCTCATCTACACAAATAAGAAGAAATATAAAAGATAAAAAATCTATTCGTTACTTGGTAACTGACAAAGTGATGGATGAACTAGAATTAAAAGGTTATTATAAATCAGAACTAGAAAATCCATCCTAAAATAACGCAAAAGATTACTATAATTGGTGGTGGAACTTTGGAATATTTTAACAAAAAGAAAGTGCCGATTATAATTGCGGGACTAATAAAACCTGAAATATTCGAGCTAGGAAAAACTAACCCATTTAATAAATATGCAGCAGCAGCAACCATTATTCCTACAACAACTGCATTTATGCCTTCTAAAGCTCGGTAAACGACAACAAACTTTTTTAAATATTGCCAAACGGGAAAAAAGAAAAGTACCAATAGAGCACTTGGAAGAAAAATAGCTACGGAACCAATAATACAACCCATCAGTTGAGCAGAAAAGCCATCGTTTTTTAAAGCCATTCCACCGGTAAAAGAAGCTACGGAAAATACAGGACCCGGAATTGCCCTAACAAATCCATAGCCAGTAAGCAAATCGTTTCTATCTATTTTTAATGCATCAGGGTTTTTTTCTAAAACCTGTTTACTGTTTGGTCTTTCCACATACTGATCCAACATCATCGGTAACAGAACATCACCTCCTCCAAAAACAAAACTTCCAAAACGGTAAGAGTTTTCAAAAAGATTGAACGCTTTTCTATCTTGCCATTGTTGCTTTCTTGCCGTCTCACTTAAAATACCCGCCAAAATAAAAATAAAACCAAATAACCAGATATTGGTCCATCTTATTTGCCTTGGTTTAATAACTTCTTTTTCCGGTATCCTTTTGCTACTCAGGCTTGTAGCTATACCACCAATAATTATTAAGGCGGGAAAAACCCAAGGTGTTTTAAAAAATGCAAAGGTTAACAATGCAGAAAAAACCATTATTGTAAGAGTTATAAAATTGGTTATGGAAATGCCATATGCTCTAAAAACTGCGAATAATAAAAAACCAATAGCCATTGGTTGTATGTATTTAAAAAGATTTGCTGTGTAATTTTTAGAAGGGAAGGCAGTTAATAAAAAAGATAAACCGCCCATTATTATACAGGCAGGTAAAATCCATATTATTAAAGTAAAAACGGCAAGTGTAACGCCGCCTCTTTTAAAACCAATTAAAGTAACTGTTTGGGTGCTGCTTGCGCCAGGCAACAACTGGCAAAATGAATTATATTCAATTAACTCCTCTTCAGTAACGTAATTTTTTTTTAGCACAAACGTTTTCAACATCATACCCAAATGCCCCTGGGGCCCACCAAAAGCAGTAAGACTGTAAAAAAAAACTGTTTTTAAAAACGGTATGTGTCTAAAAATATTC
>JAYTCO010000183.1:0-1960 GCA_043736415.1 Ferruginibacter sp. | reverse complement strand
CTGCATCTATAATTTTATCATCCTGTGCAAATGAAATACTCAAATTTTTTATTTGCACCAATGGCAACATGGGCAAAATATTAAAATTTTAAATGCCTAACCGTTAAGCCATCATTCATCAATTGTTTTAAGGAATCAATTCCGATTTTAAGATGACGCTCTACAAAATTTGCAGTCACAGATTTATCGCTTGCTTCTGTTTTTACACCTTCGGGTACCATTGGGCTATCGCTAACGAGTAACAATGCTCCGGTTGGGATTTTATTGTAAAAACCCACAGTAAAAATTGTGGCGGTTTCCATATCTATTGCATATGCACGCACTTTTTGCAGGTATTCTTTAAACACTTCATCATGCTCCCACACTCTTCTATTGGTTGTATAACATACGCCTGTCCAATAATCCTGTTCATAATCTCTGATAGTGGTGGAGATTGCTTTTTGCAGTGCAAAAGATGGCATTGCAGGAACTTCCGGTGGAAAATAATCATTGCTTGTACCCTCACCTCTGATAGCTGCAATAGGCAAAATGAGATCTCCAATTTTATTGCGTTTTTTTAACCCACCACATTTGCCTAAAAACAAAACTGCTTTGGGTTTTATGGCAGTAAGTAAATCCATAACAGTAGCAGCACCGGGGCTTCCCATTCCAAAATTTATGATGGTAATATTATTTGCTGTGGCACATTGCATTGGACGGTCAGGCGCAACTATCTCCACATTATTCCATTCAGCAAACATGGTTACATAATTACTAAAATTGGTTAGTAAAATATATTCTCCAAAATCTTTTACTGCCTGTCCGGTGTATCTCGGTAACCAATTGTCAACTATTTCTTCTTTTGATTTCATACCTTTTAAATTCGTTTAAAAATACGATTTTTATTTTTATCGTAAAAATTGCAGCACATACACATTCAGCATACATGCTTAGTTTACTACATTTACAGCAATGATAAAGATTGAATACCCGGGTGTAAAACCTTCTGTAAAAAATGAGAATGGGCAGGAAATTATTTTCTGCATTATTCGCAAACGATGGTTTAAAATAACGCCGGAAGAATGGGTAAGGCAAAATTTTTTATTGTATTTAATTGATGTTTTACATTATCCGGCGTCTTTAATTGCAGTGGAAAAACAACTTATATCAGCTGAAGTAAAAAAACGGTTTGATATTGTTGTGTTCCGGAATTCAGTTCCCTTTATGATTGTTGAATGCAAAGAAATGAACGTACCATTATCGGAAAATACAATCAGGCAGGTACTGAATTACAATGCCAATATACAGGCTGCAATAATGGTTGTAACGAATGGAAGTTATTGCGCAGGTTTTGAAAAAAAAAGCAATGAGTTTGTAGAAATAAATGAATTACAGGTATGGGGCAAATAAGGAATTTGAGATAAGGTGTTGGAATTGGAGATTTGGTGTTGTTATTAAGTGATTAATTTTATAATCCTTCATTCAAAACTTCCTTAACCGCTTCCCAACCAATCATGGCTGTTTTTCTCTCACTTCCCCACATATATCCACCAAATAGACCTGTAGACTGTATAACCCTGTGGCATGGAATTAGGTATGCTACCGGATTTTTACCAATCGCTGAACCTACTGCTCGTGTAGCTTTTGCTTTGTCTATCTCGCCGGCAATATCAGCGTACGTTCCCAATACTGCTTCCGGAATTTTCAGAAGTGCTTCCCAAACTTTTATTTGAAAAGCAGTACCTTTTATGTGAAGGTTTATTTTTTCAGCAGCATGGTTTTTCTGATTAAAAATTCCTATCACTTTTAAATGTATTTCTTCTATTGATTGAATGTAAGTGGCATGAGGAAATGATTGCATTAAATTCTTGATTGCGGTTTTTTCATCATCCAAAAAAGAAACATGGCAAATACCCTTTACCGTTGAAGCCACAATTATATTTCCAAAAATACTGTTTGCAAAACTGTATTTAATGAAGAG
>JAYTCO010000182.1:0-1966 GCA_043736415.1 Ferruginibacter sp. | reverse complement strand
CTCTCGAGTTTGACAGCCACTATGCTATTCAATCACTACAATGCAGCACCAGTGCGGGTTTAATTTTTCAAATATCAAAAATGTAGTGAGCCAACTTTTACGCACATGCTTGTCTAAGTTACCAGGGTATTAGATTTTTGCAGTATGTCCTTCTTAAAAGTTGAGCGCAAATCATCCGGCACGTACTTACGCATCATTGAAAGTTATCGTAATGATCAAGGGCAGGTTCGTCATCGCATTGTTCATTCACTGGGAAAGGTTGAAGATTACACTCCTGAACAATTGAGGCAAATAGGCATTCGTCTCTATGAGCTGGGAGGAGGTGACATTAAATCCCTCCTGGAAGGTAAGATAGAAGAAGTTGGTCGTTACAATTACGGATACTATCAAATTTATCGCAAGGCATTTGAATATTACGGACTTCATCATCTTGTGCGTCGCATTGGCAAACGATGGAAAGTTGGTTTTGACTTAGACAGCGCTATAATGCTTATGTTGTTAGAGCGTTTACAGGAACCATGCAGCAAGCGCAGCAATTATGCTAACCAATTAGATTATGCAGGATTAGAGCCTGTCTATCTGCAACACCTCTACCGTACATTAGACAAATTAGCAATCGAGAACAAGCTCATACAGCAACAGATTTTTCAAACAGGACGGGACTTGTTTAATCAAACACTGGATGTTGTATTTTATGATGTAACCACCCTTTATTTTGAAAGTGAGAAACAGATCCCAAACAACTTACGGCAGAAAGGATTCAGTAAAGATGGTAAAATAGGCCAAACACAAATTTTATTCTGTATGCTTATTGATGCGGGTAAACACCCGGTCGGCTATCAGATTTTTCAGGGCAATACTTTTGAAGGGCATACACTGCCTCATGCGATCGACCGGCTTAAAAAAGAATATAACATCAATAAAATAATTATAGTAGCCGACAGGGGAATGATTGGTAAAGAAAATATAGAAGCTATTACCGGCAATGGATATGAATTTATTGTAGGAGAAAGACTTAAAAATTTGCCTGCAGATATACAAACTGAATTATTGAATAAAGATAATTATCGGCATACATGGGTATATAATGATGCTACCGGAGAACAGATCACGCTGCAATACTATGTAATGCAGTATAACAACAAAACCATCATCGCTACTTATAGTGCAGCCAGAGCTGCTAAAGACAAACATGAACGGGAGAAAAAATTAAAAACAGCAGATATTTTATTGAAAAATCCTTCTCTTATAAAAAAGAAAGCCAGCCGCTATTTTATCAAACAACAAAACACAGACAGCTATAAGCTGGATATGAAAAGAATAAAGCAGAACGAAAAATATGATGGTTTACTTGCCATTGCCACCAACTCAGCTAATCTTAGTCATGAACAGGCGCTTGAACAATATCATCAGCTTTTTAAAATTGAGCACACCTTCAGAACCTTTAAATCTCACCTGGAAATAAGACCCGTTTTTCATTGGACCAATAAACGGATTGAAGGCCACATTTGCATGTGCTATATCGCATATACCTTACTGCATTGGGTACTGACCAGGCTTGCTGATTTTCCAATTCCTGTAACAGAAAACATTCTCAGAAAAATGTTAGATAGTATGCAGGTAAGTTTGATACAGCACAATAATAAAAAAATTTATATCCGCTCTGTACAACAACCCCATGAAGTAAAATTACTGCAAGGCTTGGGTATCAAACCGCTCCCACCTATAATAGCAAGAGACAGTTTAACCAAGTATCTCTAATCTACCATTCATTTTGTAGTGTGCCAAACGGAAGGTCGTATCATTGACTGTCAATTAGTTATCCTTTTTACCTGTCAAACTCAAGTGGAGGGATGAAGGTTTTTATGAAGTTTTGAATATAGATGATCATTTAATAAGCAAGGCCCTGGATGTATTTAGAAAATAAAAAATAGCAAAAGGAAATCCATTTGCTATTGAACTGAAC
>JAYTCO010000181.1:0-4724 GCA_043736415.1 Ferruginibacter sp. | reverse complement strand
TTCAACAAAACTCTTCCAATGTCTTGCTGTACAACTTCTATCTTACCAATGCTTTCATCAAAGTCTGTTTTAAAGTCAGCATTAAAGTCTTTGTCTTTTGCTCTTAAACCATGATAACTCAAGCGTAAATATTCATCTGCTAAGGCGTTAATATCAGTAGGTTCTTTTACACCTGTACTTGCTCTTGAATGTTGCAACATACCTTTTACAATAGCATCTGCACGTTTGCCATGATGGTTTATTTTTTGTTCGTTTTCTTTAATCTCGTTTGAAATAAAAAAGGCACCCTCCGTATTCCCGGCTTTTAATTCTGTTTGTAATTCATCCACCAATTCTTTATTGACTTCAGAAAAATTGTTTACAAAATTTAAAGGGTTTTGTATCTCATGAGCTATACCTGCGGTTAGTTCTCCAAGAGAAGCCATCTTTTCGGATTGAATCAATTGGGCTTGGGTAGCCTTTAACTCTGTTAAGGTAGATTCAACCTTTTCTTTTTGCTGGTCTGTCTCCAGTTTTTGCTTTTCTAACAGGGTATACGCTTTTTGTTTGTGGCGATTATTTCGCAAAAGGATAAGGCCAAGGAACAAAAAAATGACAGCACCGGCAACAAAAAAATTACGCTCCATTTTTTTCGATTCTACTTCCTTATCCTTCAAGCCTAATTCTGTTGTCTTTAATTTTAGCGAGGCTTGCTGCAATGCCTTTTCCTTTTCTACAATTGTTAATTGTTTTTCTTTATCCTGCCGCTGGGTTTGCTCGGTCTTAAGTTCAGCCTCTGTTCTTAAAAAAGCAAGTTGATTTAATTCTTTTTGTTGATTACTTAAAGTAAGTGAAGTTTCTTTTATTTGAAGTTGCTGTTGCTGTTGTATGGCAAGAAACTTTTGCTGTTTTAGTTTTTCATCAGTTAATTGTTGCTGTAGTTTTAAAGAGTCTGCTTCTTTATCGAATTCGTACTGCAATTTAGCCTTGACTACTTGTTTAGTAGTACTATCATTAATCGCACTATCCTTTAATACAACATATGCTTTATAGTACTCAAAAGCTTTCTGATAGTTTTGCTGCATGCTCTCTATTTTAGAAAGTTCTGCATAACTTAAAAGAGTAATGTGGTTATTGTACCTATGGGATTTTGAAAGCGATAATGCTTTTTCAAAATAATCTTTAGCTAAATCATATTTTTTTAATTTGGTATAAACGCTTCCAAAATGCGGATAAAGATCAACAAGTAGTCCTTTATGCATAGTTTTTTCCAACGCCTCCATAACCTCGGTATAATTTTTTAGTGCATCAGCATATTTTTTTGCAGCGGTTACCTTATCTCCTGCTGAATCTGCAATATTCCCCTGCGCCTCATAAACCTCCCCAACGCGGAGAAGACTACTATATAACATCAAATTTCCATTCTTTATCTCCCTAGCTATTTTTACGGCAATAAGATGTTTTTGCAAAGCTTCATTGTATTTCCCCTGCAAAAGATAACCAGAACCAACCCTGTTATTTAATGAGGCAATATTAGATTTGTCGCCGATATCTTCCCAGAGTTTTAAACAGCGGATAAAATTATTTTGTGCTTCTTCAAGATCGCCCTGGCTTTCATGTGCTATACCAATTCTTAAAAGACAAAAGGCCATAAATCGCTTATCATCTAATTTTTCATAAATTTTTAAGGCCGCATAGTTGTATTTAAGACCTTCCGTATTCTTTTGCTGTGACACATAGGTATCCGCTATTATCATATTAATTCTGCCCATACCTTCTTTATCCCCTATTTTATTGCCTAGCTGCATAGCAGTAAAAAGGAATTTTCTTGCCTCACTGAAGTTGCTTTGATAATAGTAGCTTAAAGCAATAGAATTATATGCATTGACAGCATTATTATCGTCTTTAATTTCCTGAAAAAGTCTCAAGGCATCAAAGCTGTTTTTTACAGCCTCATCATTTTTATGGAAATGCATATTCATCTCGGCAATACGCAGATTTGCTATTCCTTCACCTTTTTTGTAATTAATTTTTTTAGCCATCATTAAAGCATCATTTGCGGATTGTACTGCATTTGAAGAATCAACAGATACTCTGCTTAGCTCAATTAGTGCATTTACTTTTGTGGTGTCCTCTTTTTTTATTTCTACTATTTTTTTTAGAGAATCAATGGCTTTACTTTGGCTGAATGCTTCTGTTGCAAACAGTACTAAAAACAAAAGCAAATTTGTTTTTAGTAATAAGATTAAAAAAAATTTCATAAGTATTATTTTACGAACATTAATAATTTATTGGCAACACAATCACGAATTCAGCGTAATCAGCTTCCTTCGTTTCCACTTTAATCTCACCTCCATGCGCCTTTACAATATCGTAGCTCAAGCTTAACCCCAAGCCCGTTCCCTGGCCTGTTGGCTTGGTAGTGAAGAAGGGTTGAAAGATTTTATCAATAATATTTGGAGGAATGCCGGGTCCGTTGTCCTTTACTGAAATCAACACATTGTTCCCTTTCTTCTGGGTACTTACCCAAACAGTTGCACTTCGACTACGCTCAGTGTCCTTATTTTTATAAGTCTCAGTGCAAGCATAAAACGCATTGTTGTACAAGTTCAATAATACCCGTCCAATGTCCTGAGGTATAATATTTATTTTTCCTATTGTTGGGTCGAAATCGGTGATCAATTTTACATTGAAGCTTTTGTCTTTTGCTCTCTGGCCCTGGTATGCCAGGCATAAGTATTCGTCGGCGAGGGCATTAATATCGGTTGGTTCTTTTTCACCGGTGCTTGCCCTTGAATGTTGTAGCATTCCCTTAACTATAGCATCGGCACGCTTGCCGTGGTGACTTATTTTTTGTTCATTTTCTTTTATGTCATCTGCAATTGATATGGCTTCTTCTTTATTGTCAGCAAGCAACTCACTTTTCAATTCTTCTATCAATTCTGCATTTACATCTGAAAAATTATTTACGAAGTTTAACGGGTTTTGAATTTCATGGGCGATGCCTGCGGTTAGTTCACCAAGCGAAGCCATTTTTTCGGATTGGATGAGTTGGGATTGCGCTTGCTTCAAGTCATGTAATGATTGCGTTAACTGGGAAGTTCGCTCGGTTACCTGCTGCTCCAGATCTTCTTTTTGCTTTACCATTATCTTGTTCCGTTCTTCTTGCTGTGCCCGGATTAATTGCTCCTTCTCAAGAGCCTGCCTTGCATTTTCGTGCAATACAAACTTAAACCTGTCGAACAGTGACCATGAGATGACTATGACTGCCCAGTAGAGAGATATAATAAACAGATTTAGAAACCATGCAGGCAAAATTTCACCAAATAAACTTCCTGTCAATTGGAGAATAAGCGAAGGGCAAATAGCCAGAGCAAATAGCCTTGCAAAGCGTCGCTTTTTGAAAAGGTCTATAATTATTGTAACTATTATACCAATAATCAACAATATAATTAGCACCAGCGCAATCTTATTAGACTTCTCACTATAGTGAAAAGGTAATACACCAGAATAAGTCAAAAGGTACACCACCAACATAATCAATACTCCAGTGTTTCCAATTAACAACATTCTTTTCCACCGAGGATAATTTTTGGACACCTGCAAAAACAATAAGATTGTTATAAAAAAAAGATTATACGATAGCCCGATAAAAACATTTAGGCTAAACGTATAAGCATCAGGATTTTCTCGAAAGAATAAGTGAAATATCTGCTCTTTGAAACATATTAAATCTGTTAATAGGAGAAAAATACTATATACGAGATATACTTTTTCACGTATTATATAGTAGAAAAATAAATTGAAAACAAAAGCAAACAACAAAAACCCGGCAAACACCAGAATATTCACGTCTATAAAGGAAAACCCATCGTTTTCAATATAATTTTTATAAACTACATTTTCCTTTAACCCAATTGCTACTGCTATATCTATCAGCTCTCCCTTAAATATGTTACGCTCATAAATAGTAATATCGCTATGCGGCAAAATCGTATGAGTTATGTGCATTAGTTTTTTAAGTCCATCCCTTTTACTCCAGGGCACGGAATGCCCGTTAACATAGTGTTTCCATTTTCCCTCCTTATCTGAAATGTAAACATCACCCCTGCTGACATTCTGCGGAATTGTAATATCTATGGGTTTATCAAGATTATTTTTGATTTTATAACGTATCCAGATGTTTTGGTAAAAAAGAACTTTTGGAACTTTGTAGGGGCGGGAGAATTGAGAAGAGTACAAGGGCCTCAGAACATCATTCAATTTCAATTTCGTATCCTTTTCGTAAAGGATTTGCCAATTTGAATCCGGCAATAACGTAGTGGTGATTGTATCAGTATTTATCTCAAATGGTGCAGGTAAACCGCTTTGTGAAAACGTTTTAACACCTATCAACAGTGTAAGAAGGAGTGAGTAAAAGAAAAGAGGTTTAAAGTTATGCTGCATAAATAACAGATTAATTTGATGGAAGGATGATCATAAACTCCGCTCCCTCACCCTCCTTATTTTCCACCTTCAACTCTCCTCCATGTGCCTTAATAATATCATAGCTTAGTGATAATCCTAATCCTGTTCCCTGCCCTGTTGGTTTGGTGGTGAAGAATGGTTGAAAGATTTTATCCAATATTTTTTGAGGAATGCCCGGACCATTGTCTCTCACTTTTATCTCCACCTGGGCGCCCAAATTTTTAGTACTAACCCATACTGCCGGCTTATGTACATAGTCAGGGTCTTTGAACCCTCCG
>JAYTCO010000180.1:0-4724 GCA_043736415.1 Ferruginibacter sp. | reverse complement strand
TTACAATAAATGTTGAAACTGCCGGTATGCTTTGAGGAATTT
This sequence comes from Ferruginibacter sp., assembly GCA_043736415.1. Lineage (GTDB taxonomy): Bacteria > Bacteroidota > Bacteroidia > Chitinophagales > Chitinophagaceae > Ferruginibacter. Next base: position 4,682 of record JAYTCO010000180.1, on the reverse strand, counting down.
TACCAAGGTTTAATGTTTCCTCTTTAATTTTTGCGATGTCGTCAGACTTAATTTGGGCAAAAGCACCTGCTGATAAAGCTAATGCGGTAAAAGCAAAGAATAATTTTTTCATGTTTTAGTTTTTAGTTTTTAATTTAATTTTTAAAGTCGTTGAGGGCTGCATTCGTTGGTGCGCTTGCTGCTGGCGTTTTCCAAACTTCTCCTTTTATAACAGTTACTTTAGTTTGGTTGGTATTATAAGTTACTGTTATGCTTTTATTAAATGGTCCTTCAGCCGCCGCATTATATCCCACAGTTATAATTGATTTCTCTCCAGGATTAATAATTTTTTCTTTATCCCACTGTGGTGTAGTACAACCGCAACTTGCAACTACGTTATCAAGTTTGTAAGCTGTTTTACCGGTATTCGTAATATCAAAAATATGGGTAACGGGTTTGCCCTGAGGAATTTTCCCAAAATTATATTCAGATTCTTTAAAAGCAATTGCATCTTCTTGTACAACTGCATTAACCTGTGCTGAATTATGATCATTGTGTGTAACAACAGTAGCAACCTGTGCTTGAGTAAATATTACAGATGCCGAAAAAAGTGATACAAAAAAAATCTTTTTCATTTGAATTTATTTGAGAATTCAAATATACAAAAAGGTTGCCTTTTTTTTAATTTTAGAAAACTAAAGCCAGTTTTTTAACAAAGCACTTTAAAATCAATAATTTTGCAGCAATTATATATATATGGATACCATTAATACTACAGATGCTGCCTCTGAAGAAAAGTTAAGTTTTGATACCTTTCGATTTGAGGTATTAAAGGATTACAAATATGCATGCATCAGCAGAGAAGCAAGTTTGCTTGGCAGAAAAGAAGTGCTGACCGGGAAAGCAAAGTTTGGCATTTTTGGCGATGGCAAAGAGGTGCCACAAATTGCAATGGCAAAATTTTTTAAACCCGGAGATTTTAGATCCGGTTACTATAGAGACCAAACTTTTATGTTTGCCAGCGGCCTTTGTACCGTGCAACAGTTTTTTGCACAGTTATATGCTGATTCAGATGTAACGCACGATCCTTTTAGTGCAGGCAGACAAATGAATGCGCATTTTGCAACACCAATGGTTGATGCAAAAGGGGAGTGGTTACCATTAGCCACAACAAAAAATATTTCGAGTGATATTGCGCCAACAGGCGGACAAATGCCCCGTGCATTAGGACTTGCATTTGCCAGCAAGTTTTTTAGAAATGTAAAAGAATTAAAAGGTGAATTTGACTTATCCAACAACGGAAACGAAATTTGTTTTTGTACCATTGGGGATGCATCTACAAGTGAAGGACATTTTTGGGAAACCATTAATGCTGCCGGAGTTTTGCAGGTGCCTTTGGCAGTTTTTGTTTGGGATAACGGCTATGGTATTTCCGTACCTAAAGAATACCAGACAACAAAAAGTTCTATATCTGAAGCATTGGCAGGTTTTCAAAAACAGGATGGCACTAATGGTTTTGATATTTATAAATTAAAAGGATGGGATTACGCAGGTATGTGTGAAGTACTGGAACCTGCAATAGATAGAATTAGAGAAACACATACCCCGGCTATTTTTCACATAGAAGAAATTACGCAACCGCAAGGGCATTCTACATCTGGCAGCCATGAGCGTTACAAAAAGGCAGACCGTTTATTGTGGGAAAAAGAATGGGATTGTATAAAGCAAATGCGTAGCTGGATTATAGAAAATGCATTGGCAGAAGAAGAAGAAATAAAATTAATTGAAGAAGAAGCTTTCGCCCATGTAAAATCTGGTAAACAGGCAGCATGGGAAGCATATTTAGCGCCCATAAAAAACATACTTGCAAATGTTGTAACCTTACTGGAAAAAACAAATAATGAAACAGCTTTAAAAGAAGCTGCAGATTTAAAAGCATTGAGAGAGCCATATAAAAGAGATATTTTAAAAGCACTTGCAGTTGGGCTCTACGAAATTCCTGCGGCTGCTGCTGCTGAAGTAAGAAGTTTTTATGATGCAATGCTTCAAAAAAACAACAAAGAATACGATGCATTTTTATATAATGAAGGGCCGAAATCTGCATTGAAAGTGCCCATTGTAAAAGCAGTATTTGATGAAGTAGGCACAACAGTAAATGGGTATGAAGTTTTAAATAAATATTTTGATCAGTTATTTGCAACTAATAATAAAGTGGCTGCTTTTGGGGAAGATCTTGGTTTTATTGGTGATGTTAATCAGGGTTTTAGCGGTCTGCAGGAGAAGCATGGAAGTGACCGCATTTTTGATACCGGTATAAGAGAACTTACTATTATGGGACAAGGCATAGGCATGGCTTTGCGCGGATTACGTCCTATTGCTGAAATACAATATCTTGATTATTTATTGTTTGGTTTGCAACCTTTAAGTGATGATGTGGCTACAACACATTTTCGTACAGCGGGGCAACAAAGTGTTCCGTTAATTGTTCGTACAAGAGGCCACAGATTAGAAGGAATATGGCACAGCGGTTCACCAATGGGAATGATCATTAATGCCTTGCGTGGAATGTATGTATGCGTTCCAAGAAATATGACGCAGGCAGCAGGGATGTATAATACACTTTTGCAAGGCAACGATCCGGGGCTGGTTATTGAATGTTTAAATGGCTATCGCCTGAAAGAAAAACTACCAACGAATCTTAATGAGTTTACCGTTCCGCTTGGTGTGTGTGATATTTTAAGAGAAGGTACAGACATCACAATTGTGAGCTATGGTTCTACTTTGCGCATTGTGCAGGAAGCTGCAGAAACACTTGCAAAAATGGATATAAGTTGTGAGGTAATTGACGTGCAAACATTATTACCATTTGATATCAATCACAGCATTGTTGCATCTCTTAAAAAAACAAATAGAATTATTTTTATTGATGAAGATGTGCCCGGTGGCGCAGCAGCATACATGTTTAATAAAGTTATGGAAGAGCAGAAAGGATATAAATATTTAGATGTTTCTCCACGCACGCTTACCGGTAAAAATCATCGTCCCGGTTACGGAAGTGATGGCGATTATTTTGCCAAGCCAAATGTAGAAAATATTGTTGCAGAAATACGTAGCATGATGGAAGAATAACCAACACATAAAGCAGGAATGGTATTTGTAAAACAATGTTTTTATCATTATTTAAAACAAATATCATGGCTATTGTAAAAGTTATCGAAATCATTGCATCTTCTCCTTTAAGTTTTGATGATGCAGTAAAACAGGGCGTTAAAGAAGTCTCTAAAACCATTAGAAATATTGATTCAATTTGGGTGCAGGATCAAAAGGCACATGTAAAAGATGGGGAAATAGTTTCATACGGTGTTAATTGTAAAGTATCTTTTAGAGTAACGGAAGGGGAATAAATTAGTAATTTAAAAAAAGGCAGCATGATCATTTGTTGCCTTTTTTATTGAACACATTTTTTAGAAAGGCCTTATTTTATTCCATTCATTAATATTTTCTTTTTTATTCATGAAAACAAAAAGCGTAAAGAATATATTCTCTGTTTTAAAAAAAACCTTTGATGGTTTTGTAGATCATAAAATAATGAAGCTAAGCGCATCTCTTGCTTATACAACTATTTTTTCGATGGCACCGTTGCTAATAATGATCCTTTTTTTATGCACTATATTTTTACAAAAGGAAGCAGTGGAAGGAACAATTTATAATCAGATAAAAGGTTTTGTCGGTTCAGCAAGTGCAGAGCAGATTCAATCAATGATTAAAACATCCAGCAAAGCTACTACAAGTACTTTTGCACGGGTAGCAGGTATTGTAGCATTGCTTGTGGCAGCAACATCTTTGTTTGCAGAAATACAGGATTCTATAAATACCATTTGGGGTGTAAGACCCAAAAAAGGTGCAGGTATCAAATACTTTTTTAAATCAAGAATTTTGTCTTTTGGTGTTATTGGCAGTCTGGGTTTTTTATTGTTGGTTACGCTTGGAATTTCTACAGTTATTGATGGCTTCAGTGAAAGACTGACAGAACACTTTTCGAATGTAGCGGTAGTGTTTATTTATGTTTTTAATTTGTTGCTGACTTTGTTTATAGTTACCACTTTGTTTGCGGTAATTTTTAAGGTATTGCCGGATGCTGAGATTAAATGGAAACAGGTGAAAACTGCATCTGTAGTGACGGCCATTCTTTTTATTATTGGAAAATTTTTAATCTCTATTTATATTTCTAAAACAAATGTTGGCAGCACATTTGGCGCTGCAGGTTCTTTGGTTATTTTGCTGGTATGGGTTTATTATTCTTCAATTATTTTGTATCTGGGAGCTGAATTTGCAAAAGAATGGGCGCTGGAATTTGGATCTCCAATTTTACCTTCCAAATATGCAGAAACAGTGCAAACAGTAGAAGTTGCTGCAAAAGGTGAAACTTTACAGGAAGCAGAGAAAGAAAAAGAAATAGTTGTAGATGCAAAAAAAATTGCAACGGAAGTTGTGGCTGGAGCAAATGAAGAAAAAGAGAAAATCATTGAAGATGCAGAAATTGAAAAAAAGGGTTAACTTTTATTTGTTGCTGCTGTTTAAAGGTTGGGGTTAATAATTATTTCGGTATAATACTGAAAAATAGTTGATAAAAACCTCGGTAACTCAATGTTTTTATCGGTCTTGAAAGAAGTTTAGTGAAAGTCGTTTCACTAAACTTTTTT
>JAYTCO010000179.1:0-1976 GCA_043736415.1 Ferruginibacter sp. | reverse complement strand
CATCCTGCATTCCAAAAAACTTGCCTATCTCGTCTAAAAAGTCTTCTTTATGCAGTGCAAATTTAAAATCATTAGTAGCCGGTATTTTGGAAACCATTCTTGTTATTTCGAAACCACCTTCAAACCCACCACCTAAATCAATATCTACATCCAGTTCAACCAAAGAAGTGGGTGTTTCTAACAGTACATTGTATCCCAATAATTCTTCTCCTTCAAAATCGGGGCGAACCTGTTGCCAGATTTCTTCTTCGTTTTGACCTTTAATGATTTTTAGTTCACTACTCATTTTATATAATTTATGGGTTGGGGGAATGATGTACTTTTTAACTTATTTGAAATGATCTGTAAAAGTAATGCCACCCCGGTGATGGTAATGTTTTTTGTCTTTGCAGGATTTTGCCTCCCCAGCTTGTCCTTTCAAAGCCCTGGAGGGAAGCTGCAATGTAGCAATGAAATGTGCTTTTACCAGTAGATTATCAAGATTTGAATGAAAGGTTGCATTTGCTTTTCTCCTTGCAGGTTCTCCACTCAAAGTCTTGCGAGTGGGTGGGAACCTGCACTATTGCAATGAGACATGCCTTTGAAAGTACATAATGAAGACTTGGATGAAAGGTTCTGTTTGCTTCAGCACAAGACCTTGCAAGTGGAACCTGTAAGAACTAAGATTGGTAAATTGGATTGACGTTACGACAATTTAAAAATGTATAAGACGAAATGGTTCAATATTAATAAATCACTTATTTTACCCTTGCGACTAATAGCATCAATTAACGCGTTACCGGCAAGCATATTGAAACACCCTACTTATGCAAGGAGAAAATAAAACGGAGAATTCATCAGGCATAATTCGCTTGCAAGGTGACGACATTTTTTGGGACTATGACAAAAAAAACATTCTTCAACTAGACCTTAATAACGTTGTTATAATTGCTGAATATACAAACTCCGACGGCCCATATTTTGACGATTGGTTTTTAACTTTTGTAACAAAGGACGGACAATGGCAAAGCATTCCTAGGTATGCTGATAACATCGACATGTTGACACAATATTTGAGCGAAAAGTTTCATCAAGACCTTAACATGACTTATTTAGCAGGCTCGACAGAATGGAAATCTATTATTCTATACCCTACACGTTTGAAAGAAAAGACACTCTTTACTTTGACCCCATCTGTCACTTACAAAGAACCCAAAACCTTTCTTGACAGAATTTTATCGTCAGTTGGTTTTGGCAATTTTGACACAACACAAAACATTACTTTGACAGAGGAAGTACAAAACGAATTGACGAATGCCAGCCGGTAACATCGGTTTGGCTGAACTTTTTAATTTCGAAAATAGACTTTGGAAGAAAAATGAAGCATTCGGAAACAAATTTGAGTACATAGGAAACAATGCATTTGAAGAAGCAAATAATCCGCCCAATTTCTATTGGAAACTTGAATTTAAAATATTGCCTTCTGGCTCAACTGAACTTACTGAAAATTTTATAGATGTTGATTTATCAAAAAAAGTTTTCGTTTACTTGCGAGACAAATAATTTGCTACAAAAATAGAAGCGCATGCCGCTAACAAAGGTATTTGCAAGAGCAGGCTGAACAATGTAACACTAGCTAACTTGAAGCTCTTAGCAGCAGGTAGGGGCATACGAGTTTCAATGTAGCTTTGGTTCTAATTTCCACAACATATGTTCAATTAAACATTGTACCGGGATGGACGTTTAATGAATTACCTGCCATCGCAAAGCCATGAACGGGATGTGCCGTATTAATCGACAACCTCCACACATTTATCACCAATAAACATAGTAGTCAACACAGACATCATCAGCGAAAAATCTTACGTTTACAGTCATTTTTAAATAAAAGACAGTAGCAAACTATATTCAACAATAAAAAACAGAACCCTATGAGAAACATCATTTCATTTATGCATATATCGCTTGACGGTTTTGTGGCAGGACCCAGCGGAGAA
>JAYTCO010000178.1:0-4744 GCA_043736415.1 Ferruginibacter sp. | reverse complement strand
AAAAGTAAGAAGTATTATCCATAATATTTTGCTTGTTCATAACAACACTATCCGACGAATAAATTCCTTTTGCAGTTCCGGAGCGATTTACAAATGTGATAGATGAACCGTTAACAACAGTAACACTGCTTGGCGAAAATGCACCATCACTTATAATAATATAATTTGTAGGCAGATCGCCCCCAACAGCAACCGGTAGTCCTGCGCCGTCTTTGCCGCAGGAAATCAAAGCAAAAGAAAAAGTGAAGAAAGCTAAAAATATAAATAGATTTTTCATGAATTAAATCCTGCTTTAAATTTCAATTTAAGAAAAAATCATTTTTTTAAATACAAACATCCTACATTTCCGCTTTCACAAAATCCATCAACACTTTAATTTTTTCAGGACTAAAATCAAATTCCAAACCTGCAGCTTTGTATAAGTCAGGCAATGTTTTTGTACCACCAAGGCTTAATGCATGAGCATAATTATCCAAAGCTTTTTGAGCATCCTTTTTATACTGCATCCACATACCAATTGCACCAAGTTGTGCAATTCCATATTCAATATAATAAAAAGGCACTTCGAACAAATGCAGTTGTCGCTGCCAGGCATTGTCTCTAAAGGTTTCCAGGCCGGTGTAATCAATTACATCATCTGTAAATTCAGCAAGCGTTGCAACCCACGCAGCAGTACGCTCTTCATGTGTATGCGTTGCATGTTCATACAACCAATGCTGAAATTTATCTATTATGGCAATCCACGGAAAAATAGTAATCACTCTTTCCAGTTGGTGTTCCTTTGCACGGGCAAGATCATCTGCATTATCAAAAAATGTTTCCCAGTGGTCCATGCTAAAAAGCTCCATAGCCATGCTTGCAACTTCTGCAATTTCCATTGGGTATTCCTTAAAACCATTAAGAGGTAAAGGGTGTGCTAAAAACGAATGAACTGCATGTCCACCTTCGTGCACCATCGTTGTTACATCGTGCATTTGTCCGGCAGCATTCATAAAAATAAACGGTGCGCCACTTTCTGCCAGCGGACAATTATAACCACCCGGCGATTTACCCTTTCTGCTTTCCAAATCGAGGTGCTGCATTTCCTTCATGCGCTGCAAACATTCACCAAAAAAAGGTCGCAGTTTGGTAAAACATTCAACAGATTTATTTAATAATTCTTCGCTGTTTTCAAAAGGCCGAAGCGGTTTTGTACCGGCAGGTTCTGCATCCAAATCCCATGGGCGAAGGCTTTCAAGCCCCAGCTTTTCTTTTTTCTTTTTATAAATTTCATTTACCAGCGGCATTACATGTTGCTTTACTGCATCGTGAAATTTATAGCAATCTTCTTTCGTATAATCAAATCTGCCAAGTTCTTTAAAACGGTAATCCCGGTAATTATTAAAGCCTGCATTTGTAGCCTCGCTGTTGCGCAGCTCAATCAGTTTATCAAATAAGTCATCCAGCTTTTGTTTGTCTCCCAGTTTTCTTTGCTGCATTTTAAAATAAACTTCTTCTCTTAAATTCCTGTCCTCATTCTCTAAAAACTTAGCAGCCTGTTGCAAAGTAAATTCCTCGCCATTTACGGTAACCATCATGGCACCCGTAATTTGCCCAAACTGTTGCTGTAGCACTGCAATTTCTGCCTGTATAGGAATATTTGCTTCTCTAAAAAGCTCTACATTGTTTTGTGTGGTTCTTAAATATGTGTGGTAAACTTCAGCATCCAGCTCTTTTAAAAATGGCGATGCCAATAATTTTTTATTCAATGCATCACTGTAAGGCTGCACCTGCGGCTGTATCTCCATGCAAAAGAAATTAAACGCATCTTCCAGCGCCTTGTTTTCGTTATCGCAGGTCATTTTTATCTGCCGCCAACAGGCATCTTCATTTACAACCGCCTCAATTTCGCTCATGTCCAGCAGCCATTTTTCCAGCGAGGTTTTATTGGTAATTTCTCTATCCACCAACAGTTTAAAATAAGGCTCCAGCGAAGCCCAGTCAGTTACGGTGAAGTCTTTTGGAAGAAAATGTCTTTCAAGTTTTTTTATATCAGCTGTGTACATAAATGTGTATTGAGTAATGAGATATTAGTATTGGGAAGATGACTTGGGGCTGTTAAGATTATTGCTATGATCATCAGTTATTCGGGCTATTCGTTGCAAGTCCTCGTTTCTCCGCCAAGGCGGATTCACTGCGGGCTTTCCACTACTATCCCGCAGCCCTTCATCAGTAATTCTTTTTTGAGCTTTTTTATGCATCATGCAAGCTGCGCTTGTTTCCATGGGCTGCACCCATGGTTATCCTAAGTTGAACCCATTCGGGATTCATTGGAAGTGGTAATTACAAGAAACAAAAGAGCATAAAAGTCAACATCATCAAACTACTCATTCAATCACCCAAACGCAACTCCCAACCCTCAACTCCCAACCCTTAACTCGCAACTCTCTTCTGTCTTTTGTCTTTCATCTTTTGTCTAACATCTCATGTCTTCCTTACGCCATCTTCCTCGGACTGTTTATCTTTTTTGCAGGGCCACTTTTAATAGCTGCTGCTTTTGGTGTAGCCGTTTTTGCTGTTACTTTCTTTTCTGCAACCATTGCGGGTTTTTCTTCCCCTTCAATTGCTTCTTCACCTTCAGCATGTTCCGTCAATTTAATTTCTACATCGGCATTTACAAGTATTTCAAACCACTTCACCATCTTCTTCATATCGCTTGCATATACTCTTTCAAAATCCATATCAGGATATACCTTTTCAAAATATGCTTTTACAGCCTTGGTATCTGCTTTGGCATCAGGCTTGGCTTCCTTGCTTTCTTTCATAGCATTAAAAACATCTACCAGGTTAGCATTATCCTTGGTGGTAAAAACTTCTATACTTTCCAAATGAGAAAAACTATGGATACGATTGCTTACAAATTTTGTGGATTTATCTTCCAGCGAACGAACAATACCGCCATCTGCTTTTGAAGAAACTAATTCATACAAACCGCCGAGGCCGGTTACAGATACTATTTTATTATAGATCATATTAAACAAAAATTTTAAGATTGCAATTTAAGGGAGAAACAAGTAAAAATTGCTTCCCGCCTAGGTCTTTACCTTATTTAACAAAAAACAAAGTAAGATCGTTGCGAATGTTTTAAAGTTTATACATCGTCTTATGTGTACAAAGAAAAGTTTTATATGAAGTCAATTTTAGTTTTTTTGCTGTTTTTTACAGCTTTTTCCGGTGCAGTATGGGCACAAAATGCAGGAATAAAAGGAGGTGTAAATGATAAAACAGACAGTAAGCCGATAGTTGCAGCAACAGTTTCGTTGTTAAAACGGATAGATTCTTCCTTAATTTCTACTACAGTTACAGGCGCCACGGGTGAATTTTCTTTTAGTAATCTTTTTGCTGACAGTTATATTTTAAAAGTGAGTGCTTTAAATTACCAGGAATTTATTTCTTTAATTACTTTAAAGGATACTGTAAGAATTTTATCAAATTTTGTATTAAGCAGGCAGGACAAAGATTTATCAAACGTAACCGTTGTAGCAAGAACACCGCCCGTTGTTGTAAAAGGAGACACATCACAATTTAGTGCCAACCAATATAAAGTAAACCCTGATGCCACTACCGAAGATCTTATTAAAAAAATGCCGGGCATAACTGTAGCAAAAGATGGTACCGTTACAGCGCAAGGCGAGACTGTAAGAAAAGTTACTATTGACGGGAAAGATTTTTTTGGTGATGATGCATCTGCCGCATTAAAAAATTTACCATCAGAAGTTGTTGATAAAATACAGGTTTTTGACAGGCTAAGCGATCAATCCCGCTTAACAGGCGTTGATGATGGGAACTCCACCAAAGCAATAAATGTGGTAACCAAAGCCGGGTTAAAGAACGGCAGGTTTGGTAGAGTATTCGGAGGTTATGGAACAGATGAAAGATACAATGCGGGAGGTAACGTAAGTTTTTTTAAAGGCAACAGGCGTTTATCATTGGTAGGAAATTTTAATAACATTAACCAACAAAACTTTGCATCGCAGGATTTGCTCGGCTTAACAAGCAGTGCTGGCGGTGGTGGCGGTGGTGGTGGCAGACCAGGAGGTGGACAGCAGGGTGGTGGCGGTCGCTGGAATGGTGGCGGTAACAACGATTTTAATGTAGGTCAATCAAATGGCATTAGCAGAACAAATGCAGCCGGTTTAAATTTTAGCAACCAATATGGTAAAAATGTAATCCTCGCAGGAAGTTATTTTTACAACCAAAGCAAAAACACTAATCAATCAACCACAACGCGGGAAACTTTTTTAGGTGGAAAAGATACCAGTCTTTTTACAAAACAAATAAGCAGTTCCGTTACCAACAATAACAACAACAGAATTAATTTAAGGTTGGAATATAACATTGATTCCAACAACAGTTTATTCATTATACCTAGTATTAATTTTCAACAAAACAACAGTACTTCATTTTCTGATTATAAAAGTTATTATGGTGCAAGAGGTGGCGGCGCCGTATACGATAGTGCCAACACATCATTAGGAAAAAACACATTTGACAGAACAGGGTTTAATATTCGTAATAACATACTTTATCGCCACGGATTTCAGAAAAAAGGCAGATCAATAACATTTGGTTTAAACACTACTTTTTCCAAAAATAATTCTGAAAACATATCCAATGCTGATTTCAGGTATTTTAAAAACACAGGTATTTTTGACTCATTGCAAAACCAGTTTTACGATAACGTAAGCAATGGTTATTCTGTTGG
>JAYTCO010000177.1:0-4748 GCA_043736415.1 Ferruginibacter sp. | reverse complement strand
TTAATGGGCTGCAAAAAGACAGTTTAAATTATAAAGGTTTTGTTTTTATTGGTTTAATGATAAATAAAAATGAACCTATGGTGATAGAATATAATTGCCGAATGGGAGATCCTGAAACAGAAGTAGTTTTGCCAAGATTAAAAAATGACATAGTTGAATTGCTCGTGGCAACTTCAAATAAAAGTTTAAAAAAACAAATAATTGAAACAGATGAACGCTCGGCTGTGGCAATAGTAGCAGTAAGTGGTGGCTATCCCGGAGATTTTAAGAAAAACATTATTATTGAAGGTTTAGACTCATATGATTTACCTGAAAGTTTTCTTTTTCATGCAGGTACTTTACAAAAAGAAAATGGGATTGTTACAAATGGCGGAAGGGTGGTTGTTGCTGTTTCTTTTGGGGAAAATATAAAAGAAGCAGCAGAACAATCTGATTATTTGTTGCAGCAGATTCATTTTGAAGATATGTTGTACAGAGACGATATAGGTTTTGAATTTGTTTAATGCTGATAATAAATTAGTACAAATTCTACAAGAAAATAATTACCAAAAAAATGTACTAATTATTCACATAATTATTCTTTTGGTTTCCTTTAACACAAAACTAAACATATTAGTAAAGCCTTTATTTGCAAAGGTTTGACGATTTTTTAAATGCAAAATAAATTTGATAAAAAAACGATTTTGATTGTTGTAAAGTCAATTATTTATATCAACTTTGTCTAGATTCCTTTAACTACATTAGCACAAAAAAAATGGGCCTTTTTAATTTTTTCACACAAGAAATTGCAATAGATCTTGGTACAGCAAATACATTAATTATACACAATGATGAAGTGGTTGTAAATGAACCTTCAATTGTCGCATTAGATAGAAACAATCCTAAATTATTATTAGCTGTGGGTAAAAAAGCATTGATGATGCACGAAAAAACCCACGAAAGCATAAGAACAGTAAGACCACTTCGGGATGGTGTGATAGCAGATTTTAATGCGGCTGAATTAATGATCAGAGAACTGATTAAAATGGTATATCCAAAAAAGCCATGGATAGCACCAAGTTGGAGAATGATGATTTGCATACCAAGCAGCATAACAGAGGTTGAAAAACGTGCTGTAAGAGATAGTGCAGAACAGGCAGGCGCAAAAGAAGTTTATTTAATACACGAACCAATGGCAGCAGCATTGGGTATTGGGATAGATGTTGAGGAACCGGTAGGTAACATGATTATTGATATTGGTGGTGGAACAACTGGGATTACTGTTATTGCTTTGGCAGGTATAGTTTGCGATCAAAGTATACGGGTTGCAGGAGATGAATTTACAGCTGATATTATGGAAGCCCTTCGCCGCTACCACAGTTTATTAATTGGTGAACGTACTGCCGAGCAAATTAAAATACAGGTAGGTGCAGCCATGAAAGATTTGGAAAACCCTCCTGAAGATATTCCTGTTAATGGCCGGGATCTTGTAACCGGTATTCCAAAACAGGTAATGGTGAGTTATCAGGAAGTTGCCGATGCATTGGATAAAAGTGTTTTTAAGATTGAAGAAGCAATATTAAAAGCTTTAGAAACTACACCACCGGAACTTTCAGCAGATATTTACCGTCGTGGCCTTTACCTAACCGGCGGTGGTGCATTGCTACGTGGGCTCGATAAAAGAATTGCAAATAAAATAAAGTTACCGGTACATGTTGCTGATGATCCACTAAAAAGTGTTGTAAGAGGAACCGGTATTGCACTTAAAAATTATGACAGATACCCGTTTGTAATGAGGTAGTTTAAATTATAAATGTTGATTGATAAATTATAAATTTTTAGTCATACAGCATACAAAATTTATAATTTATTATTCATAATACTTCTTCTTTCTGTGAGTAACATTTTTCTTTTTATCAGGCGGTATGCCAATCTTTTAATCTTCCTGTTTTTACAGGTTCTCTCCATTTATTTTATTGTTAGTTACAGTAAATACCATGAAGCGGCCTTTGGTGATACTGCCAATAAATTTACAGGTCGCATTAACAAGCAAGCAAACCGGGTCGAGTATTATTTTCAGTTAAAAAAAACCAACGATTCTCTTTTAAAAGCCAATGAAGTTTTATACAATAAACTAAGGAGTAATTATAATATTAATGACTCCTTAGATAAGATGGTTATTGATACCATGCGTATAGATTCTGTTTTACGTTACCGAAAATTTAATTATTTAAATGCAAAAGTTATTGCAAACAGCATTGCTGCGCAAAGCAATTTTATTGTTATTACCGGAACCAATGTTCATACATTTAAGAAAGGTATGGGCATAGTAGGCATAAACAACGATGTGGTGGGTGTTGTTACAGAAGTTAACGGCGACTATGCCGCGGTAATGAGTTTATTGCACAAAGACAGTAAATTAAGTGGTAAGCTTTTAAAAACCGGCGAGACAGGGACTTTAAGCTGGGATGGTAAAAAACCCAACATTCTTACGCTCAATAACATTCCTAAAAGTGCAAAGATTTCTGTTGGAGATACCATTATTACGAGTGGCTTTAGTGCCATTTTTCCTAAAGGGATTATGATTGGCAGAATAACCGATATTAAACCTGAAACCACCAACAACAATTACAGAATTACTTTAAAATCTGCTGCCAATTTTTATAACCTGGAATATGTTTATGCTATAGAAAGTGCAGATGCAGATGCTGTAAAAACGATTTTAGATAAAGCCAAAGCCTCAGTAAATTAAATGAGTATTCTTGTAAAAAATATATTAAGAGCTGTTTTGTTTTTGTTTGTACAGATTTTTGTTTTAGACAAAATACACCTGCACCAAATGGTAACGCCATATTTATATTTTTTATTCATTTTATGGTTGCCTTTTAAAATGCAGCGTACCTGGTTAATGGTCATTGCCTTTATTTACGGTTTTATACTGGATAGTTTTTGGCACAACCCGGGTTTTCATGCAGCAGCATGTGTACTTATTGCTTATGTTAGACCGTTTTTGGTAAATATTTTTATACCGCAGGAAGGGGCTGATGCTAATTTTGAAGAGCCTTCTATTAAAAGTATGGGTGGGCTTTTACCATATATTATTTTTATGGGTATTCTTAGTTTTTTGCACAACGCATGGTTGTTTTTACTCGAGGCCTGGCAGTTTGGAAACATCTGGTATTTTTTAGTAAAAACAGTTTTATCTACAGTAATAAGTTTACTGTTAATAATAATTACCGAATTGATTTTTGTAAGAAAGCAAAAGTTTAGAACGAATACGGTGTAGCAATGAATAGTCAATTGTGAATTAAGTGAATTGTAAATTTTCTATTTGTAAATTTATAAGCAGGTTCATTTTTATTTATTAAAACTAAATCATGTTTTTACAGCTTAATCACCAAAAATTAGATGTTTATACATTTTCAAAACAATTTGTTTTAGAATGTTATAAACTCACGAAAATATTTCCTTCAGAAGAAAAATTTTCTATGTGTTCTCAAATAAGAAGAGCTGCTTTATCGGTTCATTTAAATATTGCAGAAAGGGCCTCTCGAAAATCAGATATAGAAAGGAAAAGATACTTTGAAATTTCTAGGGGTTCAGTAGTAGAAATAGATGTGGCACTTGATATAGCTTATGAATTAAAATACTTGGAAAATTATGACACTCAAAATTTAAGTTCCCTAATGATTAATTGTTTTAAGATTTTAACAGGTCTAATAAAATCGACGCAAAAAAATTAAATCGCCCACCCATACACCCAATTCACAATTCACAATTCACAATTCACAACTTCACAGTTCACTATTCACAATTCACTAATTCATGTCCGCCTTTAACCAGTCCCGAAAAAATATTGTGGTGTTTGTATTTGTGCTTATGTTTATTGTAATAATTGCTCAACTTGCACACCTGCAACTTTTTTCCTCAGACCTGCGCCTGCAGGCAGATGCACAGGGAACTTTTAGGAAAGTTATTTATCCTGACAGAGGAATAATATACGACAGACATAAAAAATCAATTTTACAAAATACCATTATTTATGATTTAATGGTTACGCCCAACAAATTAAAAGGTGTGGATACAGTAGCCCTTTGTAAAATTTTAAATATTGATACGGCGCAATTCAATAAAAAAATAGTAGAGGTAATTATTAAAAACGGGCGTACAAGAACTTCTGTTTTTGAAGCATTGTTAAGCGATGATAAACAGGCAATGCTTAATGAAAGTATGTATCTCTTTACACCGGGTTTTTACCTGCAGGAAAGATCTGTAAGAAGTTACCCGTTTAATGCTGCAGCAAACGTGCTCGGCTACACTGCAGAAGTAGATACTAATTTTTTAAAAAAACATAAAAATGAAGGTTATGTATCCGGCGATTATGCAGGCATGACGGGCATTGAAAGGAGTTATGAAAAAGTGTTGATGGGCGAACGGGGAATTGAGTATTGGAAAAGAGATAACAAAAACAGGCTGACAGAAAAACTGGAAAATGGTAAGTATGATACAGTTCCTATTGCAGGCAATAATTTGCATACTTCTCTTGATATTGAGCTGCAGGAACTGGGAGAAAAATTAATGCAGAATAAACTTGGCGCAATTGTAGCAATTGACCCAAAAAC
The DNA here is from genome assembly GCA_043736415.1 of Ferruginibacter sp. Lineage (GTDB taxonomy): Bacteria > Bacteroidota > Bacteroidia > Chitinophagales > Chitinophagaceae > Ferruginibacter. The sequence goes on along the minus strand of JAYTCO010000177.1, from coordinate 147 downwards.
AGGCGGCATCCTTGCAATGGTTAGTGCACCTACTTATCAGCCAAAATTTTTAACCGGTAGTGAAAGAAGAAAACATTTTTCTGAATTATTTTTAAATCCTGCTTTGCCGTTATTAAACAGAACAGTGAGTGCGTCATATTCCCCCGG
>JAYTCO010000176.1:0-1979 GCA_043736415.1 Ferruginibacter sp. | reverse complement strand
TCCCAACGGTAATCGCTGTAGCCTTCCTTTTGCTGCAAAATGGCATCAAAGAAGTTCCATGCAAAAAAACTGTCATCGCCGGTGGGTTCAAGCATTTCGACAATGTATCTGTTGCCGGGTTGGTTTAGTTCTACCACATAATCTCCTTTTAAAAAGGTTGTGTTTTCCGTAAATTTTGTTGTCTTCACAGCATAATTACCATGATGTTTTTCGTAGGGTAATGGTCTGCTTTTATACTCATCAATTTTATAAAAACTTGCGGCCATCATGGTATCTTTTAAAAGCCTGTGTGTTTTAATTCCATTTAGTTCAAGTCGCTCCACAACATCATACCATCCCGCAGGAATAATATATGCTTTGGGTTTTTCAATTATATTTTCAGGTTTAAAATAATTAAAAAATTTTACTTCCTTGCTGTAGGGTTTATTACGGTTATAAAACATTTTAGCCAACCCGGTTGCTTCACTTATTGCAGAATCCTGTAAATAACCTTTAAAAGTTATACTGCTGTTTTTTGTTTTATCAATGCTCCATTTTAAAGGAAATTGTCTTTGAACGAGCATTTCTGCAGCAGCTTTTTTTCTGATTGCTAATAACTCATCTGCATTTGAGGAAGCTTTATTTATGAAGGTTTCCATTAAATCGTATGTTGACAAAACCCTTGCTTTGTAAGGTTTTAGCATGTGCGTTTCAGGTATAAAAGAAAATGTGCCAAAGAGTGCTGCATAGCCCGAGCTGTAACGTGGCGTTTCGTAAAACATAGTAATGCCTTTATTAAGATCTGCGCCATCAAATTCTACATAAGGAATGAGGTCCCATTTCTTTTCCTTCAAGCCGGCATAAATTTGTGGTTCAAAAACATTTCTTAGCCAGGTACCTGCGGTTGTTCCTAATTTTTCGTATTGGGTAGTTATGAGCGTCATGATATGCTGGTAATCTGCACCGTCGCTTACATGGTTATCAATAAAAATATCTGGGTTTAACCAATGGAATAATTTTGCAAATGCTTTGGCTTCTTTACTGTCATTCTTTGTAAAATCACGGTTAAGATCAAGGTTTTGGGAGTTACCTCTAAAGCCATATTCAACAGGACCATTTTGATTAACTCGTGTTACCGCATTTCTGTTTAAACAACCGCCAATATTATACACCGGTATTACCGCCAGCACAACATTATCAGGCAAAATGATTTTCCTGTTCTTTATATCTCTTATCAACATCATGCTGGCATCTATACCATCGGGCTCTCCGGGATGAATGCCATTGTTGATCATAATAACAACCTTGTTTTTTTTATGCCATTCTGTTGGATTGAAAGTTTTATCCGCACTTACCAGCACAATGGTTAATGGATAACCGGCATCACTCATACCGCATTCCTTCATTAAAATATTATCTGAAGATTTATCCAGTGCTTTGTAGAAACTGATGGTTTCAAAATAGGTAGCAGTTTCTGTACCTTTGCTTTTTTCAAACTTTGTTTGTTGTGCAAAAGAAAAACTTGTATAAAAGCAGAATAGAATGAAGTATGTTTTATGCATCTTCAAAAATAAGTGAAAGAAGAAAGGATTTAAAATTAGGATATCATTAAATAGCAAAGTGATGCAATAAAAAAAGTCTTTATTATTTTATTACAGGAAATTTATGACAACAAAAAAGCCCGTCAACATTGAATTGACGGGCTTTTATATATTTTAAAAATATATTATTTTGCTAGTGCGTTAATTTTTTTAGCCAGTTTGCTTTTTAAATTAGCTGCTTTGTTTTTGTGTATCGTACCACGTTTTGCCAATTTATCTATCATAGAAGCTACAGAGGGTAATTTATCGGATGCAGCAGTTTTTTCATCTATTGCTTTAATATCACGTATTGCATTACGTGTAGTTTTACCATAGTAACGGTTACGATCTCTGCGTTTTGAACTTTGTCTTACGTCTTTTTTGGTTGCTGCGTGATTTGCCATTGTCCTTATTTTTGGA
>JAYTCO010000175.1:0-1981 GCA_043736415.1 Ferruginibacter sp. | reverse complement strand
TTTGAGTTGCTGGGTTTTTAATTTATTGTCTTTATTTAAAAGTAAGAGTTGAGCTTGTTTTTTTTCGTCTTCAGCGGCTTTTTTATAATTGTTCAATCTCCATAAAATTTGTTTGTTCTGAATAGAGTCTTTTAGTTGTGTATATTTCAGTAGGTATAAATAGGCGCTGTCATTTGGGCCTAAATGATAATATACTCTTGAAAGCAATTCATAGCCATCCATTGCAGATGGTCGTGCGCCTAATTTTATGGCTATATCGGTTCCTTCTCTTGCATATTTTAATGCAGTCTTATAATTTTGTTTTCCATAATAGGCATCTCCTAAATTCAGCAAGGGAGCAATAACAGGTCTTCCATTTGTAGTTTTTTTCCAAAGGCTGTCAACCGCTTCCGATAAAACTTCTAATGCTTTGTCATAGTTTTTTATTTTAAGATAGATTGTCTCGTCCTAAAAAAAGTTTACACAATTTTATTGATAGTCCTTATGCAGGTTTACAAATTTAAAACAATCCTTTATAAGGTTTACATTTGTTTTAGTGGACAAAGCGGAAGCAAGTTCTGCTGAGGAGCAACTTGCCAGGAATACTCCACTGGGTGACGAAGTAATTCGTTTTATCAACTCCGGTTTATTCGGAGTTTTTTTATAATTACTTCCGAGCCCCTTATGCCTAAAAAAACCTTTTATACGCCTGTTTATGCTGCTGTATTTTCTTTTTGCTGATAATAGTTTTTCCATTTTCTTTCTAGTTGCCCTGTTTTTTTATGCGCTTCAACAGGAGTTAAAAATTCAATGCTACTGTGTGGTCTTTCATAATTATAGATACTTACTGCAACAGCAATTTTATCCTGGGCTATTTGATGAGTACTATATTTATCTTCCAATAATTCATCTTTTAAAATTCCATTTACCCGTTCAGCAATCGCATTTTCTAAAGGGTCACCATTTTCGGTCATGCTAATGTTAATTTTATTTTTCTGTAATATTTTTACATAATCATTGCTGCAATATTGTACACCTCTATCGCTGTGGTGAATGAGTTTTGTAACATCCCCGCAACTTTTTATTGCCATTTGTAAAGCTTTTATGCTGCCAGATGCTTCTAATGTTTTGGATAAATGAAAACCTACAATTTTTCTTGAATAAGCATCGGTAATTAAACTAAGGTATGCAAACGAACCATGGAGGGTAATATAGGTTATATCGCATACCCATAGCCTATTGGGGGCTATAGGGGTATAGTCACGTATGAGGTTTTTATACTTTTTAAACCGATGATAAGAGTTGGTAGTAATGGGCTTTTTTCGTTTCCTGCTTTTAATTAATAATCCATTGTAAGAAAGCAAATCAAAGAATGCATCCCTGCCCATGTTTATAGCATGGCTTTGCATAAACCCGTTTAACTTTATTAATAATCTTCTACCCCCTAAGCGTTTTTGTTTTGTTCTTATTGCAAATACTTCCTGCAGTAAAATCTCTTGTTCAAAAACATCTTTTTGCATTTGCTGCTGGCCTTGGTAAAAGGCTTGCCTACTGTAACCAAGCAATGAACAAAGAGCGGTAATATTCCTCGGCTCTCTTTGCTCAACATTTAAAACCGCTTGGCACCAAACTTTTTTCTTAAATCAATTCCTGTAAGATCTTCGGATAGTTTAAGCATTTCTTCCAGCACTTCTGCATGAAGCTTTGCCTTACGTAATTCTAATTGCAGTTTTTTTACATCAGCCGGTAATGCAGCTGGTTGTACCTCGGCTGGCGAGGAACTTTTGGGCAGCTTCCCCTTTGGTTTTATTTTTCCTTTGTAACTACTCACCCAGTAATGAATTGTTCTAAAATCAACCCCATGTTTGGCCTCTAACTGGCGAAAGGTTTTTTCGCCCGTTAAGTACTCGGCAATAATTGCCTCTCGATTTACCGTTGTCTTTTTCATATTTTGTCTGATTTAAATTTACGAATAATCGTAAACTCAATTCAGGACAAGACA
>JAYTCO010000174.1:0-4753 GCA_043736415.1 Ferruginibacter sp. | reverse complement strand
TTAATTTATCTAACCCTGCATCTTTGGGAAGTTTAAATACAACCATTTTTGATGTTGGTGGCGAAGTTGATGTGCGTACTTTAAAAAACAACAATTCTCCACAAAAATACAAAGCTACCAATACACTTATTTCTTACCTGCAACTTGGGTTTCCTGTTACTCCTAAAAGAATGCTTGCAAAAGGAAATCATATAAATATTGCTTTTGGTCTTCGCCCTGTTACCCGCATTAACTATAAAATACTGGCAGATAAAAATCTGGTAGGTATTGACAGTGTTAGCACGCTGTATGAAGGTACAGGTGGCATAAGCCAGGCTAATTTTAGCACCGGTGTAAAAATTAAAAATTTTAGTTTTGGTGCAAGCACAGGCTATGCTTTTGGCAACAGGCAAAACAGCACAAAGCTTATTTTAAAAAATAGTGACAGTGCCCGTTATATGCAATCCAATACACAGGCCGATGCCCGTTTTGGTGGCTTTTTTTTAACGCTTGGTGCGCAATATGGTATTCGTTTAAAAAATAAAAATGTTTTACGTCTTGGCATATCAACCAATCTTCAGCAAAATTTAAAAGCCAAAAGAGATAATATAAATGAAACTTTTGTCTATGATAATAACGGAAGCACTATTGGTATTGATACTGTTACCAATGTTCTTAATCAAAAAGGAACAATTTCATTACCGTCTACTTACACTGCAGGTTTTACATATACAACAAAACACTGGATATTTGGCGCTGATGTAGATTATGCCCAATGGTCAAAATACAGATATTTTGGTGCGTCGGATGCCGTTCAAAATAACACAACTGTTCATATGGGTGCACAATATTTTCCTGCTGACCCTACTACCCTATCAACCAAATACTGGAGATTTGTAAAATACCGTGCAGGTTTATATTTTGGTAATGATTATGTAAAAATAAACAACGAAAACAGGCCTGATTATGGTTTAACCCTTGGTGCGAGTTTACCGCTAACCTCTTTTCAAAGATTGCGTGTGGGAGAATTTGTTACGTTTAATACCGGTTTAGAAATTGGACAGCACGGTAACAAACAAAGCCAGGGTTTAAGAGAGGGAATATTTAGAGTTCATTTTGGAATTTCAATGAGTGCTACTTGGTTTCAAAAAAGCAAATACAATTAATTGTATGTAGATTTTTATTAAATGAAAAAAAATAAAACACATAAATATATTTTAGCAGCTCTTTTTACAGGCTGCTTTTTTTTATGCTCCTGCGAAAATGACGTAAATGAAGTTTACAATCTCAATAAAAAAACCGGCAGTACTGAAGAAGCAACTTTTATAAAAATAAATTATACTATTGGCGGTAAAGCAAAAGCCATACTCACAGCTCCGCTAATGTTGCATGTAGAAGATTCAACCACCTATTATGAATTTCCTAAAACGCTTTATGCAGAATTTTATAACGTTGACGAGATTAAAGAAAGTAAACTAACTGCGCTATACGGCAAATATAAGGATGGTGAAAGTTTGATCTATTTACGAGACAGTGTAAAAATTATTAATTTACTAAAAGGCGATACTATTTATTGTGATGATTTATATTGGGATAGAAACCGCAAGGGAGTAGAATTTTATACCAATAAGAAAGTTCGCATTAGGCAGAAAGATGGGCAGTACATGAATGGCAGCGGCATGGAAGCTGATCAGGGATTTAAAAATTACCACATGCTGCATCCCAACGGTATCATTAATTCAAAAGGAGATGGTTTTCCAAAATAGAAAATCTTTAGCAAAGGATATGAAGACCCAATTCAAAAACTGCAAAGAAATAAATATCTTACACCTCTTTTCCAAAGCATTATAATATTTTAATTTACAAATTACATTCATTCATAAAATCATATTATGGAATATCGTCGTCTCGGCCGTTCCGGTCTTCAATTAAGCGTTCTTTCTTTTGGGAGTTGGGTTAGTTTCAGCAAACAGATAAATGATAAAACTGCCGATGAATTAATGGGGCTTGCTTACGATAGCGGCATCAATTTTTTTGACAATGCAGAAGCATATGCGCTGGGCGAAAGTGAAAAAATGATGGGACGTATTTTAAAGAAAAAGAAATGGGACCGCACCTCTTTTGTATTATCATCTAAAGCATATTTTGGCTGGCATGGCAATGAAAATAAACCAAACCAAACGGGTAACAGCCGCAAGCATTTAACAGAAGCCTGCAACGAAGCTTTGCAGCGCATGCAGGTAGATTATCTGGATCTTTTTTATTGCCATAGGGCAGATAAAAATACGCCTGTAGAAGAAACTGTTCGTACCATGAATACGCTTATACAGCAAGGTAAAATCCTGTATTGGGGCACAAGCGAATGGACGGGTGTAGAAATTATGGAGGCACACAGAATTGCAGAAAAATACAGTTTAATAGGTCCAACAATGGAGCAAGCGCAATACAATTTATTTGAAAGAAATAAAATTGAAGCCGACTATTCTGAAATCTATAAAAACGTTGGGCTAGGTACAACTATTTGGAGTCCTTTATCTTCAGGTTTGCTTACGGGTAAATACAATGATGGCATTCCAAAAAACAGTCGCTTTGCAATGGCAGATATGAGCGGCATTAAAGCAAATGTTATACAGGATGATAAAATAAAAAAGGTAAAAAAATTAGGAGAGCTTGCAGCAAAAATGGATGTAAATATTGCTGCATTAAGCATTGCATGGTGTATAAAAAACCCAAATGTAACCACGGCAATATTAGGCGCCACAAAAAAACAACAGCTTATTGAAAACCTCTCAGCACTTGAGGTATTGCCCCTGATAACTGCAGATGTGCTTGATAAAATTGAAAAAATATTTCAAAACAAACCGACAATACTTTAACAGCATGGTACATGTTTATGGGATACCTAATTGCGGGAGTGTAAAAAATGCATTAACATGGCTCAAAGAAAATAATGTAGCTTTTGAATTTCATGATTTTAAAAAAGAAGGTATAACCGCAGCTAAATTAAGAGAGTGGTTAAAAACTTCTTTACTTGAAACAATTTTAAATAAAAAAAGTATTGCTTATAAAAATCTGCCGGCATTTGAGCAACAAAAAACAGCACAAAAAAACGAAGTTATAAAACTAATGCAAACCTACACAAACCTTATAAAAAGGCCTGTTGTGGAAATAGATGGCACAGTTTTGCATGGCTTTAATAAAGAAGAATTTAAAATAGCATTCGATAAAAAATAATGGCATCAAAAACATTTTTTATATCAACCACAAGGCTTGAAAACTTTAGCGATGGTGTATTTGCCATTGTACTTACACTGCTTGCATTTCAGTTTAAAGTACCAAAATTTAGCAGCGACGTAAATCTGACACAAAATATTTACGAGCTTGTAAAAATTGCTCCCTACCTTCTTGGTTTTATTTTCAGTTTTTTTTTCATTGCAGTGTTTTGGGTAAACCATCATCATTTATACCACGCCGTAAAAGAAACCAACAGCACTTTGTTATGGTATAATATTTACTTTCTTTTCTGGATAACTATGCTACCGTTTGCCATTGCAATGGTAGGTGACCATCCGCTCGTACCGCTTGCCGCTGTAAGTCTTGGGTTTGTATTGTTAATGGCTTCTATAGCTGCATACCTGCTACTTCGCTATTCATATGTAAAATCAAAACTGGTAGATGAAACACTTTCAAATGATTCTATTGATAGTGGATTGAGTAAAAATATTACAGCTATCATCATTACGTTTTTAGGAATATTGGTAGCCTTTAAATGGGTTTATATTTCTTATTGTGTTTACTTTGGAGTCTTAATAATTTTTATAATTCCATTAAAAATGGAAAAGAGAATACGCTCCTCCCGGAACAAAACGGAAAGGGAAAACGATTTAAACAATTTGTAATAATTTAAAAATAAAACAGCATGAAAAGAAATGCAACAGCAGTATGGCAAGGTACAGGTAAAGATGGTAAAGGCCATTTAACAACACAGAGTACAACGCTTAATAAAACACAATATTCTTTTAAGAGCCGATTTGAAGATGGCGTAGGTACAAACCCCGAAGAACTTGTAGCGGCTGCCCATGCAGGCTGTTTTACAATGAAATTAAGTTTCGTTTTACAGGAAGCAGGTTTTACAGCAGATAACATTGAAACCAAATGCGATATCGATCTTGTTGATGGTGCTATTGCGTCTTCTCACTTAACTGTAAACGCTACGATTCCAAACATTACAAAAGATCAGTTTGATACAGCAGTTACAGATGCAAAAGAAAATTGCCCGATCTCTAAATTATACAATACCAATATTACCGCAGAAGCTACGCTTTCGTAATAATTAGTTAACTCAGCCAACAATTATATAAATTACCAAAGCGGGAATTTGTTTAATTGTTGGTTTTTTTTATGGCTAATTTTATGGCAGAAATAAAACTAACACTTACTTACAATGCAGAACCCGTCGATGGTATCGGTAATAATGACTGTTTATAATACACCGTTTCATCTTGTAAAAAGAGCAATTGATTCTGTTCTAGCTCAAAGTTTTCAGGATTTTAAATTAATTATTGTTGATGATGGAAGTGACCATGATCAGCACAACCAATTAGTTAATTACGCAGAAAAATTCAGACAAAAAATAACATATCTGCGCCACGAAAATTGTGGACAGGCAGAATCGGTTAATATAGGAATTTTACAGAGCAAAAGTAAATACATTACCATACTCGATTCCGATGATGAATACAAAAAGCATCATTTACAGGCATGTTTAAATGAA
>JAYTCO010000173.1:0-4755 GCA_043736415.1 Ferruginibacter sp. | reverse complement strand
CATGAACTTAAAAGCCACGAGCAGAAAATTGTACATGAAGGGCAGAAGATTATAATGGATAAAGTGAAAGCCGAAATGCACCAAGCTGTTGTGGAAGTAGGTACAGATATTTGTGCTGATGTTGATGAAGCATTTATGGATGTTTCTACTTTGAGAAAAACAATCAGCAGCATTGCAGATGGTTTAGGCTTATGGGTTGGTGCCAGTGGTACACATCCATTCAGCCATTGGGAAAGCCAATTAATTACAGACCATGCACGCTATAGTGAGATTGTAAATGAATTACAGGAAGCTGCAAGAAGTAATTTAGTTTTTGGTTTGCATGTACACGTAGGTATGGAAACCCGTGAAATGGCAATTCATATTGCTAACAGTGCACGCTATTTTTTGCCACATGTATTTGCACTAAGCACAAACTCACCATTTTGGGAAGGCAGGAAAACCGGTTACAAAAGCTTTAGAACAAAAGTGTTTGAAAAATTTCCACGTACGGGCATTCCAGATCATTTTGAAAGCATAGAAGAATATGATAATTATATAAAGCTCCTTGTAAAAACAAACTGTATAGATAATGCAAAAAAAATATGGTGGGATCTAAGGGTTCATCCATTTTTTAATACAGTAGAATTTCGAATTTGCGATATTCCGTTAACAGTGCAGGAAACCATTGCTATTGCAGGATTGTTTCAGGCCATATGTGCGAAGTTGTATAAATTAAGGGCGCAGAATTTAAATTTTATGATGTACAACCGCCGGTTAATTACAGAAAATAAATGGCGTGCAAGTAGATACGGTATTGATGGCAGCATGGTAGATTTTGGCAAAGAGTCTGAGGTAAATACAAGAGTTTTAATTTATGAATTGTTGGATTTTGTTGATGATGTAATACCACATCTTGGCAGTGCAAACGCCATTGGTCATGTACATAAAATGTTGGAACAGGGAACAGGAGCAGACAGACAATTAAAAGTTTTTGAAGAAACAAAAAGCCTTGTAAATGTTGTCGATTATATTCATGCAAGTTTTTTATCGGGATTATAAAATTGAGAACTATAAATCCATATATTTGCAGTCCGAAAAAAAATGGCTGCGTAGCTCAACTGAATAGAGCATTTGACTACGAATCAAAAGGTTTTAGGTTTGAATCCTAACGCGGTCACAAAGAACAACACCAAAATGCACCAAAATCCCTCATAATCAATGATTTGAGGGTTTTTTCTTTTAGGTGAACAACCAAAATAAACCACCCCTTTTCAATACAATGGTGAACAAATTGCACATCCATCTCCTGTAAAAATATGCGGATTACACGTATTTACTTATTGTGTATATTTGGTAAGCAACAAAGTAGTTTTTTCAAAAACTCCTGTTGTGGCAAACTTTAAAGACTCGACAATTATGACAAAGCTTAGCAAAATAATTATTAGGATTTGTTTGGTTTTTATAATTCTTATTCCTATTGCGGCTTTTGCCCACTTCATTATATTTCCGCAAGAGACCAGGAGCATTTTAATTGACTATTCAGATTTTAAAAAAGAGGGTCATATATATTTTAACGCATCGACACGGAATAACAAAATTGACAGTTTAAAATCGTTAATAAACCAAGCCACAATTCGCATAGGCAATTTTTGGGGTCAAAAAACAAGTAACCCGAAGTTTATTTATTGTGACAATTATGATGATTTTAAAAAATATTTTTACAACCCTTTTGTACCGGCTGTTACTTACTCAAAATTGGGTGCTGTTATTGTATTGAGTGCTGACGCAATGGATTTAGATATTATTGCTCACGAATTTTCTCATGCCGAATTTTATAATCAAATTGGGTTTTATAATTGGACTTTCAAAATTCCAACATGGTTTGACGAAGGATTAGCAATGCAGAATGATTATAGAGATTATTATTCTGACGATACTTTAAAAGCAAAGTCAGACAATTTCATAAAACTGCCAGACATTAAAAATTTTAAATCGGGGGGTCAGTTCCTTGCAGGTTCTCATGATCAAATTATGCTTCACTACATGACGGCAAAACACGAAATTAAAAATTGGTATACAAAACCAAAATTGGACAAGTTTATTAAAGACTTAAATTCAGGTAAGTCATTTGAAGAGGCTTTCGGACAATAAGTTTCCTCCAACACAAACTGTGCAAGTCCGGTTTGGCTTTGCAGCTTTCATCAGCGGTTTTTCTTTTGCGGGTTTCGGTTCGGGCGGGTAAACATCGCTAAACATTGGTTCTAAATATTTAACTTTATTAAAAGCCGGGGAGCGGTTTCGGGCGGCATTCTAATGCCACACCTGCACAAAGCCCTGTCGCTGTTTGCCATTTTACTCAACCATTATGAAGCGTAGAGCATTTATAAAAAAAACTTTTTTAGGCTTGACAGGTGTAGGTCTTCTTGGTGGACTTTATGCTTGGCAAATTGAACCATTTTGGTTGGAATTTGTAAAAATGAAAATGCCAGTTAAGAACTTGCCACAAGACCTTGTTGGAAAAACTTTAATGCAAATAAGTGACATTCACATTGGAAATAGATTTGACTATAATTATATAATCGAATCATTTGATAAAGCAAGAGAATTTTCACCAGACTTTGTAGTTTATACAGGCGACTATGTTAGCACTTACAAAGACGAAGTTCAATTTGATAAATTGACCAAGGTTTTAGACAAATGTGTAATAGGAAAATTAGGAACAATTGGGATTTTGGGAAACCACGATTATGGCAAAAATTGGAAACAAAATGAAGTTGCTTTAAAAGTGTCATCAATGCTCACTGAAAGAAAAGTTTCTATGTTAAGAAACGAACAAAAAGAAATAAACGGATTAAATTTTATAGGATTTGATGATTATTGGGGTACAAACTTTAATGGAGAATTGACAATGAAAGATTTTGACAACAATAAAGCAAGTATTGCATTATGCCATAATCCAGACGTTTGTGATTTAGAAATTTGGAAAGACTTTAAAGGTTGGATTTTATCAGGACATACACACGGTGGACAGTGTAAGCCACCATTTCTTCCGCCACTTTTGTTACCAGTTAAGAATAAAAAATATACAGCCGGAAAGATTAATTTAGAAAACGGAAGAACACTTTACATAAACAGAGCACTAGGACATTTATGGCAGATTAGATTTAATGTAAGACCCGAAATAACAATATTTGAATTACAGAAAGGATAGAAAAAACGGCACACAACAAGTGGGTTTTATGCTGCTTGAGGTTGTAGCAATCAGCAGTTCTGCGCATCCAAGCATTGGTTCGGGCTTGTCCAACATCGCCAAACATTTGTTCTTATTATTTATCTTTATCAAAAGCCGGGCAGCGGTTACGGGCGGAAGAAATGCTAATGCCACATTTGCTCAAAGCCCTAACGAAGCCTGCAAGCCGCGACATTTAAAATACTATTACATGAGAATTTTGTTACTATTTAACTTTTTAGCTATTCCATTTTTGTTGTTTTCCCAATATAATGGTGTACCAAAAGAACTATCAATTGACAGCGCAGCATTTGCTACATTAAAGTTGCCAGGCTCACCAGACTTTTTAGCACCAGATGGTGACGATGTTTGGATTTTAAATATTGACCGGGTTGAAAAACTTTCGACAAAACGTAAGAAACCTGTTCTAAGTGTTCCTGTTCCGGGTGCTTGTGGTGCCATGATTGTAGGTTTCAACTCATTGTGGGTAGCCAGTTGCAGCAAACAAGCAATCTATAGAATTGATAATAGAACAGGAAAATTACTTTCAGTTATTCCTTGTGGTATTTCTGATAAGGACGGTGAAATTATGTTGGCAATCGGCAACAATTCTTTATGGGTTTTATCCGATAGTACTGGTGTACTGACTCGAATAAGTGCTAAGACAAATAAGATTCAAGCATTAATTGCAGTTTTTCCCAACTCTCATTGTGCTGTATTTGATTTTAACTCCGTTTGGATAACGAATACCACTGCAAACTCAGTTCAGCGAATTAACCCAAAAATTAATAAAGTAGTAGCAACTATTAACGTGGGAAAAACTCCAAGATTTCTTGCTGCAGGAGAAAACGGCGTTTGGACTTTGAATCAAGGAGACGGTACAGTAAGCCACATTGACCCTGAACAAAATAAAGTTGTTGCTATTGTGGATACTAAAGTGCCGGGAGCTGGTGGAGATATAGCCACGGGATCCGGACATGTTTGGGTTCGGGCAAAAAAAGGAATTTTTTTACAGGCTATTAACGCTTTATCCAACATTGTTGATTCAATTTATACTCCAGTTTACGGAAGTGGTGCCGTACGGATTACACAAAATTACGTATGGGTTACTGCTCATGATATTAATACAATTTGGATTTTGAAGCGTTAAGCCAGCAGCCAACATCCGGTTTTGTGCAAATGGGGCTGAATAAATATCATCAACTATGCGCAAGCTTCGACATCTGTTCGTGCCGACGAATAAAGCTGGGCATTAGAATAAATCATTAAACTTTTAGTTATAAATTTAGTAGCGGCTATGGGCAGACAGAATATAAATCCCCACCTGCCCAAAGCCGAACACGTTGTGCGTAAGCTTATCAAAGGTATTATACGTCTATAGCTTTACAGTTTTCAGGAAAAACTCAAAACAGATGAAAGAAAAAATGCTTGACAGATTTAAGTTCTCGGATGAACTAAAAGAGAAACTGGTAATGCTGGTGGTTTATCAAAATCGCCCTCTCAAAGAACTATCCAGACAGTATGGATTACCCAATGCTCATATG
>JAYTCO010000172.1:0-28663 GCA_043736415.1 Ferruginibacter sp. | reverse complement strand
TTATTATTTTTTGATTAAAGCAAATGTAAATATTCATGTAACTGATATAAAATATTTTTTTATATGCATCATGTTAAATTATGTGGATAACTATATTTGTAGTTATAAAACTATCTTTATAGTTTTATGCTGTCAATTTTATAATATGATAAAGCAACTTACAAAAGCAGAAGAACAAATAATGCAGGTTTTATGGAAATTGGATAAAGCATTTTTAAGAGAAATAATAGACGCTTTGCCGGAGCCAAAACCTCATAACAATACGGTTGCCACTGTAATAAAAATTTTAACCGAAAAAGAATTTATTGGCATAACCCTTTTTGGACGAATGCACCAATATTATGCACTTATAAATAAAGAAGCTTACAGCAAAGCCACTATGAAAACATTTGTAAAAGGTTATTTTGAAGGCAGCTTTAGCAATGCAGTTTCATTTATGGTTAAGGAAAATAATTTAAGCATCAACGATTTGGAAATATTGCTTAAAGAATTAAAGAAAAAATAAGGGCCTCCCCTAACCCCTCCCAAGGAAGGGAATGATCTTAGCGATGATTGATTTTAATATCACTTGAAATAAAAAAAACAACATGCTCGCATTTGCATATTATCTGCTCAAAGTTATTATCTGCTCCGCAATACTTTTTGGTTATTATTGGTTTTTTCTCCGCAACAAAGTTTTTCATGTTTACAACAGGTTTTATTTACTTGCCATCATCATTATATCTGTTGGATTACCGCTGATTAAGTTTAATATATTTCATAATGATGCTAATAAACCAACTGTTATAAAAATGTTGCAGGTTGTAAGAGCCGGAGATGAATACATGGATGAAATTATTATTGGCGCACCAGCAAAAGCTAATTTAAGTTTTGTAGATTCTCTACCTTTTATTTATGCTATAATAAGTGCAGCATTTTTAATAATGCTTGTACAAATGCTAATTACCATCTTTATTTTATTACAAAAGAATGAAAAGATTTATCTCGAAAATTTTCAGATCATTAATACAGAGGGAGCAAAAGGAACACCATTTTCGTTTTTTAAATATATATTTTGGAACAACCAGATTGACATGAACAGCCCGAGCGGTAACAAAATATTTATACATGAAATAGCCCATGTTCAGGAAAAGCACAGTTGGGATAAAATGTTCATCAATATTATACTGATTATTTTTTGGAGTAACCCTGTATTTTGGCTTATAAGAAAAGAGTTGAGTATGATACACGAATTTATTGCAGATAAAAAAGCCGTGGAAGATGGTGACACCAGTGCCTTTGCTGCCATGATTCTTAATGCTACCTACCCACAAAAAACATTTTACATAACAAACAGTTTTTTCTATTCACCCATAAAAAGAAGACTTATGATGCTTACAAAAAATCAACATCCACGTGTGAATTATTTCAGCAGGTTGCTTGTACTTCCCTTTTTAATAATTGTGTTTGGTGCTTTTACATTGAAGATTGCAGAGAAAATAAACAAAGTTTATGCTTCGAAAAAACTATCCAATAAAATAATAGTTGTACTTGATGCTGGCCATGGAGGACAAGATAAGGGAGCGATAAATAAAAATGGATTTACAGAAAAAGATATAGCGCTTCAACTAGTTAAAAAAATTAAAGCTCTAAATAAAGATGAGAACATCCAAATAATTTTGAGCAGAGACAATGATGTATATGCTTCTCCTCCCGAAAAGGCTGATTTTGCAAAAAACAATAATGCTGATTTGTTTATCTCAATTCATTTAGATACTTCTCCTAAAGAGAAATGGAATAAAGTTTCCGGTATGAATGTATTCGTAGCAAAAGAAGGTATTGCAAACGTAGAAAAAAGTAAAGTGCTTGGAGCAGTAATCATCAATTCTTTCAAAGATAATTATGGATTACCTGTACCTTCTACTTTAGTAAAAAGACCAAAAGGTGTTTATGTATTACAGGCAAATAGTTTTCCATCTGTATTAATAGAAGCGGGTTATTTAACCAATGATAAAGATGCAGCATATCTGTTATCAGAAAATGGGCAGCAAGCCTTTGCACAAAATGTTTTACGAGCTATTTCAAATTTTGCAGCATCCCAATCTTTTAGAAATTTACAACAAGAAAAAGCAAAAATAGATTCACCTCCGGTAACTAAGATAGAAATAAGAGAAGTAAAAAATTCTGATAAAAATAAGGCTCTTTTAAAAAATCCACAGGTAACAGGTATGTCTATAGATTTAGATTATAAAGATAATAAGTCAGGATTAATTGTAATAAACAACAAAATATATACTAAACAGGAGTTGAATAACAAATTAATTAAAGGTGGTAAAGCTATTGTTTACAAAAAAGGCAATGCAGAGCTAATTAAAAAGTTTGGACCTGAAGCCGCTAATGGAGTAATATTTATAGAAAATGCAACCATTGAAACAAATTCTTCAACAACTAAAATAAATGAATACAAAAACAGCATTTCGATGACAATGGATTCTATAAATTTTGTTGATGTAAATCAAAATAAAATTAATCTAGAAAAAAAAATCAAAGCAGAGAACTATTTGTATGTAATTAATGGTAAAATTTCAGATAGGAAAGCTATGGAACTTATTTTGCCAGATAATATTAAAAGCGTAAATGTTTTAAAAGGCAATGCTGCTGTAGCATTATACGGAAATAAGGGAATAGATGGCGTAATAGAGATTACGACTAAGCAGTTTGTAAGTAAGCAGGATTCCAGTCGGATAATTTTCACTCAAGTAGAAAATGAGCCTGAATTCCCAGGCGGAAAAGATGCATGGAGAAAATTTCTTCAAACAAATTTAAACGGTTCAATTGCGGTTAAAGAAGGATTAAAAGCAGGTAATTACACATTTATCACAAAATTTATTGTGCATGAAGATGGATCCCTTTCTGATTTTACATCAGAAAAAAATATTAACGACACGATAGCTAAACATTGCATAGATGTTATTAAAAAAGGTCCAAAATGGAAACCTGCAATTCAAAATGGAAATATTGTAAATGCTTACAGAAAGCAACCTATTACTTTTAGAGTAGCAGAAGAATAAGATCTTAACATTCATCACAACCTATAAACTGTCACCAATTTATTTCTCAAAAGTTAATCTCAAAACAAGAATTTTTCTTTGGCATTTTCTTAGCAGCAAGATATTTATCTTCAATAAAAATATAAACATGCTTAAGAATCTTTCTTCTTTTCTTATTTTAAACATACTTTTTATTAATTATGCAAGCGCTCAAATTAATTCAACATTACCACCAAAAATAGCGGGAACAATGGTGCTTAAAACACCCGTGGGGACTATTGCACAGGCGAACGGATTAAAGTCAGGATTAATAACAGTGGCGGTAGATACTAATGTAAGAGTGAACCCGAAATATGCTTTTCTGGCTATTGAATTATCTCAGGTAACCGGCAGTAATCAAATGGATTTTTTAAACGGCAATAATATATTTTGGATATTTGACAAGGCAGGCAAAGAAGTAAAAATTCCTTTTGAAGTTTTAAAAAGTGTTAAAGCACCAATGGAAAGTAATGGCATTGTAGATTTAAAATTTAGAATTCCTTACCGCCTTAAAACTGATAAAAATAATTACACTATTCATTATCGCTGGGAAAGCAAAGACAAAACGAGGAATATGGATTTTCTTACAACAAAATAATTATTGCCTAATATAAAATTTCTTCCCCTCTAATTTTTATGAGTAATTCTTTTTTATTGCTCTCCTCAACCCTTCCAATAATTTGTGCAGCTATGCCAAAAGATTCAGCTATTTCAATAATTGTCTGCGCATTTTCTTTATCACAATAAACCTCAAGCCTGCAACCCATATTAAACACTTCGTACATTTCTTTTAAATTACTGCGACTGCTTTTTTCAATAATATTAAAAATTTCAGGAGCATCAAAAAGATTATCCTTTATAATTTTAAAATTGCCAGGCAAATATTTTAAACATTTTGTTTGTCCGCCACCACTGCAATGTATAAGTCCATTAATTTTTTCAAATTGATTGCTCAGCAAAGATTTTAAAACAGGAGCATAAGTTCTGGTTGGGCTTAAAAGTAATTTTCCGATGGTTGTTTTTGCACCATCATTTCTAACTATTTCATCGGAAAGTTTGTGTTTACCAATGTAAATCACTTCTTCAGGTAAATTATTATCAAAACTTTCTTTGAAATTTTCAGCATATAATTTTCCTAAAACGTCGTGCCGAGCGCTGGTTAATCCGTTACTTCCCAAGCCACTATTATATTCAGTTTCATAATTAGATTGTCCGTAAGAAGCAAAACCAACAATCACGTTTCCTGCTTTTATTTTATCATTGGTTATCAACTTAGCTTTAGGCCAACGGCAGGTCATTGTTCCATTTACTGCAACAGTTCTCACAACATCTCCAACATCTGCAGTTTCTCCACCCAAATAATGCACATTAATACTGTGCTTTGCAAGCATATCAAATACTTCCTGCGTGCCGCCAATTATTTTCTGCAAAACTTCGCCAGTTATTAAATTTTTATTTCTATCAATGGTTGAGTTGAAAACAAGGTTATCATGAATTCCTACACACAGCAAATCATCTAAATTCATTACTACAGCATCCTGAGCAATTCCTTTCCACACATTTAGATCCCCGGTTTCTTTCCAGTATAAATATGCAAGAATACTTTTAGTTCCTGCACCATCAGCATGCATCACATTTACAAAATCATCATCTCCACCCAAAAAATCAGGATAAATTTTACAAAATGCATTCGGGTAAAGACCCTGATCAAGATTTTGCACTGCAGCGTGTACTTCTTCTTTTTGTGCTGAAACTCCTCTTTTTGTGTATAACGACATAATTAGAATATTGAATAATTGAATGGCGAATGTTGCTCAGCCTGAATTTTAATTTTGAATTTTGGGTTGGTTAAACAAATTATTGGTGCAAAATAAATATTATACCTCCGATTTTCAATATTGTTTTCCTAACTACTTTTGCACCGCAAATATGAATGTTTATAAAGATATAAATTCACTGCCCGTTTTTAATAAAGCAGTAATTACTACTGGCAGTTTTGATGGTGTGCATCTTGGTCATGCACAAATAATTTCTCAACTGATAAATGAGGCTAAAAGAATTAATGGAACTCCCGTCCTTATTACCTTTTACCCACATCCAAAGCAAATTGTGAAAATAAAAGATAAGCCGTTGTTTGTGCTGAATACACCTGAAGAAAAATATGAACTTCTGCAAAAAATGGGAATTAAAAATATTGTGGTTGTTCCATTTGACAAAGATTTTTCTGAACTCACTGCAAAAAAATATATAGAAGATTTCCTTGTAAAAAAATTTAATCCATCCTTAATCGTTGTAGGTTATGATCACAGATTTGGTAATAACCGAGAAGGTGATTTTAATTTGTTAAAAAACGAAGGCATTCAAAATAATTATGAAGTAATTGAAATACCGGAGCATATTTTAAAAGACATTACGATCAGTTCTACTAAAATAAGGACGGCTTTACTTTCGGGCCAAACTGCTACAGCTGCTGCATACCTTGGTTATAATTATTTTTTTAGTGGCATTGTAATGGAAGGAAATAAACTTGGAAGAACAATCGGTTACCCAACTGCAAATTTGAATATAGCAAATGAAAATAAACTGATACCCGGTAATGGCGTTTATGCGGTTGATGTTTCTATCAATCAAAAATTTTACAAAGGAATGATGAACATTGGTAACAGGCCAACTGTTGATGGTAAAAAACGAACTATAGAAGTAAATATTTTTAATTTTAATGAAGATATTTACGGAAAAGAAATAGAAATCACTTTAAAAAATTTCCTTCGCAACGAAATTAAATTCGAAGGATTAGAAGCGCTTAAAATGCAATTAAAAATGGATGAAGAGCAGGCAAAATTATTGAACGTATAATCATTTTTGCTTTGGTTAATCCATCATCATTTTTACAACCATTTCTTTCATTAGCATTGCACCAGATGTACCGCTGTCACCCACTCCCTTGCTTTTTAAGTCGTAATGGTGCAACAACAAAATAATGCGTTCTACGCCGTCGTATCCATATTTTTTCATGGCATCTTTAGCCTGCGATAAAGCAACAGGATTAAAATAAAAAAGTGGTTTTAAAGCGCCATCACTTTTATCATTCATACCATAAACTGCATAAATTTTGCTGAAGTAAGCATACAATGCAGGCAATACCATCTGAATGGCTGCAGCTTTGGGATTGGCTTCAAAATAATTTATTATTTTAATACATTTTGCAAGGTCTTTTTTCGCAACAGCTCCCTGTAATTCAAACACATTGTACTCTTTGCTTATGCCGATAAATTTTTCTATATCGTCGTCATCAATTGTTTTTTTATGTTGAAGATTTACTGAAAGTTTATCAATTTCGTTTGCGATTCTACTTAAATCATTTCCTGTATGTTCTTCCAGCAACGATGCCGATTTTGCATTAATACTGTAACCCTTAGAAAGAGCTAATTCGATAATCCATTCCTGCATTTTCCCTTCTGCAATTTTTTTTGTAGTTAAAACTTCGGCATTAGTCTGTAAAATTTTATAAAGCTTAGTTCTTTTATCAACCCCTTTTGCCTTACAGCCAACAACGAATATAGTTGTAGCAAGCGGCGATGCTATGTAAGCTTCCAGCTTATCAATCTCCTTCATGTGCTGGGCTTCCTTTAATATAACCACCTGTTTTTCTGCAAACATCGGATACCTTCTGCAGGCATTTATGACTTCAGCCCAATCTGCATCTTTACCATAAAAAACTGTAAGGTTAAATTCTGCTTCTGACACAGGCAGCAACTTATGTTCTGCATAATTTATAACCCGATCTATGTAATATTCTTCTTCGCCTTCCAGCCAATAAACCGGTTTAAAAATTTTCTTTTTCCAGCTTCCAATTATTTTTTCAACACTCATAATCAATTATATGTAATCATTATTATATCTTAAATTTATTTTAATAATTTTTGGCACAGTATTCGTAAATAGGTCGCAAATTATCAAAAACGAAATTATTGCATTAAATTATACTTGATTCTAAATTAATTATATTTCATTTTTAAAATTTATATCATGGCATTCGAAAACTATCCCGAAGCAGAACAAACACCATTACAACAAAAGACTGTTGTAACTACTAAAAAAAACAACCTTCCTGCAATTATTACAGCAATACTTGTACTTGCATTACTTGGCACTTGGGGTTATATTATATATGATAAAAACCAAACAAAAACAGTAATTGATCAGAAGGAAACGATAATTGCAACTACATCTACACAAAAAGATCAACTTCAAAAAGAACTTGAAGATGCAGCGTCAAGATATGATATATTAAAAACGTCCAATTCTAAAAAAGACAGTTCAATAACAGTAAAAGACAGAGAAATTGGTGAAAAGAAAACAAGAATTCAGCAATTGCTGAGTAAATCAAATGCTACACAATCAGAATTAGCGGAAGCTAAAAGATTGATCAGTTCATTGAATGGCGATATAGATGGATACAAAGAACAGGTTGCAGTTTTGCAACAGCAAAAAACCCAGTTAATTTCAGAAAAAGCTGTAGTCGTTTCACAAAGAGACAAGGTTCAAAGAAACTATGATTCTTCAACTCTTGTAATCAAGCAAAAAGAAGATATTATTAATGTAGGTTCAACATTACATGCATCAAATTTTAATATAGTTGGTATACATGAGAGAAAAAGTGGCAAAGAAAAAACTACATCCACTGCAAAAAGAGTTGATAAATTACGTATTAGTTTTGATCTTGATGAGAATATGCTTTCTGAAAGTGGTGCAAAAGAAATCTATGTGTGTATTACTGCCCCTGATGGCTCTCCGGTTGCAGTTCAGGCCCTTGGTTCAGGTACATTTAATACAAGGCTAGGGGAAGAAAAACCTTACACTCAAAAATTGGATGTAAACTATACACAAAATAAAAAACAAAGCGTAAGTTTTGATTGGAAACAAGGAACAAATTTTACAACCG
Organism: Ferruginibacter sp.; assembly: GCA_043736415.1. GTDB lineage: Bacteria > Bacteroidota > Bacteroidia > Chitinophagales > Chitinophagaceae > Ferruginibacter. The sequence goes on along the minus strand of JAYTCO010000172.1, from coordinate 20,650 downwards.
GAAATTATAAGATTGAAGTTTACAATAATGGTTTTAAAGTTGGAGAAGGCTATAAACCTTTAAGAAAAGGTGGACTATTCAGTTAAAAATTAGTAAAATCATTATTGCATAAAAGCGACAAATTTATTTTTGTCGCTTTTATTTTAAAATAAAGCTCTTAAGGATGCACGACCGGTATGAATAGTTGGAGTAATACCTGGTTTTCTTCCTTCATATTGAATAGACATTTCAATATTACCGCTTATTCTTTTTGTAAATTCTGCATTCCAAAGAAGATTTTTTCCGGGCTGAAGACCATCAAGTAATAAATAACCTACCGTTGTATTTTGAGATCCTTTGTAGCCTTTAAAATCTATATTATTATAAGTAAATTTTAAATTAATACTGCTTCCTGAAAGTATATTGTACTTAACCTCTGTAATTATTGCATTATTAATGGATCGCTCCAAAGAATCTATTCTGTTTTGTTTTTTTGAGTATACATATCCAACCGTAGCCCGCAGATTAGATTTATATACATAAGTTAAACCAGGTTCAACAGCATTTTGAAGAACATTATAATTTCTGTTTTCAAATTTAAGCGCCTGCGTGGCCAAGTTATTTTTTACTTGTTTTACAAGTAACGTAGCTACTAAATTTTTCTTTAAACTTGCTCTAAGTTTACTGTTTAAAGTGCTTATCCCTCTGCTTTCTACCCCATACGAAAGCAATGCTTTTGTGGAGGCTTTGCTGTGTGTAAATTCCAATCCAAATTTTGCACTTGTCCTGTTGTAAAAATAGGTATTGGATAAGAAAGAGTTTAGGGTAAGTAAATTATTATCAGCCTCACTTTTACCAAATGGATTAAATAAAAAATTATTATTTGAAATATTTTTCTTCGCAATTTGCAAAGCTGAACTTGTTGTACTCCGCATCAAAATCTTTCTTAACCCAAAATTTTTTGTAGAATTCATAATTGTTTTTGGGTCAAGATCTAAACTGTAATTAAACTGTAAATAGTTTGCCTTTACATATTGATTACCTGGAGTATAAATTCTTATATACTTTTTTTGATCTTGAAAGATTGCTTCTTCAAATTCGTTTAATTCAGGAATACCATTGTTGTTGTAATCAATCCATGTATAAAAACCCTGCCCTGCCGGAACCTCTATATAAGTATATTCTCGTTTCTGCTCTTGTCCTGAGCCTATTTCATATAAAACATTGCCATTTACAAAACCTTTAAATTCATTAATAAAATATTCTGTTCGTCCTAAAATACTTTTATCTTCTTTTTGCCTGCTTACGGTATTGTCTAAAATTTTCAGTTTTCTGTATGTACCTGAAAATTTTAATTTATGGTATTCATTTGCAAAAAGCTCTGTGAAAACACTGTAATTATTGCTTTTATCTGCGGCTAGTAAAGTTTTCCTTTTGGGCAGGTAATCTTCTCTGATATTAAAAGCTACTCCCCATTTGTTCAATTTTGTCTGATTGGTTCTGGCATAAAACTCATACACATTAAAAGCAAAACTTGTAAAATTTAGGGTATCAGATTTTTTGTCTGAAAGCTTATTATGCTCTCCTAAATATTTAATGCCAGCTTCCAATGATTTTAATTTTTTAAATGTTTTATTTAAGTCAATGGTGGGTCTTAAAAAATTGCCTTTTTGCAAAACTGCATCAAAATTTGTAAAACTTATATTTGAATTTACTTTAAATCCATTTTTATTTATTTGTTCTACAAACCTTTGTCTGAGCCCATAGTAACCATCGCTGCGGTTATAGTTAGTAATTTCATAGATTGCAAAATCTTCATTTTTTGCAGAAACTTTAGTTGATAAACTGATGATCTGTTCATTTGCAGGAAGAAAGCTGAAAGGCAAACTCCAATCTCTTAAAAATTCAACGTTCCTTAATCGTTCTATAGGTTTAAAACGACTTTGCACATACTCATAACCTGCGTTTGTTTTTAATGTAAAATCTTTTTTTAATACTTTTATTTTCCTGTTGTCATTTTCTAATTGCAGCCTAAATGCAAAACCGTTATTATCTTTTTTATCTTTAGAAGAAAACAGGTTTAAGTCATAATTGCTCATGGCAACTTCTGCCTTTAACTTAGTATTTTTATTTATTAAATAATCTGCACCCGCAGTAAATACCTGCAATTTTTTTGGGGTTACAAGTAAAGTTACCGGCTCCCAATCGCCCTCTTTGATATTACTAAGTGGCGCCACCCATTGAAACGCTTTACCATTTGTAGCATTCTGCAATTGTGTATAATTTCCTTTATTTGCTCCAACAAAAGTGAAAGAAAGTGAGTATAATAAATCCTGCGGATTTGTTGAAAGCACAAATACAGAAGGATAAATTATTGCGTTGAAAAGTGTATCTGTTCGGCGGTACAAAATTTTTCCGATTGCAAAAGTATCTCTAACTGCACTTGGGTAAAATGCTGAAGAAGTACTGTCTCCTACATCTGCTAAAAATTGCTTTTGTTTGGTATCCAATATCTGATCAATAGCAGAATTTTTTGCATCTGAATTTGAAAACGCTCCGAGGTAGACGAGCAAATTTTTGTCTATTTTAATTTCATCGCTTAAATAAAGCTGAGAGTTTAAATAACTTCTATCTGCGTATTCAAATTCAATCTGCAGCCTTAGGTCTTTTGTTATTAGCCTTTTTGGTGTAAAAGTAATTTCGGCAGTATTATAATTTATTACATAATCCTGGTCTTCTCCACGCTGTAACCTTACACCATCAATGAAAACCCTTTCGGTATTAGCGAGTACAATAAAAAACAATTCATTGTTAGCACCTACTAGTCGGTATGGTCCTTGGTTCCCTTCCAATGGCACTATGATATTTCTTGTGAATTTGCCTTTGGTTACAGCCCCACTTACAAGCATTGAATTTGAAACATTTTTTGAAATCTTATTATCTGTTAAAAAAGAAATACCCTGTACCCTTTTATAAAAATTGAGAAAATAATTTTTGCTTTCCCTTATATCGATATCACCCAGACTGACCGCCCAGTTTTTCTTTTTTGCCTGAAAAAATATCCTATCAAAATCCCTCAGATCCTGCGTATTGCCATCAGGTTGTATGGGAATATTATTATCAGTTACTGCAGCAGTAATTTCAATACTGTCACCAATAAACCCATTTAACTGTAAATTTAAAGTACTGTTTACAACTGCATCCTGATTGTTTCCAAAAGAAATAGCTCTTCCAAAACTTCCATCTGTTTGTAATGTTCCAAAATTTAAAAGTGGGTTGTTTTGCTTGGAAGCATTGATTACTGTAAAGGGATTTTCTTTGGTGAAACGATAACGTACATCTTCATAATTAAACCGCCTTGCTACTGCATTTATCTTAAAGGGAAAAATTCTGTAGCTAATTTCTATACTGTCCATAAAAGGCTTTTCATTCCATTTTATTGCTCCGTTTACTTCATCAACCTCGTATGTAGAACGAGGTACATTTTTTACAGACAAAGTTCCTGGAGCAATACTAAAACTGTCAATTTTTTGATAAGGAAATTTTACTGTAAGTTTTTTATTTCTAAGATTGGAGTTCGGTGTTAAACCGATTTGAGCAAACGAATTGTTGCATGCCAAAATCATTATGTATATAAGAAATATTGTTCTTATGTTTAAAAAATAATTTGGTTGATGCTTAAAAATAAATTGTGATTTTTTAATACAGTTTAATAAACAGAATACGTGGTTGTTAAATTACCTACCGTACAATTTGTATATTTTTTGAATCTGCCATTCAAATTTACAAATGATTAATTGGTTATTGTAACCGTTAAATGAGCAGTTTTTTTCTTCATTACAATAAAAGAAGATTAAAAAAATAATGATTCAGTTGCTTGCAAGAAATAAAAAATTATAATCCCGATTAAAATAAATAAAAAATGGTTTGATGAAATCATCAAACCATTTAAATATAAAACATAATTGTAATTAATTTTCTTCCGTAGCAAAACCCGCACCTATGTATTCTTTGTTCATTCGGGCAATGTTAGAAACTGAAATACCTTTAGGACACTTGGCCTCACATGCATAAGTATTTGTACAGTTACCAAAGCCTTCTTTATCCATCTGTGCCACCATATTTAAAGCTCTGCTTTCTCTTTCCGGAGCTCCCTGCGGAAGTAATGCTAGCTGAGATATTTTAGCCCCTACAAAAAGCATTGCACTTCCATTTATACAAGTTGCAACACATGCTCCACAACCTATACAGGCTGCTGCCATAAACGCATCATCTGCTTTCTTTTTATCAATAGGTATAGCGTTAGCATCAACTGCATTTCCTGTGTTTACACTTATATAACCACCAGCTTCAATTATTCTGTCAAAAGCACTCCTGTTAACCATTAAATCTTTTACAATCGGAAAAGCCTTACTGCGCCAAGGTTCTACAACGATTGTATCACCATCTTTAAAAGCACGCATGTGTAATTGACAGGTTGTATTTTGTGCCCATGGTCCGTGTACCTGTCCATTTATATGCATACTGCACATGCCACAAATTCCTTCTCTGCAATCATGATCAAATGCTATTGGAGATTTACCTTCCAAGATTAGTTGTTCATTCAACACATCAAACATTTCTAAAAAACTCATTTCAGATGAGATGTCTTTTACCTTGTATGTTTCAAAACTTCCTTTTGCTTTATTATTTTTTTGACGCCACACTTTTAGAGTGAGGTTCATGTGGTAATGTTCCATATAGAATAAACTTTTACAGGGTTAATTAAATTTATAATCAATTAACTATTTATAACTTCTTTGAGTAGGTTTTACAATCTCAAAACTTAAGTCTTCTTTATGCAAAGCCCATTCACTATCTCCTTTGTTTTCCCATGCAGCAACATATGCATAATTTGCATCATCACGTTTTGCTTCTCCATCTTCCGTCTGGCTCTCTTCTCTAAAATGCCCTCCACAGCTTTCTTCTCTGTCCAGTGCATCAATACACATTAGTTCTCCAAGTTCAATAAAATCAGCAACTCTACCCGCTTTGTCTAATTCAGGATTCATTTCATTTACTTCCCCCGGCACCCGCACATCAGACCAAAACTCTGCTTTTAAGGTTCTTATTTCTTCAATAGCCTGTTTTAATCCTTCGGCATTACGGGCCATGCCGCATTTATCCCACATAATCTTTCCAAGTCTCTTATGAAAACTTTCTACAGTTTTTGTACCCTTTATAACTAATAATTTATTTATTCTTTCTGCAACCAATTTTTCTGTATCTAAAAATGCCTGTTGATTAGGATCTACAGCACCGTTACGAATTTCATCAGCAAGATAATTACCAAGTGTATATGGTATAACAAAATAACCGTCAGCAAGTCCCTGCATTAATGCAGATGCACCTAATCTGTTGGCTCCATGGTCACTAAAATTTGCTTCTCCTAAAGCGTACAATCCTGTAATGGTTGTTTGTAGCTCATAATCAACCCACAGCCCGCCCATTGTATAATGAACTGCAGGGTAAATGCGCATAGGCATTTCGTAAGGATTTTCTCCTGTAATCTTCGCATACATTTCAAATAGGTTACCATATTTTTCAGCTACAACATCTTTACCCAAAGCAATAATATCTTTTTCAGGCATATCCGTGATTCCTTTCTTACCTGCTTCAATCCGTCCATATCTTTTTATAGCATCTGCAAAATCTAAAAATACGGCCATCTTTGTTGTACCTACACCATAACCTGCATCACAACGCTCTTTAGCAGCACGGCTGGCAACATCTCTTGGAACCAAATTCCCAAATGCAGGGTATCTTCTTTCTAAGTAATAATCTCTTTCTTCTTCAGGTATTTCGGAACCCTTTCTTGTATCAGCTTGCTTTAAAGGCACCCAAATTCTTCCATCATTTCTTAAGCTTTCACTCATTAATGTAAGTTTACTCTGATGGTCTCCGCTTACAGGAATACATGTCGGATGAATTTGTGTAAAACACGGATTACCAAAAAATGCACCTTTTTTATGAGCTCTCCATGCAGCAGTAACATTACTGCCCATGGCATTTGTACTTAAATAAAATACATTACCATAACCACCGGTACAAAGCAATACTGCATGTGCACCGTGTCTTTCTAATTCTCCCGTTACAAGATTTCTAGCTATAATACCTTTTGCAACGCCATCTATTAAAACCACATCCTGCATTTCGTGGCGTCTGTACATCGTTACGTTACCCAAAGCCACCTGTCTTTCAACAGCGCTATATGCACCAAGTAAAAGTTGCTGCCCTGTTTGACCTGCAGCATAAAAGGTACGCTGTACCTGTGTTCCACCAAAGGAACGGTTGCTAAGCAAACCTCCATATTCTCTTGCAAAAGGAACACCTTGTGCAACACACTGGTCAATTATTGAAGTGCTTACTTCGGCCAGTCTGTGAACATTTGCTTCCCTTGAACGGTAATCGCCACCTTTTACGGTATCATAAAATAAACGGAAAACAGAATCACCATCATTCTGGTAATTCTTAGCTGCATTTATTCCACCTTGTGCTGCAATGCTGTGAGCACGCCTTGGGCTGTCCTGAAAACAAAATGCTTTTACTTTATAACCCAGCTCACCCAAAGATGCAGCAGCGGATGCACCTGCCAACCCTGTACCAACTACAATTACTTCAAGCTTACGTTTGTTAGATGGATTTACAAGCTTAACATGCCCTTTGTAATCCTCCCACTTTTTGTCCATTTCTCCTTGCGGAATTTTTGAATTCATAAAGCGATTTTTTTCTGTTAATTATAAAATTACATCAACAGGTTTATTACGATGTTATTATATCAGAAAATTAATTATAAAACTAATTTAACCAACCAAAATAAAATGCAACCGGCATACTTGCAAACAGTAATGAAATGCCGACAGAATAAAATACCCCAACTGATTTAATTATCGGAGTATACCTTTTATGATTTACACCAAATGTTTGAAAAGCACTTTGAAAGCCATGCATTAAATGCCAGCAAAGAGATACGCAACCCAACACATAAAATATTATTACAATTAAATTACCTGAAAAAACATTTTGCATCTCTTTATATAAATTATGTACCGGTTGGTTATTGTACTCCTGACCCAAGGTTGTTTCTGCAAGGGGTTGAATATTTGCCATACCACCGAAACGTGATGGGATCCAAAAATGATAAAAATGCAAAATTAAAAAAATCAAAATGAGCGTGCCAAGCAACCCCATACTCTTGCTGTACCATTTGGATTTTCCGTCTGTTCTTGTAACTGCATATTTTACAGGACGTGCAATTTTGTTTTGCCTCCATAACAATAATCCTTCAACTATATGTAACAATAAAAAAAGCATTAACCCAATTTCCATTGTACGGATAATAAAATTACTACCCATAAAATGACCCCAATGGTTAAAGGTTTCACCCCCATCATTAAAAAATATCATTGAATTAATTCCGGCATGAACAATTAAAAAAGTAATTAGAAATAATCCTGTAGCACCCATTAAAAATTTCTTACCGATGGAGGAAGTGAAAAAAAGTTTCCAAGTCATAAAGCGAATATTGTTGAGAAAATTTTGCAGTGCAAAAGTACGTCAGGCAATTGCAAGTTTTTACTTTATTTTAAATGTTTAATACAGTTTATATTTATTAAAGAACTTTGCGTAAAATATTTTATGAATTACATCTCCATAAACGAAATAAAAGCATGGGACAGATTTTACAGAGCCAATTTTGTAAACTGTTTATCGGGTTTTAAACCGGTAAGTTTAATAGGTACTATAAATGAAGAACACAAACCAAATCTTGCAATATTTAGCAACATCATTCACTTGGGGGCTGACCCTGCATTAATAGGATTTATAAACCGTCCACTTGCTGCAAGTCCTCACACTATCGCTAACATTGAAACAACAAAACAATTTACTATAAATCATATTCAATCTTCATTTATTTCAAAAGCTCACCAGACAAGCGCTAAATATGAAACCGGTATAAATGAGTTTGAAGAAACAGGATTAACAGCTATTTACAAAGACAACTTTAGTGCACCATTTGTTGCTGAAAGTAACATTCAATTTGCTTTAGAACTTGTTGAAATTATTTCGATAAAACATAATGGAACATTTATGGTTATTGGTTCTTTAAAAGATGTTTATTTAGACAAAGAGCTAGTATTAAATGATGGTTTCATTGATATAGAAAAAAGTGGGAGCCTAGTTTCATTAGGCATTGATGCATATTATTCATGCCTGCCGGTTGAAAGATTTGGGTACGCAAAAATAAATACCGAACCTGCAAAAAAATAAATTGTTTAACAGTTCTAATCAGCCCAATCTTTTTCCCATTTCTTCATCAATTAAAACAAAAGTTATTTCCGGTTTTAATGTTCTCCATTGTAACAATTCAAACATTTCCAGGTAATTTGTTATCCTTGCTTTTTTAAAATCGTGCTTGCTCTGTTCCGGTAAATTTAAAATAACTATCCATCCCCTTTCATCAATTATTTGTTCATGCCATTCCTCGTAATAACTATCATCACTACTGTGAAAATTTAAAACATTTTCCGCTATAATTATAAATTTGTAAACGCCCTGTTTATATAACAAATCTGTAATGTTTCTTCTTAAAATCATCACATCATTTTCTATTGCATCGTTCCACTCTCCCAATAATTCTATTATGGCAAAATGCTGATCATAATCAACAAATAATATTTTTAAATACAAAGTGTTTGATCCAAATTCATCCCACTGAGGATGAATGTAATAATTATAAACCCGGTTTGTGTATTCAAATTCACTGTATGCTTTATCAAAGAATGGAGACCTTCTGTCTTCTTCCGCGGTGTATAAATGACGCCAGTTAAAATAGGGTTCAATATTCTGCATAACTATCTTTCTTTCCAACAACAGTACAAATATCCTGCAAAAAATAATGGTGCAGATTCTAAATACGGAAACTCAAAAATAAATCTAATTTAAGGGTAGAATAAAAAAAATGGGCTGCCTAAAAAGGCAGCCCCGTACTAATAACCAATATTTTTATTAAAGAATAATTACTTTATCAGACAGAATTTCGTTGCTTTTTTCATCTACCACTTTTACGATGTAAGTTCCTTTTACAGGACGATTTTGTAAAGTAATTTGCTGAGAGTGCTGCCCTTTAACTAACCCAACTTTTGTTGACTGCAATGCCCTACCAGCAAGATCAGAAATAATAACCGTGTATGCACCCATATGGTTTCCATCTAACAAAACTTTAAATGTATTGTTTACAACCGGGTTTGGATAAATGCTGTTTTGAGAAAGATCATTATTTGTTTTAATAGGAATTAATTTAGACAATGATGAATTTCTTGCCTGATCCGCTTCTTTTTGTAATAATAAATTTCCGGATGCGAGATCTGATGCATTGTAGATAATATCAGAACCTTCCATTTTTACAGCCGAAAAATCTGACATAACCATTTTATAATAGCCATCAAAAGCAGTTGCACTACATAAAATAATATTTCCATCTGCATCTACAGCAGCACCATTTGTAGTGTAGCTATTAGGCAAGCCTGTAATTGTTCCTTTAAATGTTGTAATGCGTGAATTGATATCAATAACAAAAATATTTTTATTAGCAGATATTATGTACAGTTTCCCAAAAGCATCAGCAATCATATCGCCACCCCAACTGCTGCATTTGTTGTGAACAGATAAAGCTTTGTTTTCTTCTCCATCTATTAATGCTCCCAAATCAGTTACGGATGGTTTTTTACCGGAGGTAAATTTATAAAGATGATTGCCATCGCTAGTTGCAGCATAACCATACCCATCGCTTGCGAGTACCATTCGGGTAATGTTATTAGCTTCGTCACCACCTGCACTTGGTACGTAACCGGGGATTGCAATTGAATAAAATTGTGGGGCATCATTTTTTACATTTGCGTCCATCCATCTTAATTCTCCCATACGCATTGGAATAAAAAATAATTTATCCGATCTGCTGTCATAAGCTGCTGCAGCTACAAAACTTGAGGTTGGGTATTGTGAAGGGTTGTAAATATTTCCATCAACAAATGCTGTTTGATCTACCGTTTTTTTTGAATCAACATTCAACATGGAAAAACTTGTTTTACTGCGTTGAAATATTGTTTTAGTAACCTTACCTGTAGACAAATCGATTTGCCTAATATTCATCCACATAAAATCCTTGTTACCATCGCCGGTAATAGCATAACCTTTATTTTTCGATTGTGCGTTGGTTGCAAACGATGCTGCAATTAAACCTGTTAGAAGTAAAATTTTAAATTTCATATTAGTAAGATTTAATGTTAAAATTTGAAATACAATTTAACATTTTTATACATAACAAAAAAATGTATCTTTTACTTTTTTAAACAGAATTCTTATGATATTTTATTAATCCATCCATCGGACTTTTTATAACGTTTCCTAATTTTATTTCATATTCTCTGCACATTTCAGCAAGCACATCTTTAAAACCATATGCTACACTTCCAACAAAATTTATGGGTAAACTCCAGCTTTCTCTGTATTTGTATACGTGGTTAAAAAAGAAATCATTTATACTGTCTTCTATAATATTTTCAATCATAAAATGCCCCCGGTTTTCTATTAAAAACGATACAAACCCCGCCAGATAACGATTTGGTAAAACGGTTTTATAAACGTTATCCAGTATTTCTGATGTAGTTTGTGGATATTTCTCTTTAAATTTATCCATTAGGTCGGCATCAAAAGTATTATACAAATAATATTGTAAAACTTTTTTCCCAAGGTGGGTTCCACTGCCCTCATCTCCCAAAATAAAACCAAGCCCGGGGCTGTTTTTTACAATCTTTTTGCCGTTATAAAAACATGAATTAGAACCTGTACCTAAAATACAGGCAATACCTTTTTCGTTTCCACAAAGCGATTTTGCAGCACCAAGCAAATCATGCTCAACTTTTATTACAGCATTTTTATATAGTTTTTTTAAACCTCTTTTTACGAGAGAAATATTTGCAGGGTTGCTGCAGCCTGTTCCATAATAATAAATTTCATCAATATTTTGGTTGTCGGTTTTCGGCAACAGTTCTTCTGATAATATTTTGCCTAAAGATTCGTCATTCAAAAAATAAGGACTTATACCCTGGGTATTAATCATTTTTTTTTTATTTTCTGTTAAGAGACACCAGTGGGTTTTTGAGGAACCACTGTCTGCAATAAGGATTGAAGGCATATGTATTATTTAAGAAAAACAAGGTAAAACATTCACACCATAAATTCTCTTAAAAAATTATCTTCGCCGAAATATAAAACCGTGTAGATAATTTTTTATCTGAAATTGAAATAAATGAATAAAAATTTAAAAATTTGGCTGCCGTTACTCTTTAGTATTATTATGATTATTGGAATGATGATGGGCTATAAAATGCGGGATGCAATACCGGGAAAAAGCTTTTTTTCTGTAGAAAGGGCTTCATCTATACAGGAAATAATTAATTTGCTCAACAACCGGTACGTAGATACTATTAATACGAAAAGCCTCACCGATACTGCCATACAAGCCATTTTAAGTAAACTTGATCCTCATTCTACTTACATACCTGCTCAGGATCTTCAGCAAATAAATGAAGAAATAAAAGGCAGTTTTTATGGAATAGGCATTGAATTTAATATGCTGAATGACAGCCTAAATGTAATAAATGTACTGGCTGGTGGCCCATCAGATAAAGCAGGTTTAAAGACGGGCGACATAATGCTGAAAGCAGGCGACAGTTTAATTTCAGGAAAAAAAATTACGACAGACAGAATCAGAAGTATTTTGAGAGGTCCGGTGGAGTCTACAGTTAAACTTACGATGTTAAGAAACGGTAAGCAAGTTATTACAGAAGTTGGTAGAGGCAATATCCCTATAATAACCGTTGATGTGGCTTACATGTTAGACACAATAACAGGTTACATCAAATTAAATAAGTTTAGTACTCAGACATATAAAGAGTTTATGAACAGCTTACTTACCTTAAAAAAATTGGGGATGAAATCCCTGGTACTTGACTTAAGGGGAAATGGCGGTGGTGTGTTGGATGAAGCTACTGAAGTTGCAGATGAATTTTTAGAAGGCGATAAACTGATTACATATACAGAGGGTTTACATTCACCAAAAAAAGAATTCAGGTGCAGAAGACAGGGACAATTTGAACAGGGCAAACTAGTTATTTTGGCTGATGAAGGTTCTGCAAGCGCAAGTGAAGTATTAATGGGTGCTTTGCAGGATTGGGATCGTGCAATTATAGTAGGCCGCAGGAGTTTTGGTAAGGGTTTGGTTCAGGAACAATACGATTTACAAAACGGTGCTGCGCTTCGACTTACAGTTGCACGTTATTATACGCCAATCGGCAGAAGCATACAACGCAGTTATAAAGACGGAACAAAATCTTACTACAGTTCGGTTTACAACCGCTACAGCAATGGAGAAATGAGTTCTGCAGATTCTATAAAAAATGATACAACAAAAATTTATAAATCGAGCAAGGGTAAACGTTTGTATGCCGCAGGCGGAATATCGCCAGATTATTTTGTAGCTGCAGATACGTCAAAAATAAGTTTAACTGTAGCTAAAATTTACAGCAGGGGAACATTGGCAGATTTTGGTTACAGGTATTACAAAGAACATTCGCAGGAATTTGTTACCTACAAAAATTCACTTTCTTTCGTGCGCTCCTATTCAATTGACGAACCTCAATGGAAATTTTTTGAAAAAATGGCCGCTAAAGATTCTATAGGACTGACAACTATAAACACAAAAGAAAAATCATCTATTGAAAAAATATTAAAATCATCTTTAGCAAGACAATTATTTAGAACTGAAGGATATTTTGAAAGCCTGAATGAAGATGATCCTTTTATAAAAAAAGCATTGGAAATTATTAAATAAAAAGTTGTTTTAACGAAAGAAAGCCTCTGAAAAGAGGCTTTCTAAATTTTATGAAAACGGTAAGGTCAATTAAGGTTCTTATCAATTTTCACAGGGATACTTGGGTTTTTAATCAAGGGATAATTGGAATACGGATTTTATTATATTACAAAGATCTGTGAACAGTAAAGCAAAAAAAGTAATTCTTAAATGAAAATTTTTGAGATATTATTCTACACTTTACGAAACACCAAAATGCTGAAAGATTATATGCCTAACTTTGCCGCCTAAAAACAAAAATATGTGGCTTAATAATATACTGGAAACTATTGGCAATACACCCCTTATTAAAATAAATAAAATAACGAAAGACCTGCCATGTACCGTTTTAGCAAAGGTTGAATATTTTAACCCCGGTAATTCCATTAAAGACCGAATGGCTTTAAAAATGTTAGAGGTTGCTGAGAAAGAAGGTAAAATTAAACCCGGAGGTACAATTATAGAGGGCACAAGTGGTAATACGGGAATGGGTTTGGCTTTAGCCGCATGCATAAAAGGGTACAAATGTATTTTTACAACTACAGATAAACAGTCTAAAGAAAAAGCAGATATACTTAAAGCAGTTGGTGCAGAAGTAATTGTTTGCCCAACCAATGTAGAGCCCGAAGATCCACGCTCCTATTATTCTGTCTCGAAAAGGCTGGCTACAGAGGTTCCAAACTCATGGTACGTAAATCAATACGATAACCTGGCAAACAGAGATGCACATTATGAACAGACAGGTCCTGAAATTTGGCAACAAACAGAAGGAAAAGTTACGCATTTGGTGGTTGCTACAGGTACGGGTGGAACAATAGTAGGAACAGGTAAATATTTAAAAGAAAAAAATCCAAACATTAAAGTATGGGCAATTGACAGTTATGGTTCTTTGCTAAAAAAATATTTTGAAACTGGAGAACTGGATCAAAAAGAAGTGTATCCTTATATCAGTGAAGGTTTTGGTGAAGATTTTGTACCGCAGAATTATGATATGCAGTATATAGACGAATTTGTAAAGGTTACAGATAAAGATGGTGCTGTAATGGCAAGAAGAATTGCAAAAGAAGAAGGTATTTTTGGTGGATATAGCTGTGGAAGCTGTTTGCAGGGTTTAATGCAACTAAAAAGCCAGCTTAAAAAAGATGATGTGGTAGTTTGTATTTTTCATGACCATGGCAGCAGATATATTGGTAAAGTATATAATGACCAATGGATGATGGAAAGAGGTTTTTTAGAAGTAAAAACATTTAAAGACCTTGTTAATGGTCGGGGTACACAAAAAATAATAACCGTTACACCTTCTCAAACCGTTTTAGAAGCAATAAACTTAATGAAAAAATATGATATTGAAAATATTCCAGTTTACAATTTTGATGAAAATATAGGATCAATATCAGCAAACGGTTTGTTTGATAAAATTTTAAACAATCCCGAGCTAAAAGGTAATTTAATAGAGACTGTAATGGAAAAGCCATATCCTATGGTTTCATTTGATATGCCTGTTGAGCGTTTAAGCAGTTATATTTCAAAAGAAACCGGTGCGGTAATTAGTAAGGATGATAGCGGTTCTTTGCACATTGTAACAAAATACGATATCATTCAAAGTCTTTCTAAATAAAGTTTGGGTATTTTACGATTTGCCATTTGACTGTTTTTTTATAGTATTAATGCCACATTTTTATAATTGTGGCATTTTCTGTTGTATTATTTCTACAAGCTGGGTAAGTATTTTTACGATAATTTTTATTGTATCAAATACTTATAAATTATTGCTTAACTACTTTTTGGTATGTATTTACTTCATTTTAATAATAGAGAAGATTTGCTCTTGTGTACACTTGTAAAAGACTGCATCTTTGTTTAAGAAGTTGATTGATAGAGATAAGTTATCAATCACAATCCAAGAATCATGAAAAAGCCAAATAAGTTCTTCTAATATCCTTTTAAAAAAAATAGAAAAACTTTAAAATTCAATATCAATCGACTTCTATTTTAAGATCTTTGAATACCTCTGCAAAACAAAAAATGACTTTTTTATTAATTAAAGAAAAATAATTTACGTTCTTATTCCTATGAAAACCTAAATATCCTGCTTATGCCGTAAAAAGCGATGATAGCAAAACCAATTATCCAAATATCCTGCTTATGCTGTAAAAAGCGATGATAGCAAAAATTGAAAACCAAATCCATTACCTGCTTAAACTGCCAGCGACAGCACAAAGCAAAAAACCAATTGAATCTTAATCCTGTAAAAAACACAAATCCTAAAAAAAAGCTTATGCTGCTAACCACGGCGATGATAGCGAAAAACCAAACCACTGAAATCGGGATATTATTTAACTGAATAAAAAATTCAGATTTAAAATCTCTCCGTGAAACCGGGTGTGTATCGTTGGTACAAAAACATTACTTCCATCGTGCTTTGTTTATGCAAAGCATGTTGGAATTTTTTTTTATTAAAATTCAGTGTGTATTTTTATAGATGTTTCTTACAAAAACCGCCTCAGACAATCCACAAAAAATTATTTCCCTTGTCCCTTCCATTTCTGAACTTTTTTATGATCTAAATCTTACAAAGGAAACTGTTGGCATTACAAAATTTTGTATTCATCCAACTCAGTGGTATCAAACAAAAGAAAAAATAGGTGGCACAAAAAACCTACAGATAGAAAAAATAAAGCGTTTGCAACCGGATTTAATTATTGCTAACAAAGAAGAGAATACGCAAGAACAGATAGAAATTTTAGCCAGCCTTTTCCCTGTTTATCTTACCGATGTTAATAATTATGATGAAGCAATAAAAATGATTGAAGATGTTGGAAAAATTACTTCAAAAGTAACAGAAGCGATTCAACTCACAAAGGCTATTCAAAAAGGTTTCAATCTAATTCAAAAACCATTTCAGCAAATTAAAACCGCCTATTTTATCTGGAAAGATCCTTACATGACTGTTGGTGGAGATACTTTTATAAATGATATGATGAGCAGACTTGGTTTGCAAAATATATTTAGTCATCACAAAAGGTATCCACAAGTCACTTTGCAAGATATAATATCAGCTAACCCTCAATTGATTTTACTCTCATCTGAACCCTACCCTTTTAAACAAAAACACATTACAGAAATACAGGCGTATTTGCCCGATACTAAAATATTATTGGCAGATGGAGAAATGTTTAGCTGGTATGGTAGCAGGATGAAATATATGCCTGCATATTTTAATAATTTGCTCACCGAAGTCAGTGAAAAACACGCTGTTGGTTGAAAGTAATTAATGAATGTACTTTCATACATTTGTAAAAAAACAGTTTATGAGTAAATATGGTTCAGGCGTTTTATTCGGCGCAGCATTAGAAGCTTTATACAACGACGCAAAAGACAACCAGTTTGCCTTGCCGGCAGTAAATACAATAGGTACAAACACCATCAATGCAACGTTGGAAGCCGCTGCAAAAGTAAATTCTCCGGTTATCATTCAATTTTCAAACGGTGGTGCACAATTCATAGCAGGTAAAGGAATGCAAAACGATCATTTACAGGCAAACATCGCAGGCGGAATATCAGGTGCGTTGCACATACACAATGTTGCTAAATATTATGGCGTTCCTGTTGTGTTACATACAGATCATGCCTCAAAAAAATGGCTTCCATGGATTAGCGGTTTGGTAGATGCCGGTGAGCAGTTTTACAAAGAAAAAGGACAACCACTCTTTAGCTCACATATGCTCGATTTATCTGAAGAACCTATTGAAGAAAACATTGCTACATCCGTAGAATTTTATAAGCGTATGGCGCCGTTGGGTATGAGCATTGAAATTGAATTAGGAGTTACCGGCGGAGAAGAAGACGGGGTTGACAACAGCGATGTTGATAATGAAAAATTATACACGCAACCGGAACATGTTGCTTACTCTTACAAAGAATTAAGTAAGGTTGGAAATTTATTTACCATTGCGGCAGCTTTTGGTAATGTACACGGTGTTTACAAATCCGGTAACGTACAGCTTACTCCTGTAATTTTAAAAAACAGTCAGGACTATATTGAAAAAGAATTTAAGACCGGACCCAAGCCTGTTTACTTTGTATTTCACGGTGGTAGCGGTTCTCCACAACATCAAATAAGAGAGGCTATAGGTTACGGTGCTATTAAAATGAATATAGATACAGATTTGCAATGGGCTTTCTGGGATGGAATTTTGGAAAACTATAAAAAAAATGAGGGCTATTTGCAAGGTCAGTTAGGAAACCCTGAGAGCGCTGATTCTCCAAATAAAAAACATTACGACCCACGGGTTTGGTTAAGAAAAGGTGAAGAGAGTTTTATTAAAAGATTGGAAATTGCTTTCGATGATTTGAATTGCATTAATAGAAATGCATAAAGCAATAAAAAAAATTGTAAAATGATTTTCAATTTTTTTTGGGATTAAATCCCTTTAAAATTAAAATAAATGAAGAAAGAAGAAGATTTTGATGCCATACTTTCAGGTAATACAGAAGAAGGTGGCATTCATAAAAGCAGCTGGTTTAAAAGAATTAAAAAAGGAATACTTACATCAACAAAAGATAAAAAGGATGCACCTGAAGGTCTTTGGGAAAAATGCCCCGAGTGTAAATACACTTGCACCGTGACTGATCTGGAAGAAAATAATTATGTATGTCCAAAATGCGATTATCACCACAGAATAGGCAGTGCAGAATATTTCGATATCATATTTGATGATGGTTTGCATGAAGAACTTTTTGCCAACATAAAATCAAAAGATCTTTTAGGATTTGTTGATCTAAAACCATACGGAAAACGCCTTGAAGACACGTACAAAAAAACAGATATTCACGATTCAATTACTGTTGCACATGGTAAGGTAAAAGAACATGAACTTGTTATTGCATGTATGGATTTTGAATTTATCGGTGGAAGCTTGGGCAGTGTAATGGGTGAAAAAATAAGCAGAGCCTGTGATTATTGCATGCAACACCGTATTCCATTTATGATTATTAATAAAAGCGGCGGTGCACGTATGATGGAGAGCGCATTCTCATTAATGCAACTTGCCAAAACATCCGGCAAACTGTACCAGCTTGCAGAAGCAAAAATTCCTTTTATTTCTTTGTGCACAGACCCAACTTTTGGTGGCACTACAGCATCTTTTGCCATGTTAGGAGATATTATTTGTGGTGAACCTCAGGCATTAATTGGTTTTGCAGGACCAAGAGTAATTAAAGAAACAATAAAAAAAGATTTACCTGCAGGGTTTCAAAGAAGTGAGTTTTTATTAGAACACGGTTTTCTTGATTTTATCATTCACAGAAATAACTTAAAAAATAAATTAGCTGATCTGCTGATCATATTTAAAAATTAAAAAAAGCTCCTGTTACATTAAATGGGAGCTTTTTTTTATATAAAACTACTTTATCCTGTTATTTATTTACTTAACCCTGCAATAAAATTTACTGTAAGAGCTACTACAAATGTGTTTAAGATGAAAGAGATTAAACCATGCAGTAGAACAAGTCTCCTTATTTTTTTGTCTGTAATTTGAATATCAGAAACCTGAAACGTCATTCCAATAACAAAAGAAAAATAGGCGAAATCAAGATAATCAGGTGCGTCCTGCGAAGGAAATATTAAACCTCCCCTAAATTGTTTGGATCCTTTTTCATCGTCATCATAATAAAGATGTGCGTAATGAAAAGTAAGAATAGTATGTACGAGTGTCCACGAAAGAAGAACAGAAAAAAAACACATTAAAATTGTGGACATTTTGTTCTGAACTGCCGCATTTGATGTGATGACCAGTAATAAAACAGTAACCATTGCTGCAAACGAGGCTACAATTGTAAATATTACAACAAAGATTCTGGAACCATCATCCTGCTTTGCCATTTTTTTTATTTGCTCTAGTTTACGTGTAAACATTACTATCCATGAGGTGAGAACATAACTAAAAGCAAATGCACACCAGGTTGAAATGATATCCAATAAATTATTATTATTAAATTTTTTAATTATAAAAAAGATAATTCCTGCAATGAACACGCTTAATAATATTCTTTGCAAAGGATTCAATCGGAGTAAAAAATTTCCTGTTTCGGTTGTGTATTTCATCTGCTAATATAAAATTTATTGCATCATAAATTCTAATAAATAAACTTAAAGGTTAGTTTTTTATCTTTGACAAAACAGCAAAGTGGAACTGAATAATAAAAAAGCTTACTACGAATATTTTTTTGAAGCAACATATACCGCAGGAATTGTGTTGGCAGGTACTGAAATAAAATCTTTACGAACCGGCAAAGCAAGTTTTAATGACAGCTATTGCATTTTTGACCGAGGAGAATTGTATGTAAAAAGTCTGCACATTTCTGAATATAAATTTGGTACGTACGCAAACCACGAACCGCTGCAGGAAAGAAAATTATTGCTTAACAAAAAGGAACTGAAAAAACTGGAAGAAAAAAGCAAAGAAAAAGGTTACAGTATTATTCCTCTCAAAATATTTATAAACGAAAAGGGATTTGCAAAAATGGATATTGGTCTTGGTAAAGGCAAGAAAAATTTTGATAAAAGAGATACAATTAAAACAAGAGAAAACGACAGGGATTTAAAAAGGAATTATGGGCTGTAAGAAGTTAGACACAAGACAAAAGATCAAAGACGAAAGATTTGGGCCAAAAGAAATTGATGTTATTTTGGCCTAGTGCAAATAATCAATTCCTAATTCCCAAAAACCAAGTCCCAATCCCTCCCCTCAGCACTCACTTAAACTTATAGGAATATTAACTGCAAGCCCGCCGTCGGCAGTTTCTTTGTACTTACTGTTCATATCTAAAGCAGTATCCCACATTGTTTTTATTACACCATCCAAACTTACTTTTGCAAAATCAGGTGTGCTCTGTAAAGCAAGCTGACAGGCAGTTATAGCTTTTATTGCCCCCATTGTATTTCTTTCTATACATGGTATCTGTACCAATCCTCCTATAGGATCACAGGTCATACCGAGGTGGTGTTCCATAGCAATTTCTGCGGCCATTAAAACTTGCCTTTGCGTACCACCAAGGCTTTCTGTTAGTGCAGCAGCTGCCATAGCACTGCTCACACCAATTTCGGCCTGGCAACCTCCCATTGCTGCAGAAATGGTTGCACCTTTTTTAAAAATGCTACCGATTTCTGAAGCAGTCAATAAAAAGTTTATAATTTTCTCATCATCATTTCCGTCGCAGAAAATAATATAATATTGAAGTACTGCAGGTATAACACCGGCTGCGCCATTTGTTGGTGCTGTTACTACCCGCCCGAAAGATGCATTTTCTTCATTCACGGCAAGTGCAAAGCAACTTACCCAATCCAATATATAATTAAAACGATGACCCCCTGCTAAAATTTTCTCAAGCCATTCATTGTAATTGGTATAAGTTTTATTTTGCAATAACCTTTTATTTACATCAAAAGCACGGCGATTCACATTTAAACCACCAGGCAAATAGCCCTGTGTGTGGCAACCCCTGTACATGCATTCTTTCATTATCCTCCAAATTTCCAGCAACCCTTTCTTTGTATCTTTTTCACTTCTCCAGGCATGTTCATTTTCCATAACAACCTCATGTATTGACATGCCTGTTTTGCGGCACCAGTGCAATAATTCGTCTGCGGTATTAACCGGAAAAGGAAGAGAAATATCTGCCTGAGTATTATTATTTTTTGTATTTTCTTTCTTTTCC
>JAYTCO010000171.1:0-1990 GCA_043736415.1 Ferruginibacter sp. | reverse complement strand
GACCATACAATTTTTTTATTGGAAGGACTCACCGATAATGTTTCTTTATTATTTATACATGTGGCAACTAAATTTGGCGTTACAACCGCAGTAAATTTGGGAAAAACTGTTAAGATGGAACTGTCTTTAAGCGAGCAATTTTCATTGGTTGCAATAGCATAAATTTTTGTGCTGTTAACCGGAGTTGTAAAGGTTGTATCACAAGTTGTACAGGTTACCATGCTTGCCGGTGCCCATTTAAGAGTGTCGGTGTGGTAGCCGGTTAATGTTATTGTTTGTCCGGCACAAATTTGAGCAGTTCGTGGAAAAATGCGCAAAAAAGGAGATTCCTTTACGACTACATCTTTTATAAGGGTATCAATGCATTCATTCTTGTCTTTTGCTATTAATGTTATAGAATAATCGCCTTCAGCGTGATAAACAAATGGTGCGGGCTGATATGCAGTATCACTTAAACCGGGTATACCAAATGTCCAAGCCCATTTTTTTATGGTGTCGCTTGCTAAGTAGGGTTTTGAAGTGTTGGTTATTATAAAATCGTTTTTTGCGCAAGATGTAGAATCAGTGATATAACTAATTTTAGGACCACCTATTCTAACTGATTTATTTAAGCGAATTGTATCTGGACAATATTGTGGACCGTTTTCTAAGATTACATAATTTCTATCGAAGTTGCCAAAACTATCTGCTCTTATAAAATATGGTGTAGGAGAAATAATATTTTGCAGACCCAAAGCCGACCAGCTGTACGTTAAATTGGTATTACTATAATTATTTGAAACCGAAAATTTCGTTGATGATTTTCTGCACAAAAAAGTGTCTGGATTTAGAAGTGTTGGATTTGCTGTAAATATGGGATATCCGATAGTGTCTCTGCATCCTGTGCTGTCATCAGCAATTATTAATCTGCTGTTAAAAGCACCGGATATCGGAAACGTATGTGTGGCATTTGTAGTAAAAACACTTGCACTGCTATCGCCAAAAGTCCACTCCTTAAAACTTTGATTGCCCAAAGAGGTATTTGTAAAATTAAATTTATTTTTGATTGTGCAGGAATTTGCATAATTGTAAAGGGCTATAACACCAATAATATTTATTGTAAAGCTGTAAGCCTGTCCTGCGCAATCATTGTTGATTGGTGTTACTGTTACTTTTTTGATGCCAAGCGAACTATATTTATGGCTTGACGTTTCGTCGTTTAAAAATTCCTGTGCCCCATCACCATACTCCCATTTATACTTAGAAGCGAAGTCTGATTTTACAGAAAATTTAGCTGTTTCATTGCCACAGTAAATCGATTTATCCGGAGACGCCTCCAAAATACTTGGAGCTAAACCAAAGAAAATGGACGGATACGTAAACGTATTGGTACAGCCTTCCTGCGTTGTGATGGTTAAGACAGGATTAAAGTTTCCGGCGGTTGAATAAAGATGTGTTGTACCTGAACTGGTTGTATTGCTTATTGCTGAACCATCGCCAAACGACCATGCATAATTTATAACTTTACTACCTAAAGGAACATCAACTGTTGTGCCCTCGAAAGTTACGTTGGCGGGAGCACAGCCATTTATTGGAGTCACAGTTGAATTAATAAGGGGAAGCTTTACCTGTACTAAAGAATTGCCTGAATACGTACATCCAAAAGTGTTGGTAACCTTTACGCTTGTGTTGAATGTACCAAAATTTGTGAAACTATGGGTAATATGACTGCTGTTACTTACCACTAACGGACTGCTATCGCCAAACCTATATTGAAATTTTGCATTCGGCGCACCGGTAAGACAATTAAAACTCACCGTATCAGGCTTACAAATATAGCTCCTGTTAGCAGTAAGATTTGCTGTAACACCCGGGTTTACAACAATTGTTTGAGTAGTTTCTAATGCAGAATTATTAAACACTGCCACAAGTTTTACAATATAAGTACCCGCTGTAAAAGTAATACTTGGAATTGCACTGTTGCTGGTTTGTCCATTACCGAAATACCAAG
>JAYTCO010000170.1:0-1991 GCA_043736415.1 Ferruginibacter sp. | reverse complement strand
AAATCTTTAAACGAATACAATAAAGGTTTTCAGGCAAAAGAAACGCAACAGATATTTAACCGTTTTGCAACATACAATGGCAGCAACCCTTATAAAGCTCCTGCCATGTTAAGCCTGATTCCACATTTAGAACAAACAGAAGGTGCTTATTATCCGCATGGCGGAATGATAAATATTACCAATGCATTGTATAGATTAGCAATTAAAAAAGGAGTTGAATTTTGTTTTGATGTAGAAGTGCAAAAAATAATTTGTCCAGATAATATTGCGGTAGGCATTGTAGTAAACAATGAAAATATCATTGCTGATGTTGTGGTAAGCAACAGCGATGTTTATTTTACCTATAAAAATTTACTTAGCAATAGTATAAAAGCAAAAAAAATATTAAAGCAGGAAAGAAGCAGCAGCGCACTTGTTTTTTACTGGGGTATCGATACTGTTTTTCCTCAATTGGAGTTACACAATATTTTTTTTAGCGAAGATTATTCAGCCGAATTTCACAATATTTTTGACAGTAAAAAATTATACAGCGATCCTACAATTTATATAAATGTTACAAGTAAAATAGAAAAAGAACAAGCTCCGAATGGTTGCGAAAACTGGTTTGTAATGATAAATGTACCTGCATCAAATACTTATGATGTAGAAGTTGTAAAAAACAATGCAAAGCAGTATATTATTTCAAAATTAAACCGCATTTTAAAAACAGATATCGCCTCACATATTGTAACAGAAACATTTTTGCACCCACAATCTCTTGAAGCAAACACAGGTTCTTATTTAGGTTCATTGTATGGCACAAGTTCTAACTCTAAAATTGCAGCTTTTCTTCGTCATCCAAATTTTTCAAAACGTATTAAAAACTTATATTGTTGCGGAGGCAGCGTACATCCCGGCGGGGGTATTCCACTGTGTTTAAAAAGTGCAAAAATTGTAAGTGATCTTGTAAAGCATGATATTAAAAATGACAGAACGGTACATGCTTAAAAGCAGAACACAGATCGCAACTGCGCTGGCCATTTTTTTTCACGTTATTGGGTTTGTAGGAATGTTTTTCAACAAAGAATTTTTTACAGCCGCCACGCCTTTTAATCTTTTGTTGATGTTTGGACTTTTGCTTTACACACAGCAAAAAATTAATTGGGTTTTTATTATTTTTATTGCGGTTTGTTTTACCACGGGTATTGCAGTCGAAATTATTGGGACTTCTACCGGTTATTTATTTGGGGAATATGCTTACGGAACAACGCTTGGCTTAAGTTTTAAAAATGTGCCGGTTGTAATTGGTTTCAACTGGTTTATTATAATTTACTGCAGCGGTATTACAGTTCATCGGTTTTTAGAAAAAATATCAGCAAATCTGGAAACCATGACGGGTGCTCCTTCACCGGCAGTACGTTTTTTTTCTGTAATATCTGATGGTGCCATGCTTGCTGTTTTTTTTGATTGGATTTTAGAGCCTGCCGCAATAAAACTTGGTTACTGGCAATGGCTCGGCAACGGAGAAATTCCAACCTATAATTACCTGTGCTGGTTTATTATAAGTTTAGGACTAATGAGTGTTTTTACTTTCTTAAAATTCGAAAAGAAAAATATTTTTGCGGTAAATTTGCTGATGATAATGATGATGTTTTTTATGTTAATACGAACTTTTTTATGAACCTGATTATATATTTATTAATAACATTTGCAACTTTCTTTTTAATGGAAGGTATAACATGGGCAACACACCGCTATGTAATGCATGGTTTTTTGTGGTTTTTGCATGAAGACCATCACCGCCCACATGGCTCACTTTTTGAAAAAAATGATGCGTTTTTTTTAATTTTTGCCGTGCCAAGCTGGCTATGTATTATGCTCGGGTTACAAAATCAACATTATATTACCGCTTCTATTGGTTTCGGAATTGCTATGTACGGTTTTGCTTATTTTTTAGTGCACGATGTAATAATTCACCAGCGTTTTAAATGGTTTAGCCGCAGCAGCAATGT
>JAYTCO010000169.1:0-1991 GCA_043736415.1 Ferruginibacter sp. | reverse complement strand
TAAAATTACCAAGCATTGTGGTAAGTTTCGGTACTTTAAATTTTACAAATGCTGCAGGTTTAGCTGGCTTAGGTTTCTGTGCAAAGGAATCTGCACATGATAAAAGTAATAATAGTAAAACAAGTTTTGTAAATAATTTCATCCTACAATTTAATTAGATTCTAAGCATAAAAAAACTGCATAAAATATTTTAACACGCGGTTTTATTAATGTTTAATTAATTCCTAAATAAATATTTAGCTGTTTAATCCTCTCCTTTGTTATTTCTGTTAAACAGTTAAAGTAAATAAGCGGTTGTATACTACCTCCCGCATAGCTTGCAGAAGCAGACTTACAGTGGGCTTCTTTATATTTTATCCATGTTCTTTGAGCATCCAGTAATAGTTTTTTATCATTATCACTCACTGTTTCCATTTGTACTTTTTTATAAATAAGTGCCATTTTAGCATCAGCTTTTTTATAGTTGGTACTTGCCTGCTGGTTCATTTCCATTTGTGTTTGCCCAAAGGAAACTACATTAATAAAACACAAAAAAAGAACAAGAATAATTAAGTTTTTCATGGATGTTTTTTAGTTTAATATAATTTTTAAACTTTCATCAATAATCTTCATCTTTTCTTCCGCTTCTGCTTTTTTCTTTTGCTCCAAGGCCAATACTTCGGGCCTTGCATTGGCTACAAATTTTTCATTGCCCAGTTTCTTTTCAACACTTATTAAAAAGCTTTTTAGATGGGTTAATTCTTTTTCCAAATCTTCCTGTTGTCCGGCTAAATTTAGTGGCTGCTCCGTTTCTATATAAAATTTATCTTTCCCAATCACAGTGGTTATTGTTCCTGTTACAGCATCTTTTACATAAGTGATAGACTCAGTATTTACCTGCTTTGCAAGAATACTTTCTATGCTTTTGTACACATCATTTTCACTCGTATCTATGTGCAGTTTTATTTTTTCTTTTGGTTTGATTTGGTTTTTATTTCGCACATCTCTAAGCCCCGAAATAATATTTTTTAATAATGCTCCTTCTTTCAAAATACTGCTGTCAATAATAGAATTATCTACTGTAACCTTAACACACAGGTCATCACTTCTTTTTTCTAATAAATGGTAAATTTCTTCTGTAACAAAGGGCATAAAAGGATGTAACAGTTCCATCAATTGTGTAAAAAAACTTACCGTTTTGTCATAAACTGTTTTATCAATTGGTTGTTCAAAACCCGGCTTCACCCACTCTAAATACCAGCTGCAAAAGTCATCCCAAATCAGAGAATAAATAACTTTTAATGCCTCACTTAATTTAAACTGGTTCAGCATTTCGTTCACCTCTAATCTCACTTCGTTTAATCTGTTTTCGAACCACTTTGAGGCAAAGTTGTAAGTTGTAGGTTCTAAGTTAATAGCATTTGCATCACTTACAACTTCTAATTTATCACTTCCCACTATTCTTCCCTCCCACATCTTCACCAACTTCAACGCATTCCACATTTTGTTATTAAAATTTCGTCCCTGTTCCAATGCGCTTTCTTCAAATAAAATATCATTTCCTGCGGGCGATGCTATCATTATTCCAAACCGAACTGCATCTGCACCGTATTGATCAATCAAGCCAAGTAAATCTGGTGAGTTTCCCAATTGCTTACTCATTTTTCTGCCTTGTTTATCCCGTACCATGCCGGTAAAATAAACATCTTTAAAAGGCAATTCTTGCTTAAAAGCATAACCGGCCATTACCATTCTTGCTACCCAAAAGAAAATAATGTCCTGCCCTGTAACAAGCGTCGTTGTTGGGTAATAATAGTTTACATCTGCATTATTTGGTTTGCTAATTCCTTTAAAAACTTCCATTGGCCACAGCCATGAAGAAAACCACGTATCAAGACAATCTTCATCCTGAGTAAGTTTTAGGTTACGGGTTGCGGGTTGTGAAATATGCAATGCGTCCAGATTTTCCGCAACATAAAAATTTCCTTCTTCGTCGTACCAAGCCGGTATTT